>DATCJU010000108.1:0-30340 GCA_036562635.1 Pseudonocardiaceae bacterium
CCTGGTAGAGGAAGGACTTGTTGGCGCTGCCGCCGCCCTTGGCCATGAACAGGAACTCGTACTTCGGCTCGGTACCGGCCGCGGTGTACAGCTCGATCTGCGCCGGCAGGTTGGTGCCGGTGTTGCGCTCCTCCCAGAAGGTGATCGGCGCCATCTGCGAGTAGCGCAGGTTGAGCTGCTGGTAGGCGTCGAAGACACCGCGGGACAGCGCCTCCTCGTCGGTGCCGCCGGTCAGCACGGTCTCCGTGCGCTTGCCGATCACGATCGCGGTACCGGTGTCCTGGCACATCGGCAGGACACCGCCCGCGGCGATACAGGCGTTGCGCAGCAGGTCCATGGCCACGAACCGGTCGTTGGGGCTCGCCTCGGGGTCGTCGACGATCGCCCGGAGCTGGGCCAGGTGCGAGGGACGCAGCAGGTGCTGGATGTCCTTGATGGCCTCGTGGGCGAGCAGCGTGAGCACCTGCGGGTCCACCTCGAGGAAGCGGCGGCCTGCGGCTTCGACCAGGCGCAGGCCCTCGGTGGTCACCAGGCGGTACTCGGTGCGGTCCGGGCCGAGCGGCAACACCTCGGTGTGCTGGAACGTGGTGGTCGCGGTCACGTCGCGGGCTCCCTTGCGCGCATTCGGGTTGTTCTGGACCGTACCTCCGCCCGGTCGGGTCGCGGGGAGTTCCGGGGTGTGATCCGCGTCGAAGCTGTCACGGTGCGTCCCGACGCCGTTCGTGTCGTGTCGGAACCGGGACCGGACGATCCGGATAGGCTGCGAGGGGCACTCGTGTTCGCGGTGCTCCACCGCACGGCGGGGACGACACCGCCCGGGCGCAGGAGAGGTGACATGACGGCAACGCAGCCCACGGCAGCACTCACCGCACCGGTCAACCTCCGGGACCTCGGCGGGTTGGCCACGGCGGACGGCCGACGGACCCGATCCGGCGTGCTCTACCGCGGTGACGTGCCGCTCCCCGGGGACGTCGCCCCGGCGCACGTCGCCCCCTGGCCACCCCGGGTGGTGGTCGACCTGCGGTCACGGTTCGAGGCCGAGGGTCGGACCCACCCGTTGGCCGGTCCGGACACCGTCGTGCACCACGTGCCCCTGCTGGACCAGCCGGCACAACCGCAGCCCGAGCAGCCTGCTCCCCCAAGTCTGCGGGACCTCTACCTCGGCCTGCTCGAACGGTCGGGGACCGACCTGGCCCGGGCGTTCCGGCTGGTGGTCGCGGGCGTGGCGGACGGCGCACCGGGACCGGTCCTGGTGCACTGCGCGGCGGGCAAGGACCGCACGGGCGTCGTGGTCGCGTTGTTGCTGTACGCCGCGGGGGTGCGACGGGACACCATCGTCGCCGACTACGTCCGTACCGACCGGAACATGCCCCTGGTGCTGCGGCGGCTGTCGGGGGAGCCGGCGACGCTGCCGCCCGGGGTGGACGAGGACGCCGTGCGTCAGCTGGTCTCGGCTCCCGCCGAGGCGATCGAGGTGGTGCTGACGCGGCTGGACGAGCACCCCGGCGGGGTGCACGGGTGGTTGTGCGAGCACGGGGTCACCCGAGCCGAGCTGACGGCGTGGGCGACACGGTTCCTGGAGTGAGCTGACGGCCTCGGCGTACAGAGACGTGCGGGCGCCGACATGCTGGAAGGCCGGGCCGGCCCCCGACCGTCCCGACCTTCCTAGGGATGCGAACACGGGGAGTAGTGGACCGCCCGCGTCGCGTAGCTTCGTCAAGGCAGACGCTGCCCTGAGCGCACGGAGAAGTCAACCCTGCCTTCGGGTGATCTTCTGGCGAGCCCACTCAGCTCGCGTAGGCGCGGAGCCGCTCCGCCCGCTCGCCCTGGCGCAGCTTGGACATGACTTCGCGCTCGATCTGCCGCACCCGCTCCCGGGACAGACCGAACCGCTTGCCGATCTGGTCCAGCGTCTTGGGCTGACCGTCGTCGATGCCGTACCGCATCCGGATGACCTGCTGCTCGCGGTCGTCCAGGGTGGCCAGCACCCGACGCAGGTCGTCCTGCAGCAGCCCGGAGATCACGGCGTTCTCCGCGTCGGTCGCCTCGGAGTCCTCGATGAAGTCCCCCAGGGGTGCGTCCTCCTCGGAGCCGACCGGCATGTCCAGGCTCACCGGGTCCCGTGCGTGGTCCATCAGGTCGACGACCTTGTCCACCGGCAGACCGGACTCCTCGGCGAGCTCCTCGTTGGTGGCCTCCCGACCGAGGCGCTGGTGCAGGTCGCGCTTGATCCGGGCCAGCTTGTTCACCTGCTCCACCAGGTGCACCGGGAGCCGGATGGTGCGGCCCTGGTCGGCCATACCGCGGGTGATCGCCTGGCGGATCCACCAGGTGGCGTAGGTGGAGAACTTGAAGCCCTTGGTGTAGTCGAACTTCTCCACCGCGCGGATCAGGCCCAGGTTGCCCTCCTGGATCAGGTCCAGCAGGGGCATGCCGCGGCCGGTGTAGCGCTTGGCGAGGCTGACCACCAGACGGAGGTTGGCCTCCAGCAGGTGGTTCTTGGCCTCCTGCCCGTCCCGGACCAGCTCCTCGAGTTCGGCGCGTTGTTCGGGCGAGAGCCGGGTGTCGGTGTCCAACACGTGCTGGGCGAACACGCCGGCCTCGATGCGCTTCGCGAGCTCGACCTCCTCCTCGGCGGTGAGCAGTTTGGTGCGACCGATGCCGTTGAGGTATACACGCACCAGGTCTGCCGCCGGGCCCTGCACGTCGAGGTCGACCTCGGCGGGCGTGGTGTCCGGGTCGAAGGCGGTCTGCGGGACGGTCATGTGCTCCCCTCCCCGTAACGGGCGGCAACGTCTGGCGGCAGGGCGCACGGGACCGCTTTGCGGTGTCCTCCGCCCTGATGTCCTGTCCGTTGCTGGTTGGACAACAGGGAAACGACACCGGCCGCGCTTTAGTTCCCGACCTCCCGCCCCCGGTACGTCGTGGTCGTCACAGGGATTGCTCGCGGCCCTGGCGGGGAAACGTGGGAATCACACGAATGGGACGATTTCTCGTCACACTTCCAGCAGGACGGTGAACGGTCCGTCATTGACACTCTCCACCGCCATCATGGCGCGGAACCGGCCCGTCTCCACGCGAGCGCCTCGTTGTCGCAGCTCGTCCACGACGGCGTCGATCAGTGGCTCGGCGTGCTCGGGTCGGGCTGCTGCACTCCACGAAGGGCGACGTCCCTTCCGGGTGTCACCGTAGAGTGTGAATTGACTCACCACGAGTAGCGGCGCGCCGGTGGTGGCACAGGACTGCTCGTCCCGCAGCACACGCAGTTCGTGCAGTTTCCGGGCCATCGTCGCCGCGGTCTGTCGGGTGTCGGTGTGCGTCACGCCGAGCAGCACCAGCAGACCAGGTTCGTCGATCCGGCCGACCACCTCACCGTCGACGGTCACGCTGGCCCTGCTGACCCGGGTCACCACCGCCCGCACCTACAACCTCCTCCCACGGGGATCGGCCGCATCCTCACATGCCGGGGCGGACGGCGATGCCGGTACCCCCACCGGTCACCACGTCACCGCGCCGCGGCCTCACTCCCGGAGACCGCGGCCGCCTCACCGGCCAGCTCGACGGGGACCAGCATCCCGTGCAGGACCAGGCCGTGCACCGCCGGCAGCGCGGCGGCCACCAGCGCGTCGACCGGCTGCTGGTGGGCGGCGGCCAGCAGCGTCAGCAGGTCGAGCAGCGGCAGATCCCCGCGGCACCCGGCCAGCAACGCGGTCGCCACCTCGTCGACCTCGTGCTGCCAGCCGGGCCCGTCGACGCGGTGCAGCCGCTGCACCCGGGGCGACCACCCCTCGTCCCCGAGCCCGGACACCTGTTCCAACACCACGGAGGGCGGCACCACCAGACGGGCACCCAGCAGTCCGGCGACCCCGCCGTTCTCCCGCAGCCAGGCCACCCGGTCCAGCCAGCCCGCCGCCTCCGGGCCCAGCGGGTCGTCGAACGCGTGGCGCAGGTCCTCGCACACCACCTCGCCGTCGGCCACGTCGGTGCGGCGCAGCGTGACGAAACCGAAGCCCACGCCCTCCACGTCGTTGGCCTCGAACCAGTCCAGCCAGGCGCCGGCCCGCTTCCGGCCCTCGGGGGAGCGAGGGTCGACCCCCGCGTCCCGCAGCCAGGTCCCCACGTACAGCGCCGGATCGGCGACGTCGCGCTGCACGAACCAGGCGTCCACACCGATGTCCGACGGCAGCCAGGAACGCACCCGCTCGGCCCAGTCCTGCCCGCGCACGTGCAACCAGGAGGCCAGCAGCTGAGCCGTGCCGCCCTCGGCGAGGAACGACGGCATCTGACGCACCACCAGGGCACTGGCCTCGTCACCGGTCAACCCGGAGTCGCGGTAGACGTAGTCGACCCGGGGTGGGCCGACGACGAACGGCGGATTGCAGACGATCTGGTCGTAGCGGCGGCCGGAGACCGGAGTGAACCACTCCCCGC
This sequence comes from Pseudonocardiaceae bacterium, assembly GCA_036562635.1. Classification (GTDB taxonomy): domain Bacteria; phylum Actinomycetota; class Actinomycetes; order Mycobacteriales; family Pseudonocardiaceae; genus DATCJU01. The sequence goes on from DATCJU010000108.1 coordinate 4,432, forward strand.
GCAGCAGCTCGACGTCGACCTTGTTCAGCCGGAACGTCGCCGCGGCGAGCGCGAGCGCCCGTTCCGAGACGTCGGTGGCGGTGATCCGACGGGCGTGCCGGCTGGCGTGCAGGGCCTGGACCCCGCAACCGGTGCCCAGGTCGAGCACCGTGTCGACCGGTCGGCGGATCGTGGCCCGGGCCAGGCTGATCGAGGCCTGCCCGACGCCGAGCACGTGGTCGGGGTGCACCTCACCGCCCCTGGCCTCGCTGTCCAGGTCCGAGACCACCCACCAGGAGCCCTGCTCGTCGCCGTACGGACGGACGTCCAGTGCGGCGCGCAGCATCCCTCCGGAGGCCTGCAGCAGCCCGGCGTGGACCGCCTCCTCCACGTCGAGCGGTGCCAGGGCGGCCCGGACCGCGCTCGCGGGCTCCTCGTCCCCCAGCAGGAACAGCCGGACCAGGGTGCCGAGGGCACCGGCGTCACGGGTGGCCCGCCGTGCCGGCTCCGGCTCGCCCCGGCCCAGCGCGGCGTGCACCTGGGGTCCGAGCAGCTCCAGCACGCCGTCGGTGTGGTAACCGGCGGCTTCGAAGGCGTCACGCAACCGGTCGCAGCGCTCGTCGGTCAGCTGGGGCAGCACGGGTTGATCCTCACATGCCCACCGCCGGTCCGCCCGGGGGACCCCACGCGATCGGTGCCCGGGACCCGACCCCATATCGTGTCCACGCTGTCACGAAAGGTGGGCGAAGTCGTGCGGGCGGTCGACTACTACGAGCTGCTCGGCGTGGATCGGTCCGCGTCTGCCGCGGAGATCAAATCCGCGTACCGGTCACTGGCCAAGGTCATGCACCCGGACCGGGGAGGCACGTCCGGGGCGTTCCGGATGCTGCAGGAGGCGTACGAGACGCTGAGCGACCCGGTGCGGCGGGCCGAGTACGACCGGGGACACGGTGGGGTGGCGTCCGAGCGCACTGCCGCCGGGGGCACGGGGAGGTTCCGCACCGCGACCGGAACCCGGCCGCGCAGCGGCGGACGGGCCGGAACGCGGAGAAACTTCGGGGACGACCCGGACTACACGCCGACCGCACCACGGATCCCGCCCGACTCCGTTCCCTGGTGGAAGGACGTCGCCGAGGGGCGGAAGGTGCGCTACCTGCCCGCCACCGGCCCGGACCGCTCCCGCGTGCTGGTCGTGGTGGGCGGTTGGCTGCTGCTCCTGGTGGTGGGCCTGTGGGCCGACCTCTCCCCGCTGCTGCTGACCCTGTGGCTGCTGCTGGTGATCGCGATCGGGGGCGCGGTGCTCCAGCTGGTCCGGCGCCACCTGGCGGCCGGCCGGACCGACCGGGAGTTCTCCACCGAGTTCGGGGGCCGCGTCGTGTTCGGTCGTCCGGGGACGGAGCCCGGTGACATCGCGGAGCGGCTCACCGCCCAGCTGGTGTCCGATCACCTGGCGCGGCTGCCGGGTGCGCGCATCTTCCACGGCCTGGCCCTGCCCGGCTCGGTGTTCGCCGACGTGCACCACGCCGTGCTGTGCGGGCGGAGGCTGGTGCTGATCGAGTCCAAGTTGTGGCTTCCCGGGCACTACACCGCCGACGAGGACGGCCGGTTCTGGCGCAACGGACACCTGTTCCGTGGTGGCACCACGCGGCTGCCCGAGGCGGTCGCCGCCTACCGGGACCTGCTTCCCGGCGTCGAGATCCGGGGTGCGGTGCTCATCTATCCCAGCCGGCCCGGGGAGGTCACCACCGGTGAACCACCGGAGGGGGTGGCGGCTCCACCGATGAGCGCCGAGCGGTTCGTGGTGCACATCGGCGAGTGGCTGGCCGCCGAGTCCGCCACCGTGGACCGTGACGTGTTCCGTACCGTGCTCGGCCAGGTGGTGTCCGAGGACGACACCGAGCACTGATCCGGAGGACTCCCGTCACGCCGGTGCCGACCGGGAGCAGGATGGTCGGCACCGGCGTGACGCGAATCGGAAACCCCTGGGTGTCGGGGACCCCGCCCCGGTGGGACGATGAACGTGGCAACCGAGCGCGGAGGTGGTGTCGTGAAGGGCAAGCAGCGGGACGACACCCCGGTTCTGATCACCGAGGCCGCCCCCTCCTACGACGACCAGCACGCGGCGCGGCGCCGGAAGTACGCGATCATGATGACGCTGCGCTTCCCGTGCCTGATCGCCGCAGGCCTGACCTACCACACTCCCTGGCTGGCGCTGACGTTCATCCTGCTGTCCGTCCCGCTGCCGTGGATGGCGGTGTTGATCGCCAACGACCGGCCGCCCCGCAAGGCGGAGAAGGTCAACCGGTTCCGTCCACACCGTAGGGCTCTGGAGTCCCGTGGTCACCCGGTGATCGACGGCTGAGCCCCCACCTGCTGCACGGCGGTGGTTCCCAGCTCCACCCCGGTGAGCAACGCCTCCCGCGGTGAGGCACCGCGGAGCCAGGCGGCGAGCAGACCGGCGTCGAACGCGTCCCCGGCGCCCGTGGAGTCGACGCACTTCGCGGGAGGAGCCGGTACGGACACCGTCCCCGACTGGTCGACCCAGCTCGCCCCGTCCGCTCCCGCGGTCACCGCCACCGCCCCGGCCACGTCCAGCAGTTTCTCCGCCGAGACCGGGTCGGACGAACCGGTCAGCACGGCCAGTTCGTCGGCGTTGGGCAGGAGCAGGTCGACACCGCGCACCGCCTCCAGGAAACCGTCCGTGTCCTCGCGCAGCAGTGAGGCGGCCTGCGGGTCCACCGAGGTGGTCAGCCCGGCGGCCCGGGCCGCGGTGAGGGCGGCCACCCCGGCCGGCCGGGACGAGGGGTCCAGCAGCACGTAACCCGACAGGTGCAGGTGCTGTGCCTCCGTCAGCAGCCGGGGGTCCAGGTCCTCCGGCTGGATACGGGCGTTGGCGCCCCGGTCGGGCAGCATGGTCCGCTGCCCGGTGTCGTCCACCAGCACCACCACACAGCAGGTGGGTGCCTCGGGGTCGAGGGTGAACGCGCAGCGCACCCCGGCGGCGTCCAGTTCGGCGGTCACCTGGCGACCGGCCGGGTCGTCGCCGATCCGGCCCACCAACGTCACGTCGGCGCCGGCGTGGGCCAGCCACGCCGCGGTGTTGGCGCCGGCACCCCCGAGCGTGAGTCTGACCTGCGCGCGGGTGTCCCCGCCGAACGCCACGGAACCGACGTGCCGGGCCACGACGTCGAGGCCCGCGTCGCCGACCACCACGATCCGGGGTTCCCTCATCGCTGCCTCGCCAGCTCCGCGGCCACTCCCGCGGCCAGTTCGGCGTTGGCCAGCACCAGCGCGATGTTGGCCTCCAGACTCGCCCCCTCGCTGGCGGTGTGGAAGTGCTCCAGCAGGACCGGGGTCACGTCCTTGCCGCGCACTCCCCGTCGCTGCACCAGTTCCATGCCCTCGGTCAGCAGCCGGTCGTGCAGTGCCCGGTCCATCTCGTGCTCGGCCGGGATCGGATTGGCCAGCACCATGCCGGCCTCGCCCGGCACGGCGTCCCGGTGCGCGGCGAACACCTCGGCCGCCTGCCGCGGGTCGTCCACGCGCCAGGGCACCGGAAGACCGGAGTCGCGCAGGTAGAAGGCGGGGAAGGTGTCCGTGCGGTAGCCGACCACCGGCACCGAGTGGCTCTCCAGCACCTCCAGCGTGGCCGGGATGTTCAGGATCGACTTGACGCCCGAGCACACCACGAGCACCGGGGTCGCGGCCAACACCGCCAGGTCCGCGGAGACGTCCCAGCCGCTGCCGGCCACGGCGGCGCGGTCCTCGTGCTGGTGCACGCCGCCCAGCCCGCCGGTGGCGAACACGCCGACACCGGCCGCGTGGGCGAGCGCCGCGGTGGCGGCCACCGTGGTGGCACCGTCCCGTCCCAGGGCCATCGCCGGGCCGAGGTCACGCCGGGACAGCTTCACCAGACCGGCGTCCGGATCACAGACCCGGTCCAGTTCGGCCGCCGACAGACCGATCCGGGGCACACCGTCCAGGACCGCGATGGTGGCCGGGACCGCACCTGTGGCACGTACCACGTCCTCCAGTCGCTTGGCCACCTCGCGGTTCCGTCCCGGAGGCAGGCCGTGGGCCAGCAGTGTGCTCTCCAGCGCCACCACGCCACGGCCGCTGCTCAGGGCGTCCGCCACCTCGTCCGAGATCCGCATCGGGTAGTGCTCACCGTCCTCCGTGTCTACCGTCCGTCGGGGGCCGGTGAGGCATCATGGAGGACGTGAGCGCACCCACCCAAACTCTTCCCGACACCGGTACGCGCCCCGAGGGCACCGACCGCAGCGGGGACGACGATCCGAAGGTCTTCCACTACGTGCGCAAGGACAAGATCGCTGAGAGCGCGGTCCTCGGCACGCACGTGGTGGCGCTGTGCGGTGAGGTGTTCCCGGTGACCCGTTCGCCCAAGCCGGGTTCTCCGGTGTGCCCGGAGTGCAAGCGCATCTACGAGATGCTCCCGCCGGGCGGCGGGGAGTGAGGCGCTGACCTGCGCGGTCGTCGGGTGCCCTGCCGGGGTCGGAGCCCGGGGCGGGGCACCCGCGCCCGATCGTGCCCGTCGACGGTCGTGATCGGGTGTGCGGTCCGTCGCGGCCGTACGTCGGTTCCGGCGACGCCGGAGAGCCGGGGGTTCCCTGTGCTCCGGCACACTCGTGCTCCGACACGCCCCCCGGTGGAGCCGGCCCGACGCTCGCCGCTGATGTGGCCGCTTCACGGTCGTCGGTGATTTCTGTCTCGCCCAGGCGACGGGCGATCCCTCCGGCTCCTTCTCTTCCTCTTTGTCCTTCTCTTCGTCGCGCCGTTCTCCCGTGAGGAACTGCGCCCGGTGCGCGGCGCCTCCCCACCGACCGGGGCGCTCCGCCCGTCGGTCGGCAGCTCTGCCCGGTCCATACCCGACTCGTCGGTGTCGTTCTGGTCCTCTCACCTCGGGTGATTCCTGTGCGGTCATCTTTTTTGTGCTGCAACGACACTGGAGTGTGATGCGGCCAGAACGGCATCGACGATGTGTCGAGCTCGTTGTCGGGTGCATTCACTGATTACGGGATCTTCATCGCACGACCGGTGGGCTCTGCTCCGCAGGGGGTCAAGCGATCGGGATCTCGGCCCGATCCCGATCAAGTCGACCCGTGGCGTCGAAGCATCACGCGGGTCGACGGTCGCCCCCCGTGGCCGACGGCGCCGGAACCGGAAACCCGGAAACCCGCGCCGTGACCTCCAGGTAGGTCGTGTGGGCCGCGGGGATGGCACGGCAACGACAAAGACCGAGGAGATACACCTTGCGGCCCTGGACCAAGCGCACCCTGCACGCGGCGGTGCTTGCCGCGGGATTCACCGCGCTGGGCGCGTCGATGGCTTCCGCGTCACCGGCGCAGGAGCCCCGGATCGACCTGCCCACCACCACACCGACCGAGCTGAACCTGGACATCCCCCTCGACACCTGTAACCCGCCGTCGCTGGAGTTCTACGAGGCTCACGGGGTGGAGGTGCCCGAGGAGGCGGTTCCGTACCTCACCAGCAACGAGCAGGTGCCCTGCTGGGACGCCAGCCTCCACCTGAACGTGCCGAACGTCCCCGTCCAGGCCGGTACGGCGCTCGCCGGGACCACCAGCGGTCTGGCCCACGAGCTCGTCGGCGACGACGAACCGATCACCGACCCGCACAACGTCGAGGGGGTGCTCGGCCTGCTCGGCGTCGACGGGAGGGGCGAGGGCCTGATCCACCAGCGGCCGGAGGCCGGGTTCGAGCTGGCCGTGGACAACGTCGGCGTGCTGGACGACACCGAGCACCTGGCGAGCCTGGACGTGGGTCCGTACGACTCCCAGCGGCCCCAGGCCCTGGCCGTCGGTGACCTGGGCGTGGAGGCGGACTTCCTGCACGGCCACACCATCCGGCCGTTCGAGCAGCCGCTGGGCAGTACGCCGTCCCTGGAGCCGCTGACCCAGCTCACCAACATCACGCCCCAGGTCAGGCCGGAGTACCTGCTGCAGAACGTCGACCTGAGCGCGACGCCGCAGGAGCAGGCGCCCGAGGCGGGCACGGACGGTGAGCGCGCAGGTGACGAGCGTGCCGGCGGGCTCGGGCTGCCGGGTCTGGGCGCGCTGGGCGGCGGTGGTCTGCCCGAGCTCAACCTGCTGCAGAGCGGTGGTGTGGAAGGGCTGGCCGACGTGCTGAACGCGCCGCTGGCGCAGGCCGGCCAGGGAGTCGCGGCCCTGCCGCAGGCCGACCAGCTCGGCACGGTCAGTGCCCTGCAGTCCATCGCGCCGGACCTGTCCGGCCGCAACGGCTGACACCGGACCGCCCCTTTCCGTCGCCGGGGTCGGCACCGCTGCGGTGGTGCCGACCCCGGCTCCTGTCGGGCCTCGCCGGGTGTGGTGACCGGGCGACCCGGCCGCCTGTTGTGTCCGTGGTTCCGGGCCGTGTCGGTCGGCGGTCCGGTCCGTTCCCGTGCCTCGTCGACGCTCGCCGGTGTACCTCCGGGGCACGGCGCGGAGGTACGCGGAGCCTGTCGTGGTGTCACCGTTCCGGTGTCGTGGCTGCGATCCACCCATTGGTGGTTCCGTGTCCTGGCCGGTCCCAACGAGGTGCATTTCCTAAGGTCGAACCAGGGGGATCGTCGGTCGCTTCCCACACGGACTCGTGACGCCACCCGTCGGTGGGCGGGGTTCAGGAGTAGCGTGCGAGGAGAAGTTGTTCGGACGATCTCGCCCGCCTCGTTGGGGTGTCGGGTGTTCTGCCGAGTGGAGACGCCGCTATGACGACGGAAGACCGTGGGCCGGGTAGCGCATCCGGACGAAATTCCGCGGTGAGCCGCGTGGACGTGACCGGTGGCGAGGCCGTCATCGTCCTACGCGGGGAAGTCGACCTGAGCACTGTCGGACAGGTCGAACTCGAGGCGAAACGGCTGATCGAGGCGGGCAAGACGTCCTTGGTCTTCGATTTCACCGCGGTGACCTTCTTCGACTCGGCGTGCCTGAGCGCCCTGGTGAAGGCCCGTGAGGCGGCGTTGGAGCACGGCGGGCAGGTCGTGCTGCGCAATGTCGGACGCTACGGCATGCGCATTCTGGAGATCACCCGGCTGGCCGACGTGTTCGAGATCCAGCACGACTCCGAGGAACGGTGATGACGAGGCGCCACCGGTCGATCACCGGTGGCGAATCCGACCGGAGGTACGCGACCCGCGGAACGGTGAACCACGCCGTGGGTCCGACGTCTCGCCTTTTTCGTGCTCAGCGGCGTTGCAGTAGTGTGCGCAACTCGTTCTCACCGAGCCCGCCCCACACACCGTGGGTTTCGTGCACGCGCAGCGCGTGCTCCCGGCATTCGTTGATCACCGGACAGGTCCGGCAGATGGCCTTGGCCCGGGCCTCCCGGATCCGGCGGGCCTCCCCGCGCTCGTTCTCCGGGTGGAAGAACAGCGCACTGTTCATCCCACGGCAGGCGGCCTTCATCTGCCAGTCCCATACCTCGGTGATCGGCGTGGGCAACCTGCGTGTGTCGGCCATGGCCGCCTCCCGTGTCTCACCGAACGGACGACTACCCCACAACTGCCCTCGGTGATCTACGGCCAAACCCTGCTGCGGCAAACAGGACGTGTATCACCCGTTCGGTGGAATGTGGGATTCGTCGGGGGAGGACAGGTCGTCACGGCGTAGGGGTGTGGTGTCCTTGAGGTCCGCGGGGGAGGGGGCGGTGGTACGTCGGGAGACTGTGGCACCGCGCCGCCGGGTCTGCGCCTCCTGCTCGCTGCGCAGCCGTTCGGCGGCACGCTCCATCTCCAGCCGACGCCAGCGCCGTCGTTCCCGGCGGGTCATCCGAGCCGGCCAGAGCTCCTGGATGGCGTTGTTGAAGTGCGCGCCCAGCACGATGGCGAACCCGATGAAGAAGGCGAACAACAGGAACGCGATCGGGGTGGCCAGGGCGCCGTAGGTGTAACCGGTGCTGGTGATCCAGGTGATGTACCAGCGCAGCCCCGTGCTGGTCAGCAGGAAGACGACCATCGCCAGCAACGCCCCCGGCAGCCCGCGGTGCCAGGGCAGTTTGCGGGGTAGAGCCACCTTGTACAGGGTCGACAGGGCGATCACCAGCAATACTCCGGTCACCGGATAGTAGAACCGGTCCACTGCGTCGGCGACCACCGGCTGCCATGCGGTGGGGAACACCTCGGGCAGCAGATCCGGGCCCAGGGCGAGCACGGGGAGCCCGATCACCGCGACGAGCAGGTAGACCATGTACGTCAGCAGGGCGACGATGCGTTGCCACACCGGGTGGCGCACCTCGTACTGGCCGTACGCGACGGTGATCGCGTCGACGTAGGAGGCCATCGCCGAGGACCCTGCCCACAGGGACAGCACGAAACCCACGGAGACGATCTCTCCTCGTCCCTTGGTCAGGATGTCCTCGACCGTGGGGGCGATGATCTGCTCGACGACGTTCGGGGTGAACACCGTGCGGGTGAAGGCGAGGATCTTGGTCTGCACGGCCTCGACGATCTCGGGACCGAACCAGTCGGCCAGGAAGCCGAGACTGCCCAGCAGACCGAGCAGCAAGGGGGGCAGCGACAGTGCCGTCCAGAACGCCGCCTCCGCCGCCTCGGAGAAGATGTTGTCCTCCCAGGCCCGGGAAATCGTGCGTGACAGCAACCGCAGCGGCCCGCGGGGTACCGGGTTCTGCCGGCTGGCGGTGCCGCTGCGCCCGTCGTCGTTCGACCGCGGACCCATCGCGGCACAAGCATGCTGCATCCCCCCGGTGGCAGGCAGCTCGGCCCCAAAGTTGTGGGTGTGTCGCGCTCCACGGCACCCCCGTGCCGGTCGCACGGCAGCCGGTGCGCGACCGGTAGAGTGCGGGTGCTCTCAAGGTCAGGGGTGCCCCGGCCGGTGAGGGCGTCTGCGCGCAGGACACCACCGCGGCGAGCTCCGAGTCACGGCCTTGCGGGGTCGGGGTGTGCCCGGACGGTGCCGGCGTGCGGCTGACGGCGGTGAGAGGTGCGAGGAGAAAGGAGTGACCGGCGCTCGTGGTCTCCGGTGACGGCACGGCACTGCGAACGGACCCTGCCTCTCCTCCCGCTTCGGCCACCAGCCGCCCTCTGCGCGCCTGGCAGCGGCGTGCGCTGACGAAGTACCTGGCCACCAAGCCCCAGGACTTCCTCGCCGTGGCCACCCCGGGTGCCGGTAAGACCACCTTCGGGCTCCGGGTGGCCGCCGAGCTGCTGGCCGACCGCACGGTGGAACAGATCACCGTGGTGACCCCCACCGAGCACCTCAAGCACCAGTGGGCCCAGGCCGCGGCCGCGATGGGTATCCCACTGGACTCGACGTTCCGCAACTCCATGGGCATCACGTCGCGGGACTACCGCGGTGTGGCGGTCACCTACGCCCAGGTGGCCGCGCACCCCTCGCTGCACCGGGTGCGGACCGAGAACCGCAAGACCCTGGTGATCCTGGACGAGATCCACCACGCGGGTGATGCCAAGTCCTGGGGTGAGGCGATGCGGGAGGCGTTCACCCCCGCGGTGCGTCGACTCGCGTTGACCGGTACCCCGTTCCGCAGCGACGACAACCCGATCCCCTTCGTCACCTACGAGCCCGACGCCGAGGGGGTGCTGCGCAGCCGCGCCGATCACACCTACGGCTACGCCGAGGCGCTGCGCGACGGCGTCGTGCGGCCGGTGATCTTCCTGGCCTACTCCGGTGAGACGCACTGGCGCACCAGCGCGGGGGAGGAGTACGTCGCCCGCCTGGGTGAGCCGATGACCGCCGAGCAGACGGCACGGGCGTGGCGCACCGCCCTGGACCCCACGGGCGAGTGGATCCCCGCGGTGCTGCGTGCCGCCGACATCCGGCTGTCGCAGCTGCGTGCCGGAGGTATGCCGGACGCCGGTGGACTGGTCATCGCCTCCGACCACGTCTCGGCCAAGGCCTACGCGCAGATCCTGCAGCGGGTGACCGGGCACGAGCCGGTGCTCGTGCTCTCCGACGACCCGAAGGCCTCGGGACGGATCGCCGAGTTCTCCGCCTCCGACGAGCGGTGGCTGGTGGCGGTGCGCATGGTCTCCGAGGGTGTGGACGTGCCGCGCCTGGCGGTGGGGGTGTACGCCACCAGCGCCTCCACTCCGCTGTTCTTCGCACAGGCCATCGGCCGGTTCGTGCGGGCCAGACGGCCCGGTGAGACGGCCAGCGTGTTCCTGCCCAGCGTGCCCGTGCTGCTGGAGCTGGCCAGCCAGTTGGAGGCCCAGCGGGACCACGCCCTGGGCAAACCGCATCGGGCCAAGGAGGGGTGGGACGACGAGCTGCTCGCCCAGGCCAACCAGCGCCGCGACGAGCCCGGGGAGGAGGAGCGGGCGTTCACCGCGCTCGGTGCCTCCGCCGAGCTGGACCAGGTGATCTTCGACGGGTCCTCCTTCGGTACCGCCACCCTGGCCGGGAGCGAGGAGGAGCAGGAGTACCTGGGGCTGCCCGGGCTGCTGGAGCCGGAGCAGGTCCGGGCCCTGCTGCGGCAGCGGCAGGAACGTCAGCTCGCCGAGGCGGCCAAGCGGAAGGCCCGGGAGGCCGCCCGGGCCCAGGAAGCCGCGCGTACCGCACCCCCGCCGCGCCCGCAGACGGTGCAGGAGCGGTTGGCCAGCCTGCGGCGGGAGCTGAACGCGCTGGTGGGGCTGTACCACCACCGCACGGGCAAGCCGCACGGCGTGATCCACGCCGAACTGCGCCGGATCTGTGGCGGTCCGCCCACGGCGATGGCGACGGTGGAGCAGCTGGAGGAACGCATCGCCACCCTGCGTTCCTGGTGAGCTGCTGCTCCTGCGCCCTCCCGTCGCCTCACCGACACGCCGGTGACCTGCTTGGTATTACGGCAATGGTGTGGTGATCCATCCCCCTGATGGCCGTGCTGCGTACGCCTTGTGGCCGCTTCTCTGACAAGACCGGACTAGACCGCTTCAGTCATGTTCCCTCTTCTGGGGGGCGGCAATACGTTGTGGCCCACAACATTCTCTGGGCCCGGCGCATCACCCGGCCCGGGGCGACGGCAACGAAGGGGATGGCGGATGCGAAGGACGACTCTCGCCCTCCTCGCCGCAGGTACAGGCCTGGCCCTGACCCTGACGGCGTGTGGCAACAACACCGGCGGTGGCTCGAGTGGAGACGGGGCCGCCACCGGCGATGCGGCCGGCGACCTCAAGGTCGGGGTGATCCTGCCCGACACCAAGTCCTCGGCCCGGTGGGAGAGTTTCGACCGCCCGCTGCTGGAGCAGGCGTTCAAGGAAGCAGGCGTCACGCCGATCATCCAGAACGCGGAGAACGACACCAACAAGTTCTCCACGATCGCCGACTCGATGATCAGCCAGGGCGTCAAGGTCCTGCTGATCACCAACCTCAGCGACGAGAGCGGCGCGGCGGTGGAGCGGAAGGCCAAGCAGGCCGGCATTCCGGTCATCGACTACGACCGGCTCAGCCTGGGCGGCTCGGCCGACTACTACGTCTCGTTCGACAACACCCGGGTCGGGCAGTTGCAGGGACAGGGCCTGGTCGACTGCCTCGGGAACAAGTCCGGTGCCCAGATCATCCAGCTCAACGGGGCACCGCAGGACAACAACGCCACGCTGTTCAAGAAGGGTGCCCTCAGCGTCCTGCAGCCCAAGTACGACTCCGGTGAGTACACGCTGGTGGGGGACCAGGCCGTCGACCAGTGGGACAACCAGCTCGGCGGCAAGATCTTCGAGCAGCTGCTGACCGCCAACGGCGGCAAGGTCGACGGGGTGCTGGCCGCCAACGACGGCCTCGCCGGTGCGGTGATCACCGTGCTGAAGAAGAACGGCCTGGCCGGTGCCGTCCCGGTCACTGGGCAGGACGCCACTCCTGAGGGGTTGGCTGCCATCCTGCGCGGCGAGCAGTGCATGACGGTCTACAAGCCGGTGCACGAGGAGGCCAAGGCGGCGGCTGAGCTGGCCATCGCCCTGGCCAAGGGGGACAAGGCGACCGCCGACCGTCTCGCCTCCGCCACCGAGCGGGACCCGAAGGGCAACCGTGACGTCAAGTCCGTCCTGCTTACCCCGCAGGTGATCACCAAGGACAACGTCAAGAAGGTGGTGGACGACGGGTTCGTCAAGGCGGCGGACCTGTGCAAGGGAGACGTGGCGCCGCTGTGCGCCGAGGCGGGTATCCAGTAACCCGCTTCCCGCGTGGTGGGGCGGGCCCCGCCCTCCGGAGAACGCCCCACCACGTACTCCACCGCATCGGCGCGGCGGAGACCGCCGTGAACCACCACCGCGGGGCTCGGACCCGCGGCAACCGGCCGCACGCGGGTGCCCGCGGACACCACACCGACCGGGCCCGCCCCTCGCGTACCCGCTCGCGGCGGCCGACGGGGACGGGGCGCGAACACTCCGTCCGGACACGGGAGGACCCAGGTGAGCCAGCCGATCCTCGAATTGCGGGCCGTCAACAAGAGCTTCGGACCCGTACACGTGCTGCACGACGTCGACTTCGCGGTGTGGCCGGGCGAGGTGACCGCACTTGTCGGTGACAACGGCGCCGGCAAGTCCACCCTCGTCAAGTGCATCGCCGGGATCCACCCCGTCGACTCCGGGGAGATCCTCTTCGACGGGCGGCCCGTGACGATCAACAGCCCGCGAGATGCCGCCGCACTCGGCATCGAGGTCGTCTACCAGGACCTCGCGCTGTGCGACAACCTCGACATCGTCGACAACATGTTCCTCGGCCGGGAGACCACCCGAGGGGGTCTCCTCGACGACGCCGCCATGGAGGAGGCCGCTCGCAAGGTCCTGAAGGACCTGTCGGTGCGCACCGTCAAGTCGGTCCGCACCCCGGTGTCCGCACTGTCCGGCGGTCAGCGACAGACCGTGGCCATCGCCAAGGCGGTGCTGTGGAACAGCCGTGTGGTGCTACTCGACGAACCCACCGCCGCGCTCGGCGTCGCCCAGACCAAGCAGGTCCTGGAGCTGGTCCGCCGCCTGGCCGACAACGGGCTCGGTGTGGTCCTGATCAGCCACAACATGAACGACGTCTTCAGCGTCGCCGACCGGATCGCCGCGCTGTACCTGGGCCGCCTCGCCGCCGAGGTGCCTGCCGCCGAGGTGACCCACAGCCAGGTGGTGGAACTGATCACCGCCGGGCGGTCCGGGGACCTGGGGATCGCCAAGCCGGAAACCGCGACCGTCTGACCGGACAGGGGAAGACGAGACATGACCGACATCCACACAAGCACAGGGGGAACCGCCGAGTCGGCGTCCCCGACTCCTGTCCCGTCCGGCTCCCAGGGCGGAGTGGCCGTCTCCGACTTCGGTATCGACACCACCCGGCGGGACGTCCGGGGCGCCCTCGCCGACTACGTCGCGCGGCTGCGCGGTGGCCAGCTCGGCGCCCTGCCCGCCCTTGCCGGTCTCGCCGTGCTGTTCGTGGTGTTCTCCACGCTCTCCCCGCAGTTCCTGACCCTGACCAATCTGGCCAACCTGGTGGCCCAGGGGGCGGGCATCACGGTGATCGCGATGGGCCTGGTGTTCGTCCTGCTGCTGGGGGAGATCGACCTCTCGGCCGGTACGGCGTCGGGCGTGACCGCGGCACTGTTCGCCCTGCACCTGCACAGCGACGGCAACCTGCTCGGCGCCCTGGGCGGCCCGGTGTTCACCATCACCTGCATCGCGCTCGTGATCGCGGCGGTCACCGCGCTCCTGGTGCGGTTGTGGGCGGCCGCGGTGCCGCCGATCATCGCGGTGCTGCTGGTCGTGCTCGGGTTGCCCGCCAATCCGTGGCTAGAGATGCTGCTCGCCGTGTGCGTGGGCACCGCCATCGGCTGCCTGACCGGCTTCCTGGTGGCGCGGGTCGGCATCCCCTCGTTCGTGGTGACCCTGGCGCTGTTCCTGGCTTGGCAGGGTGTGGTCCTGCAGTACATCGGCGAGGGCGGCACCCTGGGCATCAACGACGACGTGCTGTTCAACGTGGCCAACGGGAACCTGTCCACCGCGGGCAGCTGGGCGTTGATGATCGTCGCCGGTGGTGGGTACGCCGCCGTGGTGCTCGTCCGACACTTCGGGCGGCTGCGGCGCGGCCTGGTGGCCCAGCCGACCGCACTGGTTCTGGTCAAGGTCGGCCTGGTGGTGGTGCTCGGTGCCGCGGCCACCTACGCGCTCACCCTCAACCGCAGCCCGAACGACTTCGTGGTGATCTCCGGGGTGCCCTACGTGGTGCCGATCATCATCGCGCTGCTCGCACTGGGCACCCTCGTGTTGGACCGCACCCGTTACGGGCGGCACGTCTACGCGGTCGGCGGCAACGCCGAGGCCGCCCGCCGGGCGGGTATCGACGTCACCCGCATCCGGATGAGCGTCTTCGTGATCTCCGCCTCGGTGGCGGCCGTCGGCGCGATCATCTACTCCTCCAAGGTCGGTTCGGTGGACCCGCAGGCCGGTGGGGGGAACACCCTGCTGTTCGCGGTGGGTGCGGCGGTCATCGGTGGTACGTCGCTGTTCGGTGGCAAGGGCCGGGTCCGTGACGCGGTGGTCGGTGGTGCGGTGATCGCCACCATCGAGAACGGGCTGCGGTTGCTCAACCAACCCGCCGCCGTGGTGTCCATCGTGACCGGCCTGGTGCTGCTGCTGGCCGCCAGCGTGGACGCCCTGTCCCGACGCCGGGCCAAGGCGACCGGTCGCGGCTGAGGCAGGCGGCGGGACCGGCGCCGCGGCGGACCGGTTCGGAGCCCCGTCACCGGGGAAAGCATCGGGAGAGGTGGCGGCCGGGGTGGCCGCCACCTGCCCTTGCGACGAGGAGAAGGTGTGCCCAGCCCACGCACCGCGGGAACCCGTCCGGAGGAGGTACGTCGACACAACCGGGCCGCGCTGCTCCGTCGACTGCACGTGGGCGGTCCGTGCACCCGTACCGCACTGGCCGCCGACCTCGGGCTCAACCGGAGCACGATCAAGGCACTCGTCGACGAGCTGAGTGGAGCGGGTCTGGTCGTCGAACGGACTCCGGACCGGCACACCAGGGCGGGGCGGCCGTCGTTGCTGGTGGTGCCGCAGCCCCGTGCCGTGGTGGTCCTGGCCGTGGACGTGGGCGTGGAGCGGGCCACGGTGGCCGCGGTGGGGATCGGCGGCGAGGTACTGGGGGAGCGCACCTGGGACCTGGAACGCGGCAGCAGCGCACCCGAGGCGGTGGTCGAGGCGGTGGTGGACGCCGCCCGACAGCTCGCTGCCCAGCTGGAGTGCGAGCCCGTGGCCATCGGGGTGTCCGTACCGGGACTGGTCCACCACGGCACCGGTGTGGTGCATGAGGCACCCAACCTGCACTGGCGGAAGGTGCCGCTGGGAGCCCAGCTCACGGCGGCACTGGGGTTGCCCGCCCACGTGGGTAACGACGCCGATCTCGGGGCGCTCGCCGAGCACCTGCGCGGTGCGGCCCGCGACGTGGCCGACACGGTCTACCTCTCGGCCGACGTCGGCATCGGCGGGGGCATCATCCGGGACGGGATGCTGCTGCGCGGTGACCTCGGGTTCCTGGGTGAGCTGGGACACATGGTGGTCCGGCCGGACGGGCGGGCCTGCTACTGCGGCTGCCGGGGTTGCTGGGAGACCGAGATCGGTGAGGACGCACTGGGGCGGGCACTGGGGTTACCCGCAGGAGCGCACCGCTCCACCATCCTGGCCCGGCTCCGGGCGCTGGCCGAGAAACCCGAGGCGGCCTGGCGCGCCCTGGAGGGGTTTGCCGAGTGGCTGGCCCTGGGGTTGGCGAACACGGTGAACGTGCTGGCCCCGCAGCTCGTGGTGTTGGGGGGCCTGCTCGCGGCGCTGCCGGAGTCGGTGGTGCGTCGGGTGGGCACCCAGATGCGACGCCGTAGCCTCACCGCGCGCGCGGCCGGGCACATCCGGCTCGCCAGATCCACACTCGGCGACCGCGCGCCCCTGATCGGTGCGGCGGAGCTGGTGTTCGGCCCCGTACTCGCCCACATTTAGCCCCGGTGGCCGCCCGGGTACCGACACGACGAACGGGCGGGGTGACCACCCCGCCCGTTCGTTCTCCGGTGTTCACGTGTTCACGTTCGTCACATCACCGGCTGCTCAGTCCCGGGACAATTCGGCGTCCAGCTCACGCAGCTTGGCCTCGTGCTCACGAGCGTGGTGCCCACAGAACAGCAGCTCGCCCCCCGAGGGGAGCACGGCGCGCACTCGGGCGGCGGCCCCGCAGCGGTCGCAGCGGTCAGCGGCGGTCAGCTCGGGGCGGGTGAGCGTGCTCGGCATGTCGATCTCCCTCCGTCCCGGCGTCGGCTCGGCCGACGCCTCGATCCGGCTCCGACCACCAACAACCCCCGATCGGGGACCGCGGTGCTCGCAACTCCACTCTTACAGACGTTTGGCGGTTCGTCAGTGTTCCGACCGCACAAGCGAGCCCCATCACGTCGAAAGAACCCGGATGCAGCAGCGCGATGTACTTCGGCATGCTCAACGCGTGCTCTCCGTGACTCGTGCTGGCCTGATGGACCGAGTCCCCGCTCCACTGCTTTTCCTGGTCAGCGGCACTTCCCTGTATTTCGGCGCCGCGGTGGCGGTGATGTTGTTCGCCGAGTTGTCACCCTCTGCGGTGGCGTGGTTGCGCCAGTTGGGTGCTGCTGTGTTGTTGTTGGCCTGGCGTCGACCGGGCCGGGAGGCCTGGCGCGGGCGTCGTTTCGTCCTGGCGGCCACGTTCGGTCTGGTGACCGCGTTGATGAACCTCACCTTCTACGAGGCGATCGCCCGGCTTCCCCTGGGCACCGGGGTGTCCATCGAGTTCCTGGGCCCCATCGCGGTGGCCGCGTTCGGCTCCCGGACCCGCCGGGACGTGCTCGCCCTGCTGTGTGTGGTCCTGGGCGTGGCCCTGATGGCCGACGTGCGCTGGGAGGGCAGCCGGCTGGGGGTGCTGCTGATCCTGGGCGCAGCGGCCCTGTGGGCGGGTTACATCGTGCTCGGCAAGCTGGTGGCCCGGGGCGGTACGGGGATCGACGATCTGGCGGTGGGATTCACCGCGGCCACCGTCGTGCTGTCCCCGCTGGCCTGGCAGACCGGGCCGGTCTGGGAGTCCCCCCGCTTGCTCCTGCTGGCGGTGGGGGTCGGGCTGCTGTCCACCGTCGTCCCCTACGGCCTGGACCAGGTGGTGCTGCGCCGGGTGGGCCAGGCGCGGTTCGCGCTGCTGCTGGCCCTGCTTCCGGTCACCGCCACCCTCATGGGCCTGCTGGTGCTCAGGCAGGTGCCCACTCCGGCCGAGGCGGTGGGTATCTGCGCGGTCGCCGTCGGTGTCCTGCTCAGCGGGCGGGACCAGCAGGGCCGGGAACCGGACCGGGAGCCGGGGGCCACCCCCGCCGAACCGGGATGAGCGGAACCTCCGTGTCCGATGTGTCCGTCGGAGGACACGGACGGAGACACGGGACGACCCCCGGGGCGGGTGCCACCGGGGGTCGTCCGTCGGGTAGGAAGGGGCAGACCCCTCAGTCCAGGTAGTCCCGCAGGACCTGCGAGCGCGACGGGTGGCGCAGCTTCGACATGGTCTTGGACTCGATCTGCCGGATGCGCTCCCGGGTCACGCCGTAGACCTGGCCGATCTCGTCCAGGGTCCGCGGCTGACCGTCGGTCAACCCGAAACGCAGCCGGACCACGCCGGCCTCGCGCTCGGACAGGGTCGCCAGCACGGACTGCAGCTGGTCCTGCAGCAGCGTGAACGACACCGCGTCCACCGCCACCACGGCCTCGCTGTCCTCGATGAAGTCGCCCAGCTGACTGTCGCCCTCGTCACCGATGGTCTGGTCCAGCGAGATGGGCTCCCGGGCGTACTGCTGGATCTCCAGCACCTTCTCCGGGGTGATGTCCATCTCCTTGGCCAGCTCCTCCGGCGTGGGCTCGCGGCCCAGGTCCTGGAGCAGCTCGCGCTGGATCCGACCCAGCTTGTTGATCACCTCGACCATGTGCACCGGGATACGGATGGTGCGGGCCTGGTCGGCCATGGCCCGGGTGATCGCCTGGCGGATCCACCAGGTGGCGTAGGTGGAGAACTTGTAGCCCTTGGTGTAGTCGAACTTCTCCACCGCGCGGATCAGGCCCAGGTTGCCCTCCTGGATCAGGTCCAGGAACGCCATGCCGCGGCCGGTGTAGCGCTTGGCGAGGCTGACCACCAGACGGAGGTTGGCCTCCAGCAGGTGGTTCTTGGCCTTCTCGCCGTCGCGGACGATCCAGCGCAGGTCACGGCGCAGCTGCGGGGAGAGCTTCTCGCCCTCCTCGTCGGCCTTGCGGAGGCGCTCGGCCGCGTAGAGGCCGGCCTCGATGCGCTTGGCGAGCTCGACCTCCTCCTCGGCGTTGAGCAGGGCCACCTTGCCGATCTGCTTCAGGTAGGCGCGGACGGAGTCCGCGGAAGCGGTCAGCTCGGCGTCCTTGCGGGCCTGCCGAAGTGCCTCGGACTCCTCCTCGTCCCAGATGAAGTCCTCGTTGTCGGCCTTCTCGTCCTCGTCGGCCTCCGCCTCGTCGACGGCGTCCTCGGCGAGGTCGACGTCCAGGTCGCTCAGGTCGACGTCGGCGTCATCCAGTTCGACCGCCTCGTCGAAGTCGACGTCACCGACCTTGGGCTTCTTGGTCGTGGTCTTGCGGCCACTGGTGCCCTTCGTGCTCTTCTTCGCCGTCGAACGCGAGGACTTGGTCGCGGTCGTCTTCCCAGCCGCCGCCTTCTTGGCGGTGGTGCTCTTCGTCGTGCCGCTCGCGGACTTCCTCGTGGTGGTCTTCCGGGTCGAGGTTGCCGTCTTCGGCTTCTCCGCGACCTCGGACTTCGCGGCGGAGCTCCTCGTCGAGGAGGACTTGGTCGACTTGGCACCACTCGCTGCGGCGGCGCTGGAGCGTCGGCTTGCGGTTTCTGCGGCTGCCACGTACGCCCTTTCGCGACGGTCGATCACGGCAGGCCGGAGGACGCGAACCTCGGCCGCCAGCGGTCGGGGGAGAATTCCGTGGATCGTCACCACGGTTGCGTTCCATTGTAACGACGACGACCTGGTTGGGTTGTGGCCTGAGCCGAGGCGTGCGGATTCCACCGGCCGGCGCAGTCCTGGCCGAATCGGACTATGGGAGGGCCGCCCAGGGGCAGGTCACACGGCGGGCGGCCCCGGTTTGGGTGGTCAGTCCACCACGAAGCGTTCGTGCACGGCAATGGCGGCACCGACGATCCCGGCGTCGTTCTTCAGCGTCGCCGGTACCACCTCGGTCCGCACGTCGAGCAGCGGCAGCCACTTGTGGGCCTTCTTGCTGACCCCGCCGCCCGCGATGATCAGGTCCGGCCAGATCAGGTCCTCCAGCGCCCGGATGTAGCGGGTCACCCGCGCGGCCCACTCCTCCCAGGATAGGTCGAGCTCGTCCTTGACCGACGCGGCGGCCCGGGTCTCCGCGTCGTGCCCGTCCACCTCCAGGTGCCCCAGCTCGGTGTTCGGCACCAGCTTGCCGTCCAGGAACACGGCGCTGCCGATCCCGGTGCCGAACGTGAGCAGCACGACGGTGCCGGAACGGCCGACACCCGCGCCGTAGCGCATCTCGGCCAGGCCGGCCGCGTCGGCGTCGTTGAGCACCAGCACCTCGTCCCGACTGCGGCCCAGGCGTTCGGCGAACAGGGCGGCGGCGTCCGTGCCGATCCACCCCTTGTCGACGTTGGCCGCGGTGCGTGCGGTCCCGCCCGTGACCACGCACGGCAGTGTCACACCGACCGGTCCGTGCCAGTCGAACTTGTCGACGATCTCGGCGATCACGTCGGCCACGGCGTCCGGCGTCGACGGCTGCGGCGTGGGGATACGCAGTCGCTCGCCGTCCAGCGCACCGGCCTGGACGTCAACCAGGCAGCCCTTGATCCCGGAGCCACCGACATCAACCCCGAACCCGCGGGTAGTGCCCATCCCGAGGTCCTTCCTACTCGATTCAGTTGCGGAGTTGGCCAGACGATAGGGCATGCGGCTCCGCACGTCCCATCCTCCCGTGTGAACCTCCTGGTGACGAGGGATACGCCACGCTGTTCTCGCCCCGGACCGCGGAATGTGATCGGATGGAGGCGTGGGAGCTGTCGAACGGAGGACGGCGGACCACCCGGACGTCGACGAGCTGCGCGACGTGGCGGTACGGGTGGCGCGGGAGGCCGCCGAGCTGGTGCAGCGCGTCCGGGATTCGGCGGTGACCGAGGTGGACACCAAGAGCACCCAGACCGACGTGGTGACCGCCGCCGACCGGGCCGCCGAACGGCTGGTCCGGGAGCGGCTGGCCGAGCTGCGGCCCGGGGATGTGGTGTTCGGTGAGGAGGAGGGTGGCCAGACGGCCCCGCCCGGCAGGGTGACCTGGGTCGTCGACCCCATCGACGGCACCGTGAACTACCTCTACGGCTACCCGTGCTACGCCGTGTCGGTCGCGGCACAGGTGGACGGTGTCTCCGTGGCCGGGGCGGTGGTGGAACCGGTCACCGGTCGGGTGTGGAGCGCGGCGCGGGGCCGGGGTGCGGTCCGGGACGGCATGCCGCTGCGGGTGTCGACGGCCACCCGGTTGGACCTGGCGCTGGTGGCCACCGGGTTCGCGTACTCGGCCGAACGTCGCAGCCGGCAGGCCGCGGTGGCCGGTGCCCTGCTCGGCCAGGTGCGGGACATCCGGCGGGGAGGTGCGGCCTCACTCGACCTGTGCGCGGTGGCGGCCGGCTGGCTCGACGCCTACTACGAGCACGGGCTGTCCCGCTGGGACTGGGCGGCGGGGGCGTTGATCGCCGAGGAGGCCGGGGCCGTGGTGCGGCTGCCGGGGACCGTCACCGGGCAGGGTGCCGCCGGCTCGGCGGGGGACCTGGGCGCGGACTGCCTGCTGGTCGCGACCCCCGGCGTGGCCCAGGAGCTCGTACGGGCACTGGAGGGGGCCGGGGCCGCCACCGTGTAGGGCCCCGGCCGTGCCGGTCTTGCGTGGGTGTCAGCAGTACACGTCGCGGGCGGCCTTGAGCAGGTCCTCGTCCACCGGGGCGCGTCGGGCCTCGGCCTGGGCCTGCTGGCCACCGACGTTCTGGGTGGGGTGCTGTTCCGCCCACTCCCGCAGGTCGTCGAGCACCTGGCGCGCCTCGGCACTGGGACGGACGTCGTCGAACTTCGTCCCCAGGGCGAGGTCCACCGTCGCGTCCTGCCGCCCGTCCCGCACCAGCTGGGCGCAGGGGATGAGCAGGCTGAGGGTCCGCGCCGCGCTCGCCCCGTTGGGGCCGAAGCGGATCTGCCCGTAGCACTCCAGGTTGAAGTCCGGGTACAACGGGTCGTTGGCCGGTTCACCCGCCTTGTTCACCCCGACGCTGTAGAGCTCCTCGGCCACCATGCCGGCCTCGCTGCGCTTACCGTTGGCGTTGAGCACGCGCACGTACACCTCGGGCGGGGGTGCCGGGTCGGTACGGTCCAGGGCGTCGCGCGGCAACGGCTCCCCCGGGGTGGGGGAGGGCTGGTCCGGATCGGCGGCGTCCGGGACCACCTGGGGCGGGTTGCACCGCGTGGCCGCCTCCAGGTCCTCCACGGTGTTGAACACCTTGCTCCACACCATTCCGGCGAGCACGGCCAGAACGGCGAGCATGATCAGGGCCGGTAGGGGCCTGCGCCGCCGGTAGCGCGACCGTCCGGTAACGGCACCGCTCCTCGCAACCGCGGCAGCCACGTCGATCCGCCTCCCTGACCTACGCCATCGAGAACACCTCAATCCCGGTATTGATCAGCGTAGGGGGTTCGCGTCCGGGTCGCGCGGCGTACCACACATGTCCGGATCGGCGAGGTCATGCGACGGCCCAGCCGGATGAACGCCCCGAGCAGTTGCGCGATCGCTGACGGTCACCGGGAGATGATCGCATCACGAACCCTGCGCACATGGCAAGTCGGTTCACCGTTCGTTCGATGGCAAGTCGGTTCACCGTTCGTTCGAAGGGGCGTGACCCGGTCGTTCCGTGTCGGAAGCCACACCTGGGTGACCGCGTGCGCGAGGGTTTCCGGCATGGGCTACCCTTCCGGCGCTTCTCACCTCCGTAACCGGGTTGCGAATCGATTCGGCGAGACGTTTCGGGCGCGGAGGGGATCGAGACCGTCGTCACTTCCGACGGCGGGCACAAACCAGCGTGCTGGGACGTTGACCAGCGGAACGAACACTGTCTCCGTTGTTGACCACAGGGGTGAATCAAGATGGCGACCGACTACGACGCGCCGCGCCGGAGCCAGGACGATGACCTGGCCGAGGACTCGCTCGAGGAGCTGAAGGCTCGGCGCAACGAGACCCAGTCGGGCGTGGTCGACGTCGACGAGTCGGAGACCGCGGAGAACTTCGAGCTGCCCGGCGCCGACCTGTCCGGCGAGGAGCTCACGGTCAAGGTGCTGCCCAAGCAGGCGGACGAGTTCACCTGCTCGAGCTGCTTCCTGGTGCACCACCGGAGCCGGCTGGCGGAGGAGCGCAACGGGCAGCCGATCTGCCGCGACTGCGCCTGAGGGCGAGACACGCCCGGACGAACTGGGGACGGAACACGGTCGCCGGACGGCGACCACGGAACGGATGTGGGCACCCGCCGTGCGGCGGGTGCCCACTGTCATGTCGGCGGGGCCGACGAGGTTCACCGCATATCAGGACCGCGTCGGAGCAGTTCGGCGACCCGCTCGGGGTGACGCGTGCTGAACTGCCAGTACGGTGTCGGGTCGTCCGGATCGGTCAGATGGACTCGCACCATCGATCCCACCCAGGGTCGGTGCACGACGAAGGCCGCCGGGTCCAGGCCCGGTCCCATGGCCTTGCGTTTGGCCGCGGGGGGGATCACCTCCACCTCACCCACGAACCGCAGGGGGAGGTGCGCGTCGTCCACCCACAGCTCGTCGTCACGGATCTGCACTCGCACCCTGCCGAGCCACAGCAGGAAACCGATCGTCAGCGGCACGGTGACCAGGTAGGGCAGCCAGGCCCGGACACCCGGATAGCCCATGTGCACCTCCGCGGCGAGCAGCACCGCTCCCAGCAGGGGCAGCGGGTACCACCACAGCGGTACGCCGAGCCGCTCGGAGAACCGAGGGGCTCCCTTCTCGGTCGGGTGCTGTTGTTGCTGCTCGGCCACGTTGCCAGCACCTCCACCCGATGCGGCCGTGCCTGCACTGGAACTCACGCCGTCAGGGTAGTCTCGCGCTTCGTGTCGCAAGCTCAGGCGGCCAGTGTCGAAGTGTTGTTGACCCGGCTCGACCCGGGTGTCCCACTACCTAGTTACGCCCATCCCGGTGATGCCGGCGCCGATTTGGTCACCACCACGGACCTGGTGCTCGCCCCCGGCGAGCGTGCGGTCGTGGGAACCGGTGTGGCGATCGCGCTGCCCGAGGGCTATGCCGGTTTCGTGCATCCGCGGTCCGGGCTGGCAGCCAGAGTGGGGCTGAGCGTGGTGAACACCCCAGGAACCATCGACTCGGGGTACCGGGGCGAGATCCGGGTGTGTTTGATCAACCACGACATCCGGGAGCCGGTGGTGCTACGGCGCGGTGACAGGATCGCTCAATTGGTGATCCAGCGTGTCGAGCGCGCTCGGTTCCGGGAGGTTCCGGAGCTGCCAGACTCGGTACGCGGGGCCGGCGGTTACGGCTCCACGGGCGGGCACCGCGTGCTGGGTGTGTCGGCGGAGGCCGGCACGGAACGATCGACGGAGGGTTGAGGGGCATGTTCGGATGGCGGCGACGCCAGCGCGGGCGACACCACGCACGCGAGGGAGTGGAGTACGCCGTTGAGGAGTGGGACGACGCGGCGGAGGAGGACGCTCCGCTCACCGGGCCCTTCGACTCCGAGGAGGCTCCCGATGACGGCGTCTCCCGGCTCGATCTCGGTTCGGTGCGGATCCCGCTCCCCGACGGTGCCCAACTTCAGGTGGAGGTGGACCCCGCCGGTCCGGTTCGCGCGGTGCACCTGCTCACGCCGATGGGCCGCCTGACGATCAACGCCTACGCCGCGCCCCGGTCCAGCGGTCTGTGGGGCGAGGTCAGCCGGGAGCTGATGCAGCAGCTGCGTCAGGACGGTGCCCGGGTGCGCCGGGAGCAGGGCGAGTGGGGTGACGAACTCGTCGTGGTCTCGCCCCAGGTGACACTGCGCTTCATCGGGGTGGACCGGCCCCGCTGGCTGTTGCGTGCGGTGGGAGCCGGGCCGAGCGAGCACGCCGAGCAGCTGGCCACGTTGCTGCGGGACGTGGTGCGCGACACCGTGGTGGTCCGTGGCAAGGAGCCGCTCCCGGTGCGCACTCCGCTGCCCATCGAGTTGCCCGACCAGATCGCACGGCACCTCAGGCAGATGCAGCAGGCCCAGCAGGCCCAGCCGATGCAGCAGGCCCAGCCGATACAGCGGTAGGGAGCCGGCCGGTTCCCCGCACCGGGGGACCGACCGGGGCCTCCGTCCGGGCCCGGTCCTGGGTGTGCCGGGCCCGGGGGAACGGTTCGCTCACCGCACCATCGCCGCGTTCGCGGTCACCCGTTCGGTGGTCCGTCGTGCCCTGCCCCGCGTGCCGGGGGTGTGCGGCCCGGAGCCAGGCGAGCACCGCGGCGCGCCCCAGGGACTCCGGGTCGGCACCCAGCAGGCTCAACGTGACGTCCCGGCGGGCCACCTGCGGCAGGGCCCGCACCCATCGGCCGGCCACCTCCGGTGGGTGTACCGGATCGTCCGTGCAGGCCGCGATTCCCACGGGCACGGTCAGCCCCCGAAGCTGCTCCTCGGTGGGCGCGGGATGAGCTGCTGCGGCGGCCAGGGAGACCGCCAGGCCCGCGCCGTGGCGCCGCCAGGAGCGGTTCAGCTCGGCGGTCAGCCAGGCGGGGGTGTCCCGGGTGGCGATCGCCAGGGCCGCGTCCAGTCCCTGGGCGCGCACCAGCGTCGCGTTCCACCGTGCGGCCACCGCCGCCGGGGCGTCGCCCGGGTCGCCGCACCAGGCGGGCAGCGCTGCCAGCAGGCCGGTGCAGCGGTGCTGGTTGCACAGCGCCCACTCCACGGCCAGGTGGCCACCCAGGGAAACCCCGCCCACCAGGATCGGCCCGGTTGCGGTGGCGACCCGGTCCAGGGCCCGCAGGTAGTGGGAGATCAGGTCGGGGCCGGGAGTCGGTGGTATCGCGACCAGGCGAAAACCGACCGCGGCCAGAGGACGGGCGAACGCGGAGGAGACGAACTCCTCGTCGGAGCCGGCACCGGGAAGCAGCACCGCGGTACCCGTGGTCACCGAAGGCACGGACCCATCCTGCCGTCCGGCGCAACCGACCTTGGTAGGAATCGGATTCACACTATCTGACCTGGTGAAAAACCCATATGGCAGATCGTGTGGGGACCTGCCGCGGGTCGCGCTCCACATGTCGGGCCGGATGGCTACGCTGGCCTTGCACAGGCCCACCAGGACGTGGGCCCCAGAGGCACAGGAGCTTCGACATGAGTAGCACCGGAGGCGGTTACTGGCGCCGCCTCGTCCGTCGGCTCACCAGCGACGTTGCGGAACTGGACGCCGATGACCTGTCCCGGCGTG
The DNA here is from genome assembly GCA_036562635.1 of Pseudonocardiaceae bacterium. Lineage (GTDB taxonomy): Bacteria > Actinomycetota > Actinomycetes > Mycobacteriales > Pseudonocardiaceae > DATCJU01. The sequence continues at coordinate 29,910 of DATCJU010000108.1, forward strand.
CCGAGGAGGGGGGCGCCCGGCGAGCAGTGGACTGCCGCTGTGGAGAGGAGGTCACGGTGCTGGGGCGCGTGCGTACTGTGGAGCTGTGTCCACGTGACGCCGTGGCCACGCTCGAGGCGGAGCTGTACGACGGCACCGACGGCGTGACCCTGGTCTGGCTGGGCCGCCGGCGCATCCCCGGGATCGAACCCGGACGCACGATCAAGGCCCAGGGACGGATCGCCCTGCGTGACGGCCGGAAGGTGCTCTACAACCCCTACTACGAACTGCAGACCATCTCATGAATGAACCCCAGGCGCGTGCCACCGACGATGCCGAGCGGCACCACCTCCCCCGAGTCGGTGAGCTCGGGGTGTCCGGCGAGCACCAGGAGCGGGACGCCCGGTCGCCGGACACCGAACGGAACGAGGCGATGCCCACGCTGCTGGAGC
>DATCJU010000112.1:0-19968 GCA_036562635.1 Pseudonocardiaceae bacterium
GGGGAATGTCGTCGAACTCCAGGGGTTCGTCGGCGGCCGACTCGATGATCAGCGTGCCGCAGCCGAGCAGCCGGTCGATCAACCCGTGTTCGAAGCGGACACTGTTGATCCGCGACAACGGGATGTCGATACCGGTGCGCCGCAGCACCCCCTCCCGCACCATCACCCGCTCGGAGGTGACCACGAAGTGCGTGGTACGCCAGCGGATGAGCGGTACCAGGGTGAACCAGATGATCGAGACACCCGCCACCCCGGCCAGGGCCACCCACGCGATCCCGTGCCAGGAGAAGTCCCGTACCAGGGCGGCGAGGTAGGAGGCCACGCCCACGGTGACCAGGAACGAGGTCACCGGGAGCACGAGCATCTTCCAGTGCGGGTGCTTGTGCACCACCACGTGCTCGCCCTCACCGAGAAGATCATCGGGGTAGGCCACCGCGTTCCTCCCGCTCACCGCGCGTCGCGTGCGCTCACCGTACCGGTCCGCACCGGACACATCGTGCTCGGTGCGACCGTGTCTCCCGTGATCCTCACTATGCCCCCCGACCGGCGGCAGGTCCCGCCGCCGCCGGGATGACGGACTCCTCATGGCAACAGGCCTCCCGCTCCCGATACGGAGCGGGAGGCCCGTGCTCCTCCCCGGGACAGGCCCGGGAGACCCCTTCGGGTCAGGACTGGAAGGAGGCCAGGTACGCGGCGGCCCCCTCCGGGCTCATGAACCATTCCTGCAGGTCGGTGGGGTCGCTGAACGCGTTGGCGAAGCGGTCCGCGATCACCTGGTTGGTCCCCGCGGCCCCGAAGAGCTCCAGCACGTGCGGAGGCGGGGGCTGCAGCATCGCGTTGGTCCACTGGGTGACCGGCTCCGCGATCTTCCAGTACTCGTCGAAGGTCTCCTGCATCCACTGCCGGTCGAACGGCTTGTCACCGTGCTCCAGGATGCGGCGCAGGTAGGTCGCGGCGCACTTGCTGGCGTTGTTGGAGCCCTGACCGGTGATCGGGTCGTTGGCGACGACCACGTCGGCCATGCCGAACACCAGGCCGCCGGAGGGCAGCTCCCCGACCGGGCGCCGCACGACCGGGGTGTAACCACCGATGAGGGTGGCCCGGTCGTCGGTCAGCTCCGCGTTGCGGCTCCGCTCGTACTCCCACGGCAGGAACTTCCGCATCAGCTCGAGCGTCCGCTTCAGGTGCTCCTGCGGAGACGGCCGGTCCGACCAGCAGTCCAGCGGACCACCGGGGATGCCCTCGAAGAACAGGATGTCGCAGGGGCCGCTGAGCGTGTAGCCGGGGATCATGAACAGCTCCCCGACGCCCGGGATGGCGTTGAACCGCACGGCGTACATGTCCGGGTGCTCCGGTCGCTTCTCCACGCCGTGCGCGTAGACCACGGACAGCACACGCTGCGGGCTGGTGTACGGGGACCGCGAGGGGTCGCGGTCGAACAGCTGGACCAGCTCACCCTTGCCCGCGGCGACGATGACCAGGTCGTACAACCGGGTCAGCGAGTCGAGATCGGCGGTGGTGACCCCGTGGTAGATGACCTTGCCACCCCGCTCCTCCAGCAGCTCCAGCCAGCCGGCGAACTTGACGCGCTGGTCGACCGACTGGGCGTACGCGTCCAGGTGCCCCACCCAGTCCAGGACCCGCTCACCCTCCGGGCCCGCGATCGACACGCCGAGGCCCCCGATCTTGGGGGTCTGCTCCTCCCACAGGTTGAGCTGGTAGTCGCGCTCGTACTGGAGCGCCTTGTGGAACATGCACTGGGTGGACGTCACGCGCCCGGAACGGATCTCCTCCGGGGTGCGCGCGGACATCACGGTCACGTCGTAGTCGTGGCTGCGCAGGCTCAGTGCCAGCTGCAGGCCGGACTGCCCGGCACCGACGATCAGGACTCTCCGCACCCTGCCTACCCTTCTCGCTCCTCAGGACTTGGTTGGAAGGACGTGGTTGACCCCCGGTGCCATGGGGCGCCGGCCTGCCGGGTCACGGCATCAGCTCGGCCCGTAGGACACGGTCAGCCCCATCGTGTAGGTGACCAGGTCCTGGAGGGCCTGCACGGTGGAGGCCCGGTCACGGGCGTCGCAGGTGATCAGGGGAACGTCCGGCGCGAGGGCGAGCGCGTCGCGCACCTCGTCCAGGTCGTGCCAGATCCGCCCGTCGAAGCGGTTGACCGCGACGATGAACGGGATGTCGGAGTCGTTCTCGAAGTAGTTGACCGCCGCGAACGACTGCTCGATCCGCCGGGTGTCGACCAGGACGATCGCACCGAGCGCACCCCGCGACAGGTCGTCCCACAGGAACCAGAAGCGTGGCTGACCGGGGGTACCGAACAGATACAGCACGAGGTCCTCGTGCAGGGTGATCCGGCCGAAATCCATGGCCACCGTGGTGGTGGTCTTGGTTCCGTTGGGATCGACGTGGTCGATCCCCTCGCTCGCCTCGGTCATCCAGGCCTCGGTGTTGAGCGGGGGGACCTCCGAGACCGAGTTGACGAACGTGGTCTTGCCGACGCCGAAGCCACCCGCGACGACGATCTTCGCCGAGACCGTCAACGGCACGCCGTCAGACGGGAAGCTTCCGGAGCCCATCGAGGATCCTCTCCAAGATGTTCAGATCGTAGCTGTACGAGTACCCGGTCGGGTGAATGAAGATCAAGTCCTGCTCGGCAAGGTCACTCACCAGCACCCTGATGACCCCGAGCGGGAACATCAGTCGCGACGACAGCTCGGCGATGGAGATCGTCTGCCGCGCGCACTCGTAGACCGCCTGCGCCTCCGGCATGAGGGTCCCGACGATCCCGGCCTCGTCCCCCAACGCGGTGATCAGGGTCTCCACCAGGAGATGATGCCGGGTCCGGGTGCGTCCCCCGGTCAGGGCGTAGGGTCGCACCCGCCTGCTGCGCATCGTGATGTCGGCCAACGCTCGTTCCCTCTCTGTCCGGGCAATCAGCCACGAGGCCGCTGGGCGGACACCACGCGTCGCAGATCAGCACGGAGCTGCGGGGTCAGGGAATGCCCCGCCTTGTCCACGAACTGCGTCATCTCGTAGGCGACCACCTTCATGTCGCAGTTGTCGGACGTCAGCACGGCGAACCCTGCCTCGATACCGATGGCCATGAAGATGAAGTAGCCACGGCTGAGCCGGATGAGAATCTGCTCGCAGGTACCCCTGTCGAACAGGGCGGCACTGTTACGCGCCAGGCTCAACAGGCCACTGGAAATCGCGGCGAGCTGCTCGGACTCCTCCGCACTGACGGTGTCCGAGGCAGCCAACGGAAACCCGTCGGCGGACAGGACGAGGGCATGGGTGACCCCGTGCACCCTCTCCACGAAACTGTTGATCAGCCAGCTGAAGTCCTGAGGGGTTGTCATGCCGATTTCGGCCGTCACCGCTACTGCCCTTCGGATTCCTTGTCGCGCCCGTGCTCGTGCTGCCGTTCCCCGTCACGGGACTCCTGCCGTCGTTCCTCGCCGGATTCGCGCCGGCGCTCCTCGAGCGCGGCCTGCTCCCCCTCGGCGAAGGCACCGAGGTCGGCGAGGAGCTGCTGACGGCCTGCCCGCGCCTCGGCCTCACTCTTCTCCGACCACACCACATGATCGGCAGGCGCCGTGCTGTTCTTGATACTGCGCGGAACCCGGCGCGGCAGACCACTCGGCGTCGTGGTAGCCGCGCCGGCCTCCTCACCGACCGATCCCGTCGTCGCCACCGTGCCGTTGTTGGTGCCCTTGTCGGCGGGGGTGGCCCCCTTGGCGGCGGGGCGTTCGTTCCGGGAACCCTCGGGGCCGGCAGCAACGGAGGCGGCGACCTCCGAACCCGGTGTCCGGCGCGGCATACCGCTGGCGGTGGTCGATGCGCTGCCCTTCGCCGCGGTACCGCTGCGGAGCGGCCGGGTCGGGGCCTCGGCCGGTGTGCGGCGATGCGAGGCGGACCGGTTGTTGTTCTTCTTCGCGGTGTCCTTCTTCTTCAGCGGGGTCTGGGGCAGGTCCCGGATCAGTGCCGCGGGCAGCAGGACGGAGGCGATGGTCCCGTGCGGGGCACGGCGGCTCAGCCAGACCCGGACCTCGTGCCGACTCGCCAGGCGGCGCACCACCGCGAGACCCATGTGCTGCACCGCGTCGGAGTCCAGGACCGGAGCGGCCTCCAGACGCTGGTTGAGCTTGTCGAGCTGTTCCCGGGGCAGACCGATTCCCGTGTCCTCGATCCGCACCAGGACGCTGCCCGTCTCGGTGAGATGTGCGCTCACCGAGACCGGACTGGTCGGCGGCGACTGGGTGGTCGCGTTGTCCAGCAGCTCGGCGAGGATGCGGCTGACGTCGTCGGCGGCGAAACCGACCACGGCGAGCGGAGCCACCCGGCCGATCTCGATGCGGGTGTACTGCTCGATCGACGACATAGCACCGCGGATCACGTCGAGCAGCGAGGAGGTCTCGTCGCTGGCCCGCCCGGCGTCCCCACCGGCCAGCACCCGCAGGTTCTCCGCGTTGCGCCGCAGCCGGGTGGCCAGGTGGTCGAGCTGGTAGAGCCGCTCCAGGGCCTCGGGGTCCTCCTCCTGCTCCTCCATCTGCTCCAGCTGGGCGAGCAGGGCGTCGATCAGGTTGAGGTCCCGCAGCGCGATGCTGGAGCAGATACCGACCAGCACCTCCTGCGAATCGGCGACCTCCTCGTGGGCCACGCCGCCGAGCGCCACGCCGTTGGTCACCTTCTCGGGAGTCGAAGAAGTCGAACCGGCCTCACCGGCTTCCGCCGGGCGTGGCCGGACGGGCAGGGCTCGCTCCTTGGGCGGAGGCGGCACCAGCAGCTGCGCGGCGGCCTCGCGGGCCCGGTCGAGCAGTGCCCGAGCACCGTAGTTTCGGTAGTGGTCGATGAACGACCGCATTCGGCTCACCATTCGGTTTCGCCCCTCGATGCCGGCGAGAAGTAACCGAGCCTCGGGTCTGCAGCTCCTGGAACAAAGCCGTGACGACACACACGCCACGGTGTCGGACTTTCACCGACCTTCTGGTTCCTCATCGCGGCGAAAACACAGCCTCTATCTCGACGAGATATCAACGGCATCCGCACAGACCGGTTCCCGGAATTCGTGCGAAATTCGCCGCCCGGCGGCCGCTCGGGTGACCCTCGCTCGTCCGCATGCCAATACCGTACCGCCCACCTGGGGAAAACCCAAACGCCCCCACAGTGTTGACAGCCGGCGAAGCAACGGGAATTGGGACCGTTGTCGCAGGTGATCCACAGGGAGCCCGTATCACAGGTCCGCAACAATGTGACCCATGTCACACTGTAACGCAGTGTGTACACGTTGCTGCACCTGGGTGGCAGACCAGTCCGTTCGGGGGACGACGACGGGTACGCCCGGGGGCGGACACCCGCGAGTCACCGGTTGGACGCGGCCTCCGGACGGACGTGCACCACGTCGCCGGCGGAGACGGTGCGGACCCCGCCGGAGTCCTCACGCACCACGAGCTGCCCGTCGGAGTCGACGTCCTCAGCCACCCCGACCAGAACGGTGTCGTTGGGCAGGACCACCCGCACCCGCTGCCCCAACGTCGCGCACACCTCGCGGTACGCCGCCCGCAGCCCCGTGCGCACCGGGTCCCCGCCCAGTCGCCGCCACTCCGCCTCCGCGGTGGCCAGATGGCGGAGGAACTCCACCGCCAGGTCCTGCCGACGCACCGGCGAGGTGGATCCGCCCGCGGCCCGGGCCTCGATCGCCAGCGAGGTGGGCGGCAGCCCGCCCGGGAGAACCGGCAGCTCCTCGGCCCGGTGGTTGACATTCACCCCCACCCCGATCACCAACGCCGGATCGGACTGGGTGGCGACCGCCTCGGCCAGGATGCCGGCGCACTTGGCCCGGCGCGGCCCCGCCAGCAGATCGTTCGGCCACTTCACCGCGGCCTCGACACCGGTGAGCTCCTGCACCACCTCGGCGAGCACCACCCCGGCCAGCAGCGGAGCCCAGCTCCACCGGGACAGCGGCACTCCGGCCGGCCGCAGCAGCACGCTCAGGTACAACCCCGCCCCCCTGGGGGAGGACCAGGTGCGCCGCTGGCGCCCCCGCCCGGCGGTCTGCTCCTCGGCGAGCAGCACCGTGCGGTCCGCCGCACCACGGCGCGCCGCCTCGGCCAGGTCCGTGTTGGTGGACCCCGTGCTGTCCACCACGTCCACTGCGGCCCACCGGTGCTGGGCGACGAGTCGCTCCCGCAGCACCTCGACGCGCAGGGGGGATCGGTCGTCGAGCTCCTCGGTCACCCCCACAGCCTGACCCAGCGACGTGACGTGAGCAACGGGGCGGGCAACGCCGGAACACGGCCTGGCTTACGCTCCCTGCCCGTGAGCAGTGCTACGGAGCCGATCGGTCAGCCCTCGAGCGGCGAGGCGGACATCCACACGACCGCCGGCAAGCTCGCCGACCTGTACCGACGATACGACGAGGCGGTACACGCCGGCTCGGCTCGAGCCGTGGAGAAGCAGCACGCCAAGGGCAAGAAGACAGCCCGGGAGCGGATCGACATGCTGCTGGACCCGGGCTCGTTCGTCGAGCTGGACGCGCTGGCCCGGCACCGTTCCACCAACTTCGGGCTGGAGAAGACCCGCCCCTACGGCGACGGCGTGGTCACCGGGTACGGCACCGTCGACGGCCGCCCGGTCTGTGTGTTCGCCCAGGACTTCACGGTCTTCGGCGGTTCGCTGGGCGAGGTGTTCGGCGAGAAGATCGTCAAGGTCATGGACCTGGCGATGAAGATGGGGTGCCCGGTCATCGGCATCAACGACTCCGGTGGCGCCCGGATCCAGGAGGGCGTGGTCTCGCTCGGCCTCTACGGCGAGATCTTCCACCGCAACGTGCGGGCCTCCGGGGTGGTCCCGCAGATCTCGCTGATCATGGGCCCGTGCGCGGGTGGTGCGGTCTACTCGCCGGCCATCACCGACTTCACGGTGATGGTGGACCAGACCTCGCACATGTTCATCACCGGTCCGGACGTGATCAAGACCGTGACCGGCGAGGACGTCGGGTTCGAGGAACTGGGCGGTGCGCGGACCCACAACACCCGGTCGGGCAACGCGCACTACCTGGCCTCCGACGAGGAGGACGCCATCTCCTACGTCAAGGCCCTGCTGTCCTACCTGCCCAGCAACAACCTGTCCGAGCCCCCGGTCTTCGAGGGGGACGACACCGGTGACGCCGCCATCGCCGAGTCGATCACCGACACGGACCGCGAGCTGGACACCCTGGTGCCCGACTCGGCGAACCAGCCGTACGACATGCACGAGGTGATCACCCGCGTGCTGGACGGCGGGGAGTTCCTGGAGGTCCAGGAGCTGTTCGCGCCGAACATCATCGTGGGCTTCGGCCGGGTGGAGGGGCACAGCGTCGGCGTGGTCGCCAACCAGCCGACCCAGTTCGCCGGTTGCCTGGACATCGCGGCCAGCGAGAAGGCCGCCCGGTTCGTGCGCACCTGCGACGCGTTCAACATCCCGGTGCTCACCTTCGTGGACGTCCCGGGCTTCCTGCCCGGGACCGACCAGGAGTGGAACGGCATCATCCGGCGCGGCGCGAAGCTGATCTACGCCTACGCCGAGGCCACCGTCCCGAAGGTCACCGTGATCACCCGTAAGGCGTACGGCGGCGCCTACGACGTCATGGGGTCCAAGCACCTGGGTGCCGACGTGAACCTGGCCTGGCCGACCGCCCAGATCGCGGTGATGGGCGCCCAGGGTGCGGTGAACATCCTCTACCGGCGCCAGCTCGCCGAGGCCGCCGAACGCGGTGAGGACGTCGCGGCGCTGCGGGCCCGGCTGCAGCAGGAGTACGAGGACACCCTGTGCAACCCGTACGTGGCCGCCGAGCGCGGTTACGTCGACGCGGTGATCCCGCCGTCCTACACCCGGGGCTACGTGGCGCGTGCCCTGCGCATGCTGCGGACCAAGCGGGAGACCCTGCCGCCGAAGAAGCACGGCAACATTCCGCTGTGACCTCCGGTACCGGCGGGTGACGCGCGCCGGTCCTGACCCGAAAGGACGCCATGGACGAGCAGTCGAGGCAGCCGCTGCTGCAGGTGGTGCGCGGTAACCCCGACAGCGCCGAGCTGGCGGCGCTCACCGTGGTCGTGGCCGGGCTGGCGGCCTCCGCCTCCGAGGCCGACCGGGACGAGTCACGGCCGGCCTCGAGGTGGGTGGACCGTGCCGCGCTGATGCGCCGTCCGCTGCAGCCGGGTCCCGGCGCCTGGCGGGCCTCCGCCCTCCCCTGCTGACGATCGGAACCGGCCCGTGGCGGCCCGGTGCTGCCGGAGGGCGCTCCGGTGGTGCCGGGCCGCCCCGGGCCGGTTTCTCCGGGCCGACGCACGAGAACGGTCACGGCGCGGGCCCGACGGGCCCCTCCCGCACCCGGTGGCCGAGTGACGGCTCACCCGATCACCCCTCGTGTCACTCGAAGGAGTGATCAGCCGTTAGGCGAGCCACAAAGTGCGTCATTGATGTTCGCTCCTCGTCAGGATTGGGCCATGTCATCCGCGGCCGCCACCCCAGGCGTGCGGTGCGGCGGGCGGCACCAATCCGAGGAGATCAGACAGGGATGACGATCGACCGACTCGTCTCCGACGCAACCCACCCGAACAGCCCCGCCCGCTGCGCCGAGAGCACCGTGGAGGGCACGAAGGGCACCATCGCCCTCCGAGGCGAGATCGACGACAGCAACGCCGAACAGCTCCGTCAGGTGGTCGACGACCTCCTCGCCACCGGGGTCACCACCGTCGTGGCGGACTTCCGTGCGGTGACCTTCTTCGACTCCTCCTGTCTGGGCGTTCTCGTGTACGCGCACAGGGCGCTCGGTGAGCGTGGGGGCACCCTCACCGTCGTGAACACGAGCGCCTACGGCAGGAAGATCTTCCGGATCACCGGCCTGGCCTCGCTCCTCGACGTCGAGGACTGACCGCGGGATGCGGGCGCGCCCCGACGACCGGGACGCGCCCGTACCCCGCGGTCAGGCGGGTGGCTGCTCCGACAGCACCGAGGCCGACCGGGTACCACTCAGCGAGGCGGCCGAGACGCGGACCCCGCCCCGTCCCGGGGTGGCCTGCTCGGGAATCGCCACCCGGTCGATCCGGTCGATCCGAGCCGCCACGTCCTCCGGCGTGGCCCCGCCCGTCAGCCACTCACCGACCACCAGCAGCGGGTGTCGTCCACCATGCGCCCCGGTGCGCTCGGCCAACCGCTCGGCCAGGCGCAGCACCTCCCTCGAGCGGGTGGCGTGCACCCGACGCGACCACGGATCGAGCACCCACTGCTCGACGTCCCCCGGGAACGGCTCGAACCCGTGGCAGCGCAACGCGTCACGGAACACCGGTGCCCCGGGAGCAACCCCGTCCGCGCCCTCCAGCCACAGCAGCAGAACCCGGGACGTGGCGGGCCGCTGCGCGAAGGCGTCCCTGACCGCCATCACCCAGTGCTGGCTCGTACGGCGCGCGAGCGACACGGTCACCACCAGGTTGTCGATCTCGCTCCACATACGGCCTCCCCTCTTCCCTGCGCAGGTCCCTGCTCGGGTCGAGGCCACCGGGCCACGGGAGCGACGACCACGACACGGCTCCGGCGCGTACGTCCACAGGTCACCCGGAGGCACACGGGGCGGGCCGCTCACGCACGGTCCCGCCGACGCGGTGCCCGCAGCCGGGTGATCCTGCACCTCGGTGCCGGGCCGCGTACCGGGGTGCGTCCTGTCCCACCGCTGCCGAGCCCGGTGACGGAAACCGGGCGTCGGGCGGGCTCAACCCTTGACGTAGGACAGTTTCTCGGCGACCTTGCCGTCACGGACGCGGAACACGTCCGCCCCACGCACGCTCCCGTACGAGCCGTCGGGGTTGCGCCAGGTATGGCGCCAGCGCTGCACCACCCGGTCCTGGCAGGTCAACAGCTCCTCCACCTCGAACCGCGGCTCGCTGGTCCCCTCGAACAGCTCCTCCCACACCCGGCGCACCGCAGCGGCACCCTCGTACCGCCGGCCGTCGGGTGCAGGGCCGGTGGACTCGAACACGCAGTCCTCGGTCATGGTAGCCATCACCGCGTCCACGTCGCAGCGATCGAGAGCGGCGTTGAACCGCAGCACCGCACCGAGCACCGGATTCCACCGGGGGTCACGTCCGAACGCGGCCAGCAGTTTGTCCTGCAACGAGGCCCCGGTGGGCAGTTCCACCCGCGGCCCGATGATCCCCGCAGCACGGTAGGCGTCCTCGTGCGCGGTGAACCAGGCCGCGCACTCGGCGACGAGCTCGGCGTCCAGTCGGGGATCGGCCTCGACGGCCACCGCCAGGTCCCAGGCGTGCACCAGGTGGTCGGTGGCGAGCTGGCGCAGGTACTCCTTGGCGTCCTCGTCGCCGTAGGACAGGTGCACCCGGCCGTCCAGGGCTCCCGGGGTGTCCACCGCGGCCAGGGCCTCCCGGGCCGCCGCGAGGACCGCGGCCGTCGGGTTCTCCCCGAGCAGGTCGCCGTCGAACCGGTCGCCGACCTCCTCGACGGTGGCGCCGGCGAGCAACGGTACGGTCCACCGGTTCTCGGAGACCAGGTGGTTGACCAGGGTGCGAACGTCCCACTCCACGCAGGGGGTGGGCAGGTGCCACTGGTCGGGACGGATCCGGCGCGCGTACCGGAGGAACTCCTCCACCGCCCTCCGGTGCAGCTCGATCACGTTCATGGCGATCTCCCCGCGGCCGCGCACTCGTGCCCCCGATCACACTACGCCGTACCCACGGCCGTCGCCGGGCACGACCACCACCCGGGCGACGCTCCACGTGCCACCGGGACCGCACGCGGCCGACGTTAGGGTGGAGAACCGTGCGTTTCGTGCTCGCTTCGGCCTCACCCGCCCGGCTGGCCGTGCTGCGCGCGGCCGGTGTGGACCCGATCGTCGAGGTGTCCGGTGTGGACGAGGACGCCGTGGCGGCCTCGCTGGTGAACCCCACCTCCGCCGAACTGGTGACCGCCCTGGCCGCGGCGAAGGCCGACGCCGTGGTGGAACGGGTGGCCGCCGCCCACCCGGACGCGGTCGTCGTGGGCTGCGACTCGATGCTGGTCGTGTCGGGCCCCTCCGGTACCGAGGTGGTGGGCAAGCCGGGCACCCCGGAGCGGGCCCGGGAACGCTGGAAGCAGAACGCCGGCGGGACCGGCGAGCTGATCACCGGGCACGCGGTGGTCCGACTGGCCGGTGGGCGACCGGTCCGACGGGCCCAGGGCAGTGAGAGCACCGTCATCCGGTTCGGCAGTCCCTCGGACGCCGAGCTGGACGCCTACCTGGCCACCGGCGAGCCCCTGGCGGTGGCCGGTGGCTTCACCCTGGACGGTTACGGAGGGTGGTTCGTCGAGGGCGTGGACGGCGACCCGTCCAGCGTGATCGGCATCAGCCTCCCGCTCACCCGGCGTCTGTTGGCCGAGGTGGGCCTGAGTGTGATCGACTTCTGGCGACGCGGCTGAGATCCCACACCCTGACACCGCCCCAGGTCACCCTTGAATACTCCGGGTGATCTCTGTCACCCTTGTGGGGGTCAGGGAAGTTCCCGACTTCCTCTCGGGTTTGCAGTCAGCGATGAACACTGGGTGGCTTCTTACCGAGCGCCTGCACGTCGACCTGCGACGGCAGGCCAGCGCGGTCTGTCGCGGCTGACACGGACCTTCTTCCCCCAGCGCCGCGTTCCACGACGCCCACCCGGACACCCTCGTCTCCCGCCGGACGCCCGGCAGGGCCGGCAACCGCTCGGTCCGGGCAGGGCACCTCTCCACCCACCCCCACCCCTGCACGCCCGGCGGGCGTGCCGCCTCATGGAGTCGGCAAGTGCTCAGTGCCATCAGGAAGATCCCGTTCGGTGCCCAGGTCATCGCCGGCCTGGTGCTCGGCGTCGCCCTCGGACTCGTCGCCCGGGTCACCGAGACGAGCTGGCTGGCGACCACCCTGTCCACCATCGGCAGCACCTTCGTCCAGCTGCTCAAGATCGCCGTGATCCCCCTGGTGTTCACCGCGATCGTGGTGAGCATCGCCAACCTGCGTGGTATCGGGGGCGGTCCCGGTACGGTGGCCCGGCTGGGCGGGAAGACCCTGCTGTGGTTCGCCATCACCTCGCTGATCGCCGTGATCGTCGGCATGGCGGTCGGTCTGCTCACCAACCCCGGCCGGGGTGTCGACCTGCCGGTCGACCCCGACTACCAGCCCAAGAGCCAGGGCGGCTGGCTGGACTTCCTCACCGGCATCGTCCCGACCAACCCGGTGGCCGCCTTCGCCGAGGGCGAGGTACTCCAGATCGTCTTCCTGGCCATCGTCGCCGGTGTCGCGGCCTACCGGGTCGGGGAAAAGGCCGAGCCGTTCCTGGCCTTCAACCGTTCCCTGCTGGAGATCGTGCAGAAGGCCCTGTGGTGGGTGATCCGGCTCGCCCCGCTGGGCACCCTGGGCCTGATCGGCAACGCCACCGCCAAGTACGGGTTCACCCTGCTGCGTCCGCTGGCCACCTTCGCCACCGCGGTCTACATCGGCTGCGCCCTGGTGCTGTTCGTGGTCTACCCGCTGCTGCTGAAGTTCGTCGGCCGGGTCAACCCGCTGAAGTTCTTCAGCAACACCTGGCCCGCCCTGCAGCTCGCCTTCGTGTCCCGCTCCTCGGTGGGCACGCTGCCGGTGAGCCAGAAGATGACCATCGAGAACCTGGGCGTGCAGCGTGAGTACGCCAGCTTCGCGGTTCCGCTGGGAGCCACCACCAAGATGGACGGCTGCGCCGCGGTCTACCCCGCGATCGCCGCGATCTTCGTGGCCCAGGTGTTCGGCGTCCCGCTGGACCTGACCGACTACCTGCTGATCGCCTTCGTCTCGGTGGTCGGGTCGGCGGCCACGGCGGGTCTGACCGGTGCGATCGTCATGCTCACCCTCACCCTGTCCACGCTGGGTCTGCCGCTGGCCGGTGTCGGTCTGATCATCGCCATCGACCCGATCCTGGACATGATGCGCACCATGACCAACGTGGCCGGCCAGATGGTGGTCCCGGTCCTGGTGGCCCGCAGCGAGAACATCCTCGACGAGAAGGTCTACGCCGCACCGCGGCGCGAGGTGTTCGCCGAGGCCGACGAGCAGGAGGGCGACGCCGGACGTCCGGGCTCGCCGCAGCCCGCCACCGCCTGACCCCACCACCTCACGGGGGCCTTCCGCCACGGCGGGAGGCCCCCGGGTCGTCGAGGCGGCCCGAACGTGAGCTGCCTCTCCGCCGAGGCCCACCCCCCGCCTCATAGACTCGCCCCGAACCATCGACGCAGCTCCGTCGCTCAGGCACCACGAGGCGTCGCACGAGCGAGCAGGCGTAACACGAGGAGGTAGGCGTTGGCAGCACCGGCCCCCGCGCGGGACACCGAGGTGGTCCCCACACCCCTGCGGAAGGTCCTGGTCGCCAACCGCGGTGAGATCGCGGTGCGGGTCATCCGCGCCTGCAGGGACGCTGGACTGGCCAGTGTCGCCGTCTACGCCGACCCCGACCGGGACGCGCCGTTCGTGCGCCTGGCCGACGAGGCGTTCGCGCTGGGCGGCTCCACCCCCGGCGAGACCTACCTGGCCGTCGACAAGATCCTCGACGTGGCACGGCGCTCCGGGGCGGACGCGGTGCACCCCGGGTACGGCTTCCTGTCCGAGAACGCCGACTTCGCCCAGGCCGTGATCGACGCGGGGCTGAGCTGGATCGGTCCGACCCCGCAGGCGATCCGCGACCTCGGGGACAAGGTCACCGCACGGCACATCGCGATGCGCGCCGGTGCCCCGCTGGTGCCGGGCACCAAGGAGCCGGTGTCCGGTCCCGAGGAGGTCGTCGCCTTCGCCAGCGAGTACGGCCTGCCGGTGGCGATCAAGGCCGCGTTCGGCGGCGGTGGGCGGGGCCTGAAGGTGGCCCGCACGCTGGAGGAGATCCCCGAGCTGTACGAGTCGGCGGTGCGCGAGGCGGTCGCCGCGTTCGGCCGCGGGGAGTGCTTCGTCGAGCGGTACCTGGACAAGCCACGGCACGTCGAGGCCCAGGTGCTGGCCGACCGGTACGGCAACGTGGTCGTGGTCGGCACCCGGGACTGCTCGCTGCAGCGGCGGCACCAGAAGCTGGTGGAGGAGGCCCCGGCGCCGTTCCTGACCGACGAGCAGCGCCGCACCATCCACGAGGCGGCCCGGGCGATCTGCCGCGAGGCCGGCTACCACGGTGCGGGCACCGTGGAGTTCCTGGTCGGCTCGGACGGCACGATCTCCTTCCTGGAGGTCAACACCCGGCTGCAGGTGGAGCACCCGGTCAGCGAGGAGACCACCGGCATCGACCTGGTGCGCGAGCAGTTCCGCATCGCGGCCGGGGAGAAGCTGCGCTTCGACGCCGACCCGGTGCCGCGCGGCCACTCCATCGAGTTCCGGATCAACGGTGAGGACGCCGGCCGCAACTTCCTGCCCGCTCCGGGCACGGTGACCCGCTTCGTCGCCCCGTCCGGCCCCGGTGTGCGGGTCGACTCGGGTGTGGAGACCGGCACCGTGGTCGGTGGCCAGTTCGACTCGCTGCTGGCCAAGCTGATCGTCACCGGCGAGGACCGCGCCCAGGCCCTGGAACGGGCCCGTCGTGCCCTGGACGAGATGGTGGTGGAGGGCATGGCCACCGTGCTGCCGTTCCATCGCCTGATCGTGCGCGACCCGGCGTTCACCGCCGAGGGGCCGGACGGTTTCGCCGTGCACACCCGGTGGATCGAGACGGAGTGGAACAACACCGTCGAGCCGTTCACCGACCCCGCCGAGGCGGCGGAGGAGACCCCGCGGCAGACCGTCGTCGTGGAGGTCGGCGGGCGCCGGCTGGAGGTGTCCCTGCCCGGTGACCTTGCCCTGGGTGGGCGCTCCGGCCGTGGTAAGGCGGGCAAGGCCGCGCCGCGCCGCCGGGGCGGCACGTCGGTGGCCGCGGTCTCCGGCGACGCGGTGACCGCACCGATGCAGGGCACCATCGTCAAGGTCGCCGTGGAGGAGGGCCAGCAGGTCTCCGCCGGTGACCTGGTCGTGGTGCTCGAGGCGATGAAGATGGAGAACCCGGTCACCGCGCACAAGGACGGTGTGGTCACCGGCCTGTCCGCCGAGCCGGGCAGCACGGTCAGCCAGGGCACCGTGATCTGCGAGATCAAGGACTGAACCGCACGTGGCCGGGTCGTGAGGCACGGCCCGGCCACGCCCCGGTGGCCGGAGGGTCACGAGCCGGAGAATCCCCGGTCCCCCGGCGTGGGCGACCGTACGATCGGACCGTGGAGCGATTGCGGCCCGGTCGGCGGATCCGGATCGGCCACGCCGAACGGCAGGAGGCGGTGGCCCTGCTCGCCGAGCACTACGCCGCCGGTCGTCTGGACATCACCGAGTACGACGAGCGTTGCGCCGCGACGGCCGCCGCCCGGACCTGGGACGAGCTGGCCCGGCTGTTCGAGGACCTGCCGGAACCGCACCCGGCCCCGTCCGCCGCGGTGGCCTCGACGAACACCGCCCCGGGAACCGGGTCGGTCGCCCGTGTGCGTGAGGGGACGCAGCAGGACCGCAAGGGCAACGACGACATGTCCGGCACGGAGGTCGTCGGGTGGCTGGTCCTGTTGAGCGGTGGACCGGCCACCGTCGTCCACGGCGTGCACACCGGGTCGTGGTGGGCCTTCGGAGCGGCACTGTTCAGCGGCATCCTCACGATCGCACTGGTCGAGGCACGGAGGGCCGGGCGGCGGCGGAAGAAGCAGGATCCCGGCCGGAACTGACGGACGTACGATCGTGGTGTGGAGCAGTCGCCCCGGGAACCGGATCTCCGTATCGGTGATGCCGAGCGGGAGGAAGCCATCGCTGCCCTCGGCCAGCACGTCGCTGCCGGGCGCCTGGAACTCACCGAGTACGAGGAACGGTGCAGCAGGGCCCTGGCGGCGCGGTTCCGGAAGGAACTGCTCGCACTGTTCGCCGACCTGCCCGAACCGCGGCCCCGTCTGGCCGCGGCCCCGACCACCCCGAGCGTGCCGCAGGAGAGTCGGCCGGCACCCCGACGGAAGCAGGAGCACGGCATCCGGAAGCAGGGGTACGGCATCGCCCCTCCGGTGATCGGTCTCGTCGTCCTGTTCGGGTTCGTGTTCCCCCTTCTGGTGGGACGCTGGTTCGTGCCGCCCCACCTGCTGCCCTTCCTCGTGCTCGCGGTGGTCGTCATCCTGGTCACGGCCCGTGGCAAGAACAACGGAAGGGGCAGATGACCCGTTCGACCGCTCACCGCCCGTCGCTGCTGCTGCTCGACCTGGACGGCGTGCTGTGCCATGACGCGCCGGACGGGGCGACCGCCGAGGTCCTGGAGTTGCTGCGCACCGCACGACGACACTGCCGAGTGGCGCTGTTGACCGACACCACCCCTCATGCGGACGGGGACCGGCAGCTGCCGAACCTGGACGGTGCGGTCGACGTGGTGTTGTCCGCACGAAGGGTGGGAGCGGCCCGCCCGGACCCCGAGTTCTTCCGACGGGCACTGCGCATCCTGCAGCACTCACCCGCCCGCACCCTGCTGTGCGACGACGACCCGCGGAGCACCGCCGCGGCCGGGGCCCAGGGCATCGACGCGGTGCACGTGCCCGACGTCCCGACGCTGCGTGCCGCGCTGGCCGAGCGGGGTCTGTTGGACGACGCCCCGGCGGCCGGCACGCACCGGCAGGAGCCTCCCGGGGAGGTGCTGCTGGTACTCCCGGACCGGGACGAGGCGGAGCGGCTGGCCGAGGAACTGACGGCCGACGGCTGGACGCCGTGCACCGTGCACCGGGACATGCTCGCCGGGGAGGACGACGCCGAGGACGTGGACTGGGTCGTGGTGCTGGAGCAGGCTCCGGACGGACTGCCGGCGACCGCGTGGCTCGACGAGCTGGACCGCATCGCCGAGCAGCACGACGGGTTCACCTCCAGGCCCTGACCGTCCCGGACCGGGGTGGGGCGGACCGGGACGCGGCGGGACAGGGCCAGGTCAGCTCGAACTCGCACAACCGCCGGACCTTGCGGGTGCCCGTGGCGTCCAGGCGCCACAACACCACCAACCACCGTCCCGGGGGCCGTCCCTGACGGCTCAGGAAGTCCTCGGCGACCAGCCGCGCGTAGCTCTCGGGTGCGTCCCGATCGGTGTAGAAGCCGTGGTCGTCCACGTCCTCGGTGTGCTCCAGCACCCGGGCACCGCGCTCGATGCGGAAGTACTCGAGTCTGTGCCAGTAGGTCCACACGCCGCGCTCCTCACACCTGGACGGACGTGCCCGACGCCGACCACGGACCGGTGTCGCTGTCTGCGCGACACCGGGCTGCGCTCAGCGCCCTGCGTACTGTTGATCATGACATGGCCCGTTCCGGTACGCCGGACCGGTACCACGGTCATGACACGATCGACGGTCACTCCGTCGTGGACCCGGCCGCCGGTGACGGGGTCACGCGCATCCGGTTACCGTGCGCCCGTGGAACCGGTGGAGATCAACGCCGGCACCTGCTACCTGCGCCAGCTGCGTGCCGATGCTGTGTTCGACGATCGCCCGGTGGTGCTCGCCGCCTTCAACGACCCGGAACTGCGCCGCTGGGTCCCCGACTACCGGGTGCCCGACCTGGAGGCCGCCGCCCGGTACATCGCCCGCCGCACCCAGGAGTGGGCCCAGGACCTGCGCTGCTCGTGGGCGGTGGCGGACCCGGTGAGCGGCCTGATGCTCGCCGAGGTCGGGCTCAAGGACCTCGACCTGGCGGCGGGAACCGCCGAGGTGGCCTGCTGGGCCCATCCGGCGCACCGGGGCCGGGGACTGGTGAGCACCGCCGTGCGTGCCATGGTGCGGTTCGGGTTCCAGGGCCTGGGTCTGCGCCGGATCGACTACCGGCACGCCGACGGCAACACCGCGTCCCAGCGGGTCGCCGAGCGCTGCGGGTTCATCCCTTCCGGCCGGCAACCGCGAGCCACGGTGATCGAGGGCCGCCCCCGGGACCTGCTGGTGTGGTCCCTGTGGGCCGGTGACCGGGACGACCGGCATCCCGACACGGAACGCAGCTGATCGGTTACGTTACGCCCCATGCGTCGCCCGCACCCGACACCGTCGTTGATCGCCGGTGCACTCCTGCTGGCCGGGTGCAGCTCCGGGCTCGGCACTCTCGGGGCGTCGACGGACCGGGCCGAGCAGGACCGCACCCCCGTCGCCCCGCCGACCGCCACGACCACCGTCTGGCCGGTCCGCCCCCGGGAGATCACGCTGGACGGGCGTGACCCGTGCGCTCTGCTCACCCGGTCACAGCGCCGACAGCTCGGCCTGGACGGCCCACCGACCCGGTACACCGACGAGCACTTCGCCGGTGCCGAGGCGTGCACCGTCCGGGACAACGAGCAGGGACTGGTGGCCAGGCTGGCCCTGGTCACCGAACAGGGCGTGGAGGTCTGGCTGGAGGAACCCGCCCAGGTGGACGCGACCTGGACCGATGTCGCCGGGTTCCCCGGCCTCGTGGTACGCACCCCGGGCGACGAGACCTTCTGCAACGTCGAGGTGGACATGGCCGACAACCAGTTCCTCGACGTGATGGTCCGGGACGGCGGCAACGTGACCCCGCCACCGCTGGACGAGCTGTGCCGCCGAGCCGAACGGGTCGCCATCGCCGCGGTGCACACGCTGGCCGGCCAGCCCTGAGCCGCGCCACGAGAACATCACGAAAACCACGGAAACGTCACGAAATCTGGACACTGTGTGACGAAGAGAGTACTTATGGTAACGGAAAGCGGGTCAAGGCCTGGGGCGCCGTCGCGATCGGGAGGTCACCGTGCCGTTGCCCACGCGTCCCGGAACGGATTCGTCCGGCAACCTCCCCGACGGGGAGATACCGGTCCTCGGAGGTGAACAGGCCCTCCGTGTCGACCCCTCCTCCGTTCCCGAACTACGCCGGGCCTTCGAGGCGGCGCTGAGCCGACTCGACCCACAGGTGGACCTGGCGATCACCGACCTGCGTATCCGGCCGTGGGCGGGTGACCCGATCAGCGCCGAGGCGACGGACCAGTTCAACCGCCACTCCATCGAGGGGCCCGAGGCCGCACTCACCGCACTGCGCAACTACCAGAGCCAGCTCAAGGCCGCCGCGGACGCGCTGCGGGAGGTGGAGGAGCAGTACCGGAGGGCCGAGGACGACAACCTCGGCATGCTGCGTCACGGACGGCACTCCGGCGAGCGCTGAGGAGGCGTGGGCACCATGGGCCACCATCGCTGGCAGGGCTACACCCACGAGGAGCTGTACGCACAGCTGCACACGGGCCCGGGTCCGAGCGCGGCCACCGCGTCGATCACCCGGTGGTCCCGGCTCGGGGAGGCACTGGCCGAGATCGACGCCGACCTGCACGCCGCACTGCGCCGGCTCGCCGGGCAGTGGGAGGGTGCGGCCGCGGACAGCGCACAGGCCGGGCTGACCCCGCTGGCCCGGTGGTCGGCCGAGGCGCGGGAGGCGGCCGAGGCGATGCGGCTGTCGGTCGAACAACAGGCCGAGCACCTCGCCGCGGCCCGCGCGGCGATGCCCCCGCCCGTGCCGGTGACCGCGGAGCGCCCACCGGCGTTCGTGTCCGCCCTGGTGCACCTGTTCGGCGGGCAGTGCGACTACGAGCTACAGGAGGCCGCCGCGGCCGCCGCCGAGCAACGCGCGTTCGAGGTGATGGCCACCTACGAGGCGAACACCACCGCCACCACCACCGCGCTCGCCCCGTTCACCGCACCACCCCAGGTGGCGGTCTCCTCCGCCCCCACCCCGGCCGGCGGTGGCGGTTCCGGGGTCACGGTGAGCTTCGTACCGGGTGGGGCCCCGGCGGTGGGCCCGGTGCCCGCCCCGGCCGTGCGGGGTGCGGAGGTCGTCACGCCCCGACAGCGGTCCCGACCGGTCACGTCACCCCCCACCACCCGGGGCCACGGCACCACCGGGTCGGGCACCTCCGGCGCCCGACCCGTCATCCACACCACCAC
>DATCJU010000116.1:0-33854 GCA_036562635.1 Pseudonocardiaceae bacterium
CTACCACCACCGTGGGAGCTTGGCTCGCGACCCACCACGCCCGGCCCCCTCGCCTCCTCGGCGGGGAGTCCGTTCCGCGCTGACACGAAGAAATGTACGTGTACGCCCCTTCGGCGTCAAATCAGCCGGTCAGAGGCTTGACGTCGAAGGTACGCCACACGAAAGCGCTGGTCAACGGCTTTACTCCGAAGCACTTCCGACCCTCCTCACGGGAGGTTCACCCGATGGTGTGGTGCGCCTCACGATCCATGAACGACCTTCGCCATCATGGCCACACGCGGCACGCCCCACACGCTCCGGACGTGCGCGGAAAACGGTCGAGGCCCAGCCCGTGACGGGCTGGGCCTCGACCGGGACAGGCCGGTTACCGGTCACCCCTCACACCGGTTCAATGCACCAACGCCTCCGTCGGTCCGCCGGCACACACCGGCTCAACGCAGCACCTCCACCCCGGCGATGGTGCGCTTGCCGCGCCGGAGCACCAGCCAGCGCCCGTGCAGCAGGTCCTCCTCCGCCGGGCGCCACTCCTCGTCGGTGACCCGAGCGTTGTTGACGTAGGCGCCGCCCTCGTTGACCGTGCGCCGGGCCGCTCCCTTGCTGGCCGCCAGCCCGGAGGCCACGAGCAGGTCGACGATGGTCGGCCGGTCGGCCAGCCGAACGGTGCCGGTCGGCGCCTCGGCCATCGCCGCCGCCAGGGTCTCGGCACCCAGTTCCCGCAGCTCACCCCGACCGAACAGGGCCTGGCTGGCCGCGATGACCCTCCGGGTCTCCTCGGCGCCGTGCACCAGGGTGGTGAGTTCCTCGGCCAACCTCCGCTGACCTGCCCGCAGCTGGGGACGCTCCGCGGTGGTCTTCTCCAGCTCGACGATCTCCTCCTCGTCGAGGAAGGTGAACATCCGCAGGTAACGGCCCACGTCCGCGTCGGCGGTGTTGACGAAGTACTGGAACCAGGCGTAGGGAGAGGTCATCTCCGGGTCCAGCCACAGGTTCCCACCACCGGTGGACTTGCCGAACTTCCGCCCCTCGGCGTCGGTGACCAACGGCAGCGTCATCGCGTGGACCTGGGCCGACTCCACCCGCCGCACCAGGTCGACCCCGGCGACGATGTTGCCCCACTGGTCGGACCCGCCCAGCTGCAACCGGCACCCGTACCGGCGGAACAGCTGCAGGTAGTCGTTGGCCTGCAGCAGCATGTAGCTGAACTCGGTGTAGGAGATGCCGTCGCCCTCCAGCCGCCGGCGCACCGTCTCCCGGGCCAGCATCACGTTGACCGAGAAGTGCTTGCCGATGTCCCGCAGGAACGAGATCACCGAGAGCTGGGAGGTCCAGTTCGCGTTGTTCTCCACCACCGCCCCGGTCGGTGAGGAGTCGAAGTCGACGAAACGCTCCAGCTGTCCCCGGATGCGCTCGGTCCACTCGGCCACCACGTCCTCGGACTGCAGCACCCGCTCCCCCACCTCACGGGGGTCGCCGATCAGGCCGGTGGCACCACCCGCGAGCACGATGGGCCGGTGACCGGCCCTCTGGAAGCGCCGCAGCGCCAGCAACGGGATGAGGTGCCCGGCGTGCAGACTCGGCGCGGTCGGATCGAACCCCACATAGAGTGTGAGCGGCCCCGAGTCCAGATCCCGCCGCAACGCGTCGAGGTCGGTGGACTGCGCGATCAGACCGCGCCAGGTCAGCTCGTCCAGGATGTGCTCGCTCACGCTAGGCATCATCCCGTACCAGCTCGACGTCGCTTTCGGGGGCCCGAACCTTCGTGGACACCGAGCCACGAAGACGCCGCCGGCCACCCCGACGGTAGGGGCTCACCGCGGCCGAGGCGGCGTCCCAGAACCGCCAGGGCAGGTCCTCGGCCGCGGTCACCCCGACCCGGGGACCGGTGGCGATCCGCTCCTCCGGTACCGGCTCCCCGGTGAACAGCCGGACCGGGGAGGCCGGGTCGGTCAGGTCGAGACCGTTGTGCCCACGGCCGAGTCCCAGCACGGTCGCCAGTCGGGCGGGCCCGCGGGCCAGGTCGGCGTCCCGGCGGGCGCTCGGCCGTCGGCTTCGTGCCACGTCGAGGCCGTCGATCACCTCCCCGGCCCGCAGCAGCACCGCCCCCGGCTCGCCGTCGGTCAGGCACACCACGTTGGCGCAGAAGTGCATGCCGTAGATGAAGTACACGTACAGGTGGCCGGCCGGGCCCCACATCACCGCGTTCCGCTCGGTGCGGCCGCGGTAGCTGTGCGAGGCGGGGTCCTCGGTACCCCAGTAGGCCTCCACCTCCACCAGGCGCACCGCCACCGGCCCCTGCGGGGTGGTGGCCTCCAGGACACAGCCGAGCAACAGGCGCGCGGCGTGGAGCGGATCGACGGCCAGTTGCTCCCGGGACACCAACCGGCCCACCGTCACTGTCCGCGCACCGCCTCCCGCGCCCACTCGCGGTGCTCCGCCACGCGGGCGGTGAGCCGCTGGAGCTGCTCGGCGACCCGCCGGGGTGCGGTACCGCCATGGGCGTCACGAGAGGCGATCGATCCCTGCACGGTCAGCACCGAGCGCACCTCGGGGGTCAGGTGCTCGGACACCGCGGCCAGTTCCTCGTCGGTCAACTCGTCGAGTCCGACGCCCCGCCGCTCGGCCACGCGCACACACTCCCCGGCCGCCTCGTGCGCCACGCGGAACGGCACGCCCTGCCGCACCAGCCACTCGGCGATGTCGGTGGCCAGAGTGAACCCGGCCGGGGCCAGCTCCGCCATACGGACGGTGTCGAAGCGCAGCGTGGCGAGCATGCCGGCCATGGCGGGCAGCAGCAGCTCGAGCTGCTCCACCGAGTCGAACAGGGGCTCCTTGTCCTCCTGCAGGTCCCGGTTGTAAGCCAGGGGCTGGGCCTTGAGCGTGGCCAGCAGGCCGGTGAGGTTGCCGATCAGCCGGCCGGCCTTGCCGCGGGCCAGTTCGGCGATGTCGGGGTTCTTCTTCTGCGGCATGAGCGAGCTGCCGGTCGCCCAGGCGTCGTCGAGCACCACGTACCGGAACTCCGCCGTGGCCCAGATGATCACCTCTTCGGCGATGCGGGACAGGTCCACCCCGAGCATGGCCAGGCAGAACGCGGCCTCGGCGGCGAAGTCGCGGGCGGCGGTGCCGTCGATGGAGTTCTCCACCGGAGCGGCGAACCCCAGTTCCGCAGCCACCGCGCCCGGGTCCAGGCCGAGCGAGGAGCCGGCCAGCGCACCCGAGCCGTAGGGCGAGCGGTTCGTCCGTGCATCCCAGTCCCGCAGCCGCTCCACGTCCCGCAGCAGTGCCTGGGCGTGGGCCAGCAGGTGGTGGGCCAGCAGCACCGGCTGGGCGTGCTGCAGGTGGGTGCGGCCCGGCATCACCGCGTCCGGGTGGGCCTCGGCCTGGGCCACCAGGGCGTCCACCACGTCCAGGGTGCCGGCGACGATGCGGCGCGCCGCGTCCCGCAGGTACATCCGGAACAGCGTGGCCACCTGGTCGTTGCGGGAGCGCCCGGCGCGGAGCTTGCCGCCCAGCTCGGGACCGACCCGCTCGATCAGCCCCCGTTCCAGCGCGGTGTGCACGTCCTCGTCGGCGGGCACGGGAGTGAACGCCCCGGAGACCACGTCGGCCTCCAGGACGTCCAGTCCCTCCAGCATGCGCTCCAGCTCGGTGTCGCTGAGCAGGCCGGCCCGGTGCAGCACCCGGGCGTGCGCCCGTGAGCCGGCGATGTCGTACCGGGCCAGCCGCCAGTCGAAGTGGGTGGACAGGCTCAGCGTTTCCAGCGCCTTCGAGGGGCCGGAGGCGAACCGGCCGCCCCACAGGCGTGCCGGCTCGCCCCTGCTCGTGTCGGGTGCCTCGTTCACCGGTTCGGTCACGCGTCCTGGTCCTTCAGGTCTCGCTTGGCGGCGATCTTGCTGGGCAGGCCCCACAGCTGCACGAAGCCCTTGGCCAGCGACTGGTCGAAGGTGTCTCCCTCGTCGTAGGTGGCCAGGTTGAAGTCGTACAGGGACTGCTCGCTGCGCCGGCCGGTCACCACGGCACGGCCGCCGTGCAGCACCAGGCGGATGTCGCCGGACACGTGCTCCTGGGTCTTGGCCACGAAGGTGTCCAGGGCCTCCTTGAGCGGGGAGAACCACAGACCGTCGTAGACCAGCTCGGTCCAGCGCTGCTCGACCTGCCGCTTGAACCGGGCCAGGTCACGCTCCAGGGTCACGTTCTCCAGCTCCTGGTGCGCGGTGATCAGGGCGATCGCGCCGGGCGCCTCGTAGACCTCGCGGCTCTTGATGCCCACCAGCCGGTCCTCGACGATGTCGATCCGGCCCACGCCCTGGGCCCCGGCACGCCGGTTGAGCTCCTGGATGGCCTGCAGGGCGGTCACGGTCTCGCCGTCGATAGCCACCGGCACACCCCGGTCGAAGGTGATGACCAGCTCGTCCGGGTCCCGTGGCTCGGCCGGGTCGGAGGTGTAGGAGTAGACGTCCTCGATCGGGGCGTTCCAGATGTCCTCCAGGAAGCCGGTCTCCACGGCCCGGCCCCAGACGTTCTGGTCGATCGAGTACGGGGACTTCTTGGTGACGTCGATGGGGAGGTTGCGCTCCTCGGCGTAGGCGATCGCCTTCTCCCGGGTCCAGGCGTAGTCCCGGACCGGGGCGATGACCTTCAGGTCGGGGGCCAGCGCACCGATGCCCACCTCGAAGCGGACCTGGTCGTTGCCCTTGCCGGTGCAACCGTGCGCGACGGCGGAGGCGCCGAACTGCTTGGCCGCCTTGACCAGGTGCTTGACGATCACCGGGCGGGACAGCGCCGAGACCAGCGGGTAACGCTCCATGTAGAGGGCGTTGGCCTGCAGGGCCGGCATGCAGTACTGCTCGGCGAACTCGTCCCGGGCGTCGGCGACCACGGCCTCGACCGCACCGCAGGCCAGCGCCCGCTTGCGGATGGTCTCCAGGTCCTCGCCGCCCTGGCCGACGTCGACGGCCACCGCGATGACCTCCGCACCGGTCTCCTGCGCGATCCAGCCGATGGCCACGGACGTGTCCAGCCCACCGGAGTAGGCCAGCACAACCCGGTCAGTCATGATCGTTCTCCTCGATGTCGGGGGGAAGCTGCGCGACGCGGCGGATCGTCGATCCGGCGTCGGTCGGTCCAGTCGGTTCAGTTCTCGGAACGGCGTTGCCCGGCGGCCATGGCGTTGAAGCGTTCGGCCAGCTCGGCGCCGGTGACCGGTTCACGGGCGATGACCAGCACGGTGTCGTCGCCGGCGATGGTGCCGACGACCTCGTGCAGTGCGGCCCGGTCGATGGCACTGGCCAGGAACTGGGCCGCTCCCGGCGGGGTGCGCAGCACGGTCAGGTTCGCCGAGGAGTCCGCCGAGACGAGCACCTCGCCGAGCAACCGGGCCAGGCGCGAGGTACCGCCCTGCACCCCACGGACCGGGCTGCCGTCCTCGGGGATGACGTACACCGGGGCCCCGCCGTCCGGGCCCCGCAACTTGACCGCGCCCAGCTCGTCCAGGTCACGGGACAGGGTGGCCTGGGTGACCTCGATCCCCTCGGCGGCCAGCATCCTGGCCAGCTCGGCCTGGCTCCGGATGGCGGTGGTGGACACCAACTCCACGATCCGCGCCTGACGAGCCGCCCGCGTGACCGCGCTGCCGTTAGCCGTCATCGTTCCCAGTCTCCGCCTTCTCCATCAGCCACACGAGCAGGGCCTTCTGCGCGTGCAGCCGGTTCTCCGCCTCGTCCCACACCACGCTGGCCGGGCCGTCGAGCACCTCGTCGGTGATCTCCCAGCCGCGGTGTGCCGGCAGGCAGTGCAGCACAACGGTGCGGGTACCGGTGCGCTCCAGCAGTGCCTCGTTGACCTGGTAGGGACGGAACGGGCCGACCCGGTCCTTGCCGTCGTTCTCCTGGCCCATGGAGGTCCAGGCGTCGGTGGCCAGCACGTCGGCGCCCTCGACCGCGGCCTGCGGGTCGCTCAGCACGGTGACCGATCCCCCGGTCTCGGCGGCGCGCTGCTTGGCCGCGTCGAGCACCCACGGCAGCGGGTGGAAGCCCTCGGGGGCCGCGATGCGCACGTGCAGCCCGGCGGTCGCCCCGCCCAGCAGCAGGGAGTGGGCCATGTTGTTCGCGCCGTCGCCGAGGTAGGTGAGGGTGAGGCCGGCCAGCGTGCCGAACTTCTCGCGCACGGTCATCAGGTCGGCCAGCACCTGGCACGGGTGGAACTCGTTGGTCAGCGCGTTGACCACCGGCACCCGGGAGACCGAGGCCATGGCGTCGATGCGGGCCTGGGCGAAGGTGCGCCAGACCACGGCGTCGACGTAGCGGGAGAGCACCCGGGAGGTGTCCTCGATGGTCTCCTCCCGACCCAGTTGCATCATCCGGCCGTCGATCACCACGGGGTGACCGCCGAGCTGGGCGATACCGACCTCGAAGGAGAGGCGGGTCCGGGTGGAGTTCTTCTCGAAGATGACCGCCACGGACTTCGGTCCGGCCAGGGCACGGTTGCCGAGCGGGTCACGCTTGAGCCGGTCGGCGAGGTCCAGCACCTCCCGCTGCTCGTCGGGGGTCAGGTCGTCGTCACGCAGGAAGTGCCGCAACATCAGGCGGTCCCCTCCGGTTCGGCGGCGGCGTCCAGCACCGCCGGCAGGTCGGCCAGGAACTGTTCGGCCTCGGCGTGCCCGAGCACCAGCGGGGGCGCCAACCGGACGACGTCCGGCTGCACCGGGTTGACCAGGTACCCGGCTCGCTGGGCGGCCGCGGCGACCCGGGCGGAGACCGGCTCGCGCAGGGTGATGCCCAGCAGCAGACCCGCACCGCGCACCCCGGTGACCAACGGGTGGTGCAGGTTCTCCACCCCGGTGGCGATCTCCTTGCCCACCGAGGCGGCGTTGTCCAGCAGCCCTTCGGCCTCGATGGTGCGCAGCACCGCCAGCCCGGCGGCGCAGCACACCGGGTTGCCGCCGAAGGTGGTGCCGTGCTGGCCCGGTTCCAGCAGCTCCGCGGCCGGACCGACACCGATGCACGCGCCCAGGGGCAGGCCGCCACCCAGCCCCTTGGCCAGGGTGATCACGTCCGGCACGATCCCGGCCTGCTGGAAGGCGAACCAGGTCCCGGTGCGGCCGACACCGGTCTGCACCTCGTCGAGCACCAACAGTGCGCCCCGCTCGGCGGTGATACGCCGGGCCTGCTGCAGGTAGTCCATCGGCGGGACGTGCACACCGTTCTCGCCCTGGATCGGTTCGAGCACCACGGCGGCGGTGTCGGTGTCCACCGCGGCGTCCAGGGCCGCGACGTCGCCGTAGGGCACGTGCACCACACCGGGCGGCATCGGCTCGAACGGTGCCCGCTTGGCGGGCTGACCGGTGAGCGCCAGGGCACCCATGGTGCGGCCGTGGAACCCGCCCTCGGTGGCCACGATCTTCGGACGCCCGGTGCGTCGGGCGATCTTGAACGCGGCCTCGTTGGCCTCGGCACCGGAGTTGCAGAACAGCACCCGCCCCCGGCCGGTCACCCCGGCGTGTCCCAGCAGTGCCTCGGCCAGCTCCAGGGGCGGTTCGGCGATGTACAGGTTGGACACGTGGCCGAGTCGGGCGATCTGGGTGCTGACCGCCTCCACCACGGCCGGGTGGGCGTGGCCGAGTGCGTTGACCGCGATCCCGGAGAGCAGGTCCAGGTAGCGGTTGCCGTCGGCGTCCCACACGTGGCAGCCCTCGCCGCGCACCAGGGTGAGCCGTGGGGTGCCGTAGTTGTTCATCATGACCGTCTGCCAGCGCTGCTGGCCGACGGTGTTGCCGAGCGTGCTCATCACGCCCCCTTCCCCGGGAGCACCATGGTGCCCACCCCGGAACTGGTGAAGACCTCGAGCAGGACGGAGTGGGCCAGGCGGCCGTCGATGACGTGCGCACTGGGCACACCACCGTGCACCGCGCGCAGGCAGGCCTCCATCTTGGGCACCATTCCGGAGGCCAGGCTGGGCAGCAGGCGCTCCAGCTCGTCGGCCTCGATCCGCGAGATCAGCGAGGACCGGTCGGGCCAGTTCGCGTAGAGGCCCTCCACGTCGGTGAGCACCACGAGCTTCTCCGCCCGCAGGGCGACGGCGAGCGCCGCGGCGGCGGTGTCGGCGTTGACGTTGTGCACCACGCCGTCGGCGTCGGGGGCCACGGTGGACACCACCGGAATGCGGCCGGCGCTCACGATGTCCAGCACCGCGCCGGGGTTGACCTCGACCACGTCCCCGACCAGGCCCAGGTCCACCGGCTCCCCGTCCACCACGGCCTGCCGTCGCTCGGCGGTGAACAGGTGGGCGTCCTCTCCGGAAATGCCCACGGCGTAGGGACCGTGCTGGTTGATCAGACCCACCAGTTCGCGCCCGACCTGGCCGACGAGGACCATGCGGACCACGTCCATCGCCTCGGGGGTGGTCACGCGCAGGCCGGCACGGAACTCGCTGGCGATGCCGAGGCGGTCGAGCATGGCACCGATCTGCGGGCCACCGCCGTGCACCACCACGGGACGCAGGCCGGCCAGGCGCAGGAACACCATGTCCTGGGCGAAGGCCCGCTTGAGCTCGTCGTCCACCATGGCGTTGCCGCCGTACTTGATCACGACGGTGGCGCCGTGGAACCGCTGCAGCCAGGGCAGCGCCTCCACCAGGACGCTCGCCTTCTTCGCGGCTTCGGCGATCCGCTCGTCGGTGCTGTCGAAGGTCGCGCTGACCGGGTGGGAGGAGGTCGGTGCTGTGCTCATGACGAGTAGGCGCTGTTCTCTTCGACGTAACCGTGGGACAGATCGGTGGTGAGCACCGTCGCGGTGCCCGAGCCGAGGTGCAGGTCGATCTCGACCGTGATCTCCCTGCCGCTCAGGTCGACGGTCGACCGTTCGGCCGCCTTGTACCCGTTGTGGCACAGCAGGACACCGTTGATGCTGATGTCCAGCCGGTCCGGGTCGAGTTCGGCGGGGGCGGCGCCGGCGGCGGCGGCGATGCGTCCCCAGTTGGGATCGGAGCCGAACAGTGCGGTCTTGACCAGGTTGTCCCGTGCGACGGTGCGGGCCACGGCGAGCGCGTCGTCCTCGTCGGCGGCGCCGCGCACGGTGATGGTGATCTCCTTGGTGACGCCCTCGGCGTCCGCCTGCAGCTGCCGGGCCAGGTCGCCGCTGACCGCGGTGAACGCGGCGGCGAGCTCGTCGGGGTCGGCGGACACACCGGAGGCACCGGAGGCCAGCAGGAGCACGGTGTCGTTGGTGGACATGCCGCCGTCGATGTCGAGCCGGTCGAAGGTGACCCGCGTGGCCCGGCGCAACGCGGTGTCGGCGGTCTCCTCGTCCACCACGGCGTCGGTGGCCAGCACCACGAGCATGGTGGCCAGCCCGGGGGCGAGCATTCCGGCGCCCTTGGCGAAGCCGCCCACGGTCCAGCCGTCGGGGTGGCGCAGTGCGGCCTGCTTGGGCACGGTGTCGGTGGTCATCACCGCGGTGGCCGCGGCCAGGCCGGCCTCGGCGGTGTCGGCCAGCGCGGCGGCGGCCTTCTCCACCCCGGTCAGCACGGCCTCCCGGGGCAGCCGCTCACCAATCAGGCCGGTGGAGCAGACGGCGACGTCGATCGCGCCCACCCCCAACACCTCGGCCACCTTCTCGGCGGTGGCGTGGGTGTCCTGGAAGCCCTCGGGGCCGGTGCAGGCGTTGGCGCCGCCGGAGTTGAGCACCACCGCGCGCAGGCGCCGGTGGGTGAGCACCTGCTGCGACCACAGCACGGGAGCAGCCTTGACCTTGTTGGTGGTGAACACACCAGCCGCGACCTGGGACGGCCCGTCGTTGACGACCAGGGCCAGGTCGAGGGCGCCCGACGGTTTGATCCCGGCGGCGACGCCGGCGGCACGGAAGCCGGCCGGGGCGGTGACCCCTGCGGTGCGGTCGATCTCGTACCGGCTCGGGGTGGTGGCGGACGGGGTGGTCACGGGGCGACTCCCACGGTGGACAGGCCGGTGGTCTCCGGCAGGTCGAGCGCGATGTTCATGCACTGCACGGCCGCACCCGCGGTGCCCTTGGTCAGGTTGTCCTCGGCGGCCACGACCACCAGCCGACCGGCTGCGGGGTCGATCGTGACCTGCAGGTGCACGACGTTGGCGCCGAGGGTGGCCGCGGTGGCCGGCCAGGTGCCCTCGGGGAGCAGGTGCACGAACGGCTCGGTGTCGTACGCCTCGGCGTAGGTCTTGTGCACCAGCGCCGTGTCGACGGTGCCGTCCTGGACGGTCAGCGGGGCGGTGCAGGTGGCGAGGATGCCGCGGGGCATGGGTGCCAGCACGGGTGTGAAGGACACGCGGACGGGCCGGCCACCGGCGGCGGCGAGGTTCTGTTCGATCTCGGGGGTGTGCCGGTGCACGCCACCGACGTTGTAGGCGCTCACCGAGCCCATGACCTCCGAGGCGAGCAGGTTCGGCTTGGGTGACCGCCCCGCGCCGGAGGTGCCGGAGACGGCGACCACGACGACGTCCGGTTCGACCAGCCCGGCGGCCACGGCCGGGGCCAGGGCCAGCGAGGCGACCGTGGGGTAGCAGCCGGGGACGGCGATGCGCCGCGCCCCGCGCAGTTCCTCCCGCTGCTTGCGTCCGTCGGCCAGCACCAGTTCCGGCAGGCCGTAGGGCCAGCTCCCGGCGTGTTCCCCACCGTAGAACCGCTGCCAGGCGTCGGGGTCGGTGAGCCGGAAGTCGGCGCCGCAGTCGATGACGAGGGTGTCGTCGCCGAGCTGCTCGGCGATCTCGGCGGAGTGGCCGTGCGGCAGGGCGAGGAACACCACGTCGTGCCCGACGAGCCGCTCCACCGTGGTCTCGGTCAGCACCCGGTCGGCCAGTGGGAGCAGGTGCGGCTGGTGCTGCCCCAGCCGGGTTCCGGCGTTGCCACCGGCGGTCAGCGCGCCGATGCGCACCTCGGGGTGCGCCAGCAGGAGGCGCAACAGCTCCCCTCCTGCATAACCACTCGCTCCGGCGACCGCCACCGAAAACGTCATGCGCATGATTATGCACAGTGATGCAAAGTCAATCAAAGGCGGGTGGATGTCGGACGTGACACACCCACCCGGGCCGCCGTCCGAGGTGGAACGGGAGGGGACAACCGGAACGGGCCGGAGTCCCGACGTCCCTCCGCAGGACGTGCCGGAGCTGCCGACCCGTTCCGGTTTCCGATGCGGTGTTCAGGGCCGCCGCGCGACGGTGATGATCTCCGGACTCGTGGCGGTCACCGGGCTCCGGTCCCAGTGACCGAACTGCTCCTCGACGACGAACCCGGCCTCGGTCAGGAACCCGGACAGCGTGGGGACGTCCAGGAACCGCAGGGTGCTCCGGCTCGTCCGTGGTGCACTCCAGCTCGGGCTGCTGGCCGTCGTGGTGAACCGGACGAGATCCCCGTCGACCGGGGTTTCCACCTCGTGCCAGACCCGCACCACCTCACCGTCGGCGCCGGTCACCTCGTCCACGTCCTCCGAGGTCCACCGCTCCCAGCCCCGGGCCGAGGGGTTCCGTGTCTCGAACGCGAAACGCCCGCCCGGGACGAGAGCTGTGTGGATCGTCGTCAACGCCGTGCGCAACTCGTCGTCGCCGAGTAGCACCTGGAAGGCGTGTCCGGTCATCACGACCAGGTCGAACTCCTGGTTCCAGGTGACCGAGGTCAGGTCACCGAGCACCCACTCGACGTCCTGTCTCCGGCGCGCCCGTGCCAGCATCGCCTCGGCCGGGTCGAGCCCGCACAGGCGTCCGGTGTGACCGGCCTCCCGGGCCCGGTGCAGCAAGCGGCCCGTGCCACAACCGACGTCGAGCACCGCGGTCGCGGACAGCAACAGCGAGAGGTAGAACTCGTCGCACGCCGCCCACGGGTTGAGGACGTCGTACAGGGCGACCAGTACGGGATCGGTGTAGCAGTCGTCGACCATCCCGTCAGCCTGTCAGGCCTGCCGAACGCACGTGAACGCACCACCTGGACACAGGCCGCCGGGACCCGGTCACGGGCGGATGGCTCCCGCCCGGGCCAGGATGTGCGCCCGCACCCCGGACCGGTCAGTCGGCTGTGGTGCGCGGGGCGGTACCGCGACGGGCA
This sequence comes from Pseudonocardiaceae bacterium, assembly GCA_036562635.1. Lineage (GTDB taxonomy): Bacteria > Actinomycetota > Actinomycetes > Mycobacteriales > Pseudonocardiaceae > DATCJU01. The sequence goes on from DATCJU010000116.1 coordinate 12,063, forward strand.
CGGGCGGTGCGCCACCGCACCACCTTCGAGACCAGGTTCAGCAGGCGGGGGTTGGACGGAACCGGCCGGATCCGGCTGTTGTGGAAGGCCACGACCTTCCACTCGTCCCCGATGCGCTGCAGCACCCAGGTGTTGCGGGACAGTCGACTGCGGGGGATCTTCCGCTGCCAGGCGAAGGCGACCGACCCCGTGGCGTGCAGCACGGCCACGTCGGGGCCGAGGAAGCGGATCGACTCGATCTCGCCCACCATGCGGGTGCCGTACAGCACCGTGCGGAACAACTCCTCGTGCAGCCGGCGATTGCCCTCCCGTCCCCGCACCCGAGTGCCGTCGAAGGCCACGTAGTCGCTGTCCTCGGCAAACTCGGCCGCGTAGGCGGCGGCGTCGTTACGGGTCCACGCCCGGGCCGCCCGCTCGAACACCTCCCGGATCCGGGTCTCCTCCCGCTGCAGATCGAGGTGCGTCTCCGTCATGGCCGTGCGCCTCCCCCTCGGAGAATCCCTCTCACCGGGAGATTCTTGACAGCAGGACGAGTCGGCGCATCAGGAGGAACCCGGGGTCCCACCCGGAGAACACCCTGAACGACACGAGGGGCGTCCCCGGACCTCGACGGCCCGGGGACACCCCTCCTCGGAACGGGTTCAGGCCCGCAGTGTCGCGCCGAAACGCTCCGCCGCCGCGGCCACCGCGCGGTCACGCGCCTCGCTGGCCTCCTCGACGGTCAGCGTCCGGTCGGGCGCCCGGAACCGCAGGGCGAACGCCAGCGACCGCTTGCCCTCGCCGAGCTGCTCACCCGTGTACACGTCGAACAACCGGACGTCCTCCAGCAGCTCGCCACCGCCGGCCCGCACGACCTCGGCCACGTCGGCCACCGGGATGTCCTGGTCCACCACCAGCGCGATGTCCAACAGCACCGGCGGGTACGGCGACACCTGCGGCGCCGGGCGCCGCTCGCCCAGCGGCAGGGCGTCCAGGTCCAGCTCCATCGCGCAGGTGCGCTTCGGCAGCCCCAGGGCCTCGATCACCTTCGGGTGCAGTTCACCGGCGTGGCCGACCGGCCAGTCCCCCACCCGCAGCTCCGCACACCGACCTGGGTGCCAGGGGGCCAGGTTCCCGGCCACCACCCGCAGTTCCACCCCGGCCGCCTCAGCCACCAGCCGTGCGGCCTCCACCGCGTCCGCCCAGCCGGCGGGACGGCCCTTGCCCCACCAGCCGCTCGGTTCGCGCTCACCGGTGAGCACGACCGCGACGTGCACCGGCTGCTGCGGCAGGGCCGCCTCCAGGGCGGCCAGCTCCGTCTCGTTCGGCCGGTCCGCCACGCCCACCTCGGGCGCCGGGGGCTGGGTCGCCCGCGGCAGCACCACCTGGCCGATGTGGAACAGGGCCACGTCCCGCTGTCCCCGGGAGACGTTGCGCTGCAACGCCTCGAGCAGACCGGGCAGCAACGTGGTGGCCAGCTCCGCCTTCTCCGGGTCCAGGGGGTTGAGCACCCGCATGGTGCGGCGCCGCACGTCGTCCGGTTCCAGACCGAAGGCGTCCCACACTGCGGAGCCGGTGAAGGGGAACGGCAGCACCTCGACGTACCCCGCGGAGGCCAGCGCCCGGGCCACTGCCCGCTTACGGCGCTGCCCCTCGGTCAGACCACGGCCGGGAGTGGCAGCCGGCAGCACGGACGGGATGCTGTCGTACCCCTCCAGCCGCAGCACCTCCTCCACCAGGTCCGCCGGCCGGGTCAGATCGGGCCGCCAGGTCGGAGGGGTGGCGATGACCACGGCGGTGCCGTCGTCGAGCGTGTCCAGCTCGATCCGGCAGCCGATCTGGCCGAGCCGCTTGGCGGTGACACCGCGGTCGTACCGCACCCCGGCCGTGCGGTCCGGCAGGTTCAGCGGCATGGTGATGGGTGCCGGCTCGGGCACCTGTCCCACCTGGGTGCGACCACGGTGGATGGTGCCGTCGCCGTACTTGACCAGGAGCTGGGCGGCCAGCTCCACCGCGGCCTCCGGCAGCGCCGGGTCGACCCCGCGCTCGAACCGGCGGGACGCCTCACTGGGCAGCTTGTGCCGGCGCACCCCGCGCGAGATGCTCGCGGGGTCCCAGGTCGCCGCCTCCAGCAGCACGTCCCGCGTGGTGTCACCGATCTCGGTGCTGGCCCCGCCCATGATGCCGGCCAGCGAGACCGGCCCGCTGTCGTCGCAGATCACGATGTCGTCGGGGTCCAGGTTCCGCTCGACGTCGTCGAGGGTGCGCAGCTTCTCGCCGGCCCTGGCCCGGCGCACCACCAGCTCGCCGGAGAGCCGCTCGGCGTCGAAGGCGTGCAGCGGCTGACCGGTCTCCAGCATCACGTAGTTGGTGACGTCCACGGCCAGCGAGATGGACCGGATACCGGCGAGCATGAGCCGACGCCGCATCCACCAGGGGGTGGGCGCCGCGGTGTCGACCCCGGTGACCCGGCGCAGCACGAAACGACGGCAGCCCACGGGGTCCTCCACCCGCACCGGCCACGCCTCGCCCACCGCCTCGGGGACGTCGACGGCGGCCGGGTCGCTGTAGGGCAGCTCCAGGGCGCAGGCCAGCTCGCGGACCAGACCGCGGACGGACAGGCAGTAGCCCCGGTCCGGGGTGACGGCCAGTTCGATGACCGTGTCGTCCAGACCCAGCAGCTTCGTGGCGTCGTCGCCGGGCATGGCCGTACCCGGCGGCAGGACCAGGATGCCGTTGTGGTCGTCGCCCAGCCCGAGCTCCCGGGCCGAGCAGATCATGCCGTCGCTGATCCGCCCGTAGGTCTTGCGCGAGGAGATGACGAAGTCACCCGGCAGACGGCATCCGGGCAGGGCGACCACCACCAGCTCACCCTCGCGGAAGTTGGTGGCGCCGCAGATGATGCCGCGCGGCTCCTCGTCGGGAGGACCGACCTCGACCTTGCAGAACCGGATCGGCTTCTTGAATCCGGTCAGCTCCTCGATCTCGACGACACGACCGACCACCAGCGGGCCGGCCACCCCGTCGAGCGAGTGGACCCCCTCGACCTCCAGTCCGATGCGGACGAAGGCGTCGGCGAGGTCCTGCGGAGTCGTCTCCTCAGGCAGCTCCAGGTGGGCGGCCAGCCAGGAAACCGGGATTCGCAAGGGTCATGCCTTCCTGTCGAACGTCGGTTCCGCGTGTGTCGCCGGGATCAGCCCTCGACCCCGAACGGCAGGGTGAAACGGATGTCGCCCTCGACCATGTCCCGCATGTCCGGGATGCCGTTGCGGAACTGCAGAGTGCGCTCCAGACCCATGCCGAAGGCGAACCCGGAGTAGACCTCGGGATCGATGCCGCAGGCCCGCAGCACGTTGGGGTCGACCATGCCGCAGCCACCCCACTCGACCCAGCCGGGCCCGCCCTTCTTCTGCGGGAACCAGACGTCCACCTCGGCCGAGGGTTCGGTGAACGGGAAGAACGACGGACGCAGCCGGGTGCGGGACTCGTCGCCGAACATGGCCCGGGCGAACGCGTCGAGCGTGCCCTTCAGGTGGGCCATGGTGATGCCCTTGTCCACGGCCAGGCCCTCGACCTGGTGGAACACCGGCGTGTGCGTGGCGTCGAGCTCGTCGGTGCGGAAGGTGCGGCCGGGGCACACCACGTACACCGGCAACTCCCGCTCCAGCAGGGTGCGCACCTGGACCGGGGAGGTGTGGGTGCGCAGCACCAGCCCCGAGTTCTCCGGCGCCACGTGGAAGGTGTCCTGCATGGTGCGGGCCGGGTGGTCCTTGGGGAAGTTCAGCGCGTCGAAGTTGAACCACTCGGCTTCCAGCTCGGGCCCCTCGGCGACCTCGTAACCCATGCCGACGAACACGTCCGCGATGCGTTCGGCGAGCTGGGCGATCGGGTGCCGGGCACCACGCGGGGTACGGTTCCAGGGCAGGGTGACGTCGACGGCCTCCTCGCGCAGCACCCGCGCGTCACGCTCCGCCTGCAGCTGGGCGCGACGTTCCTCGAACGCGGTCTGGATCGCCGTCCTGGCCTCGTTGACCCGCCGGCCCGCCTCGGCACGGGCGTGCGGGGGCAGGGCACCGATCTCGCGGCGGGCCGTCAGCAGCGGCGACCGCTCACCGAGGTGAGCCGGCTTGGCCGCGGCGAGCGCGTCGAGGTCCGCAGCCTCGGCGAACGCCTTGCGGGCCTCCTCGACCGCGCGCTCCAGCGTCTCCGGCGCGAGCGCGGCGACCTGCTTGGGGTCGTACGGGTCGTTGGCTCCGGACATAGTTGGTGAACAGCTCCCGAGGTCCGTGACGGCCGTGAAACAGCTCCGGCGGTGGACGTGTGTCCCTCACCGCCAGCATGCCGATCCTAGGCCAGTGAGGTGACGGAGGCGCACGCAGCCAGCCTCTGCCGATCACCCGGGTGATCGCCGGGCATCCCCGACCCGGCGTCGATCACGCAAAAGGGTGCAGACATCACACGAAAGTGCTCAGTACAGGGCTGCTCTCTTCGAGACGCTCCGTGCCCAACCATGAAGCCCGCGTTCGTGACCCACACCTTCGGTGTCAATCTGTGTGGTGTTGTCGACCCGCCCAGTCACCACCCGTACGGCAGCCCTCGCGCCCACGTCCGGGAACTCCTGCAGAACGCGGTGGACACGACCGGCGCCCGCCGCACCGAGCAACCGGACGCACCGGGGCATGTGCTGAACGAGCCGCCCGAGGTCACCGGCGACGGTGCCCTGCACGGCACCGACACCGGGACCGGCCTGACCGAGCAGGAGGTGCACAGCCTCCTGTCCACTGTGGGCAACACGTCGACACGTGAGGAGCCGGGCTTCGCTGTCGGGACCTCCTCGGCCAGTTCGGGGCGGGCGTGCTGTCCCGCTTCCTGGCGACCGAGCGGATCGGGCTGGTCACCCGCTCGCCCGGGGCGGCCCGGAGGTGCGGTGGACCGCGGACGGCACCGGCACCCACCACGTCGAGATCGATGACGCGGCCCGCACCGAGGTGGGCGCCACGGCGCGGCTGATCCCCCGCCCCGACACCGGGCACCGGTTGACGTACGACGTGGTGGCCCGGCTCGTCGAGGAGTTCGGCTCCCTGCTGCCGGTCCGGGTGGAGGTGGCCGGCCCGGGCGGGATCCGTCCGTTCGGTGCCGAGGAACTGCGCGGCAGCACATGCCGGGGGAAGCCCGGCTGAGACCGATCAACGCGTACTACGGTGTGTCGCGGTTCGACCTGATGCGGCACCGTTCGTCCGGTGCCGCGCCGCGTGGCAGAACTCCCCGGCGGCGTTCCCCGACCGGTTTCCACACTCGTTCCACGGGTCGTCCCAGTACCTGCCCCGGGGGCTGCCGGCCGACCCGCCGGGGGGAGGTGCCCATGGTGGACGGCGAGGAACTGCGCGCCGAGGGCGCGCAGACCGCCCCGGACCTGGCCGCCGCCCGGAAACACCTGTCCCCGGTCGCGGTGGCCCGGGCCTACCACCACCTGGCCCTCGGCCACCTGGAGCACCGGCGTTCCGTGGAGGCCGCCGAGACCCTGGAGGAGGCACTCCGCCTGCTCCGGAACTCCGCGGACACCGACGACTCCCGCGAACTGCTGCTCGAGGTGCGGTACCGGCTCGGGATCGCCTACGACAACCTCGAGGAACACGACGCAGCCGTGGAACACCTCGGCGCCGTGGCCGATGCGCTCCGGGACGCACCGCCGGAAAAGCAGGCCGAAGTGGTCGGCCACCTCGCCACCGCCTACGGGCACCAGGGAGAGTGGGAGTCGGCGGGGCACATGTTCCGCCGCGCGGCCGAACTGTGGGAAACCGCCGGAGACGTGGGGCGGGCCTGCCACATGCTGCACGAGTTCGCCCTGCTGCCGCACGACTTCGAGGGCATCGGGGAGGCCCTGACCGCCCTGGAGCACGCCCTGGCCCTGCTGGAGAGGTCGGAGCAGAAGGAGCACCAGGTGTTGCAGGTGACCCTGGTCGAGACCCGTGCGGATCTCCTGGGAGACGCGAGCCGGTACGCCGAGGCCCTGGAGACCGCCCGTGACGCCGAGCGACTGGCAGCACGGCTCGGCGACCCGGACCGGCGGGCCTCACTCGCCGCCAGGTGCGGAGATTTCCTGCTGATGCAGGACCGACTGGAGGAGGCCGAACAGGAAGCACGTCGGGCCGCGGCGCTACTTGCCTCCGAGGCGTCCGAGAAGGCGATCCGCGATGTGCTGTACACCCTGGACGCCGTGCTGGGGCGGCGGGGCACGCCGGTGAGAACCGACCCGCTGTTCCGGGAACTCCTCTCCCGGCTGGACAGCCGACCGTGAGCCGAGCCTACGGACAGGCCGGTGCTCCACGTCACGTGGAGCACCGGCTCCCGTCGTCGTGTCCCCAGCCGGACCGGAACGACGTCACACCCGAGTCCCCGCGGGTGCACGGAGACCTGCCTCGTGGGACTCAACCGTCCTTCGGCAGGGCGTGCCGGCGCTGGGCACGGGCGCTGGTGTACAGGCACACTGCGGCAGCGGTGGCCAGGTTGAGGCTCTCCGCCGCACCGTAGAGCGGCACCCGCACCGCCTCGTCCACCCGCTCCAGCAGCTCGGCGGACAGGCCGTGGGCCTCGCTGCCGAACACCCACGCGGTGGGGCGCAGCAGGTCGCCGAACTCCTCGGCCGCATCCAGGTCGGTCTCGGCGTAGCCGTCGGCGGCCACCAGGCGCAACCCGGCGGCACGGCACGCGTCGAGGACCGTGGTCACGTCACGGGAACGGGCGACGGGCAGGTGGAACAGGCTGCCGGTGCTGGCGCGCACGCACTTGCCGTTGTGCGGGTCGACGGACTCCCCGGCGAACACGACCGCGTCCGCACCCGCGGCGTCGGCCACCCGGACCACGGTGCCGGCGTTACCCGGGTCGGACACACCGACCAACACCGCCACCAGTCGCGGCCGTCGCCCGTGCCCGGTGAGCGCCGCCCGGAGCGGAACGTCGACCAGGTCGCACACCGCCACCAGTCCCTGGGGGGTGACGGTCTCGGACAGTCCGGCCGCGGCCCGATCGGTGATCTCGCTGACCGGGATCCGGGCCTTCCGCGCCGTCGACACCAGGTCCGCATGCCGTTCGGCGGCGGAGGTGGTGACGAACAGCTCGTGCACCCGACCACGGCCGGAGGTCGCCCAGGCCAGCGCCTCACGCACCGCCTGGGCGCCTTCGGCCAGGAAACGGCCCGCTCGTTCCCGGCCGGAGCGGCGGGTCAGGTGCCGAGCGGCGACGACCCGGGGGGTCCGCTCGGTGAACGGACCTTCCCCGGGTCGCTGCGGAGTCTGCCGGCGGCTCAGGCCGCGTCCCCGGTGGGCAGGCTCTTGCGGGCCAGGTCGACCAGCGTGGTGAAGGTGGCCGGGTCGCTCACCGCGATCTCGGCGAGGTTCTTCCGGTCGACCTCCACACCGGCGGCCTTCAGACCCTGGATGAACCGGTTGTAGGTGATGCCGTTCTGCCGAGCGGCAGCGTTGATGCGGGTGATCCACAGCTGACGGAAGTCACCCTTGCGGGCACGGCGGTCCCGGTAGGCGTAGTTGAGCGAGTGGAGCACCTGCTCCTTGGCCTTGCGGTACAGGCGCGAACGCTGCCCCCGGTAACCGCTGGCCAGCTCGAGAATGGTGCGGCGCTTCTTGTGGGCGTTGATCGCCCGCTTGACGCGTGCCACGGGTCCGTCCTGTTGTCTCTCTCAGGGGCGGCGTCGAGCGCCGCCCGTACGGGTGTTGGGGACTGGGAGGTCAGGCCGACGGGCCGTCAGATGCCGAGCAGCCGCTTGACACGGCTGACGTCCTGCTTGGCCACGTCGCTGGTGCCGGCAAGGCGCCGGGTGCGGGTCGTCGGCTTGTGCTCCAGCAGGTGCCGGCGGTTGGAGCGCTCGTGGCGCAGCTTGCCCTTGCCGGTCACCTTGATGCGCTTCGACATCCCGCTGTGCGTCTTGTTCTTCGGCATTCGTCGTCCTCGTCTCGTACTGCCGCCGTGCGGCGGCGGGGCCGATGGCCCGAAGTGGTGGGATGAGGCCGGTCCGGAAGGACCGGACCGGCTCACTCCGCCTGGCTGGTGTCCTCGGTGCGCGACCCGGACTTCGCACTCGAACGCGTCCTGTTCTTGTGCGGGGCCAGCACCATGATCATGTTCCGACCGTCCTGCTTGGGCGCGGCCTCCACGAACCCCAGCTCGGCAACGTCGTCCGCGAGCCGCTGCAACAACCGGAAACCGAGCTCGGGACGGGACTGCTCCCGACCACGGAACATGATGGTCACCTTGACCTTGTTCCCGTGCTCGAGGAAGCGCACCACGTTGCGCTTCTTGGTCTCGTAGTCGTGAGAATCGATCTTCGGCCGGAGCTTCTGCTCCTTGATGACCGTCAGCTGCTGGTTCCGGCGTGCCTCGCGGGCCTTCTGCGCGCTCTCGTACTTGAACTTGCCGTAGTCCATGAGCTTGCAGACCGGCGGGCGCGCCTGCGGGGCGACCTCGACGAGGTCGAGGTCCGCTTCCTGGGCAAGGCGGAGCGCGTCCTCGATGCGGACGATTCCGACCTGCTCGCCGTTGGGTCCGACCAGGCGGACTTCCGGCACCCGGATGCGCTCGTTGATGCGCGGCTCGGAGCTGATGGGGCCTCCTCGGTTTCGGTTGGTTGTCACTGAACCAGGCCGAGCGGAACCTGCCCCCAACAACGACAAGCCCCGCCGCCTCATCGGCGAACGGGGCCCGCTTCCGACCGCGCGACACGGCAACGCCGTGTCGTCCGCGCCCGGTCATACCCGGGTGCGGAATCGGACCCGGCCGCCTGAGGCGGCGACACGGGTGGGAGCGGGGCTCCACTTGGCCACCCCCGCGTGCGCGGGAGCTGGTCGCTCGTGTCAGGGTAGCAGCCGTGACCGACCCGAAGCGAACCGACCTCAATCAGGTCACCGGACCGGACGCAGCAGCGGCGGGCGGGGACCTCCCCGTGCGGCACGTGTCCGAGGTGCCCAGCATCGAGGTGATCAGCAAGGCTGCCGTGCTCCTCATGTCCGCCGCAGCCGAGAAACTCGGCCTGGCCGACGAGGATCCGACGAACAGCCCCACCAAGGACCTGGACGAAGCGCGACGCCTGATCACCGCGCTGGCCGGCCTGGTCACCGCCTCAGCCGAGTACCTGGGCCCGCACGCCGCCCCGCTGCGGGAGGGGCTGCAGGCCCTGCAGCGCGCGTTCCGCGAGGCCTCCCCCTTCCCGGACGAGCCGGGCAAGGGACCGGGCGAGAAGTACACCGGCCCGGTCTACTGACCGGGCCGGCGGCGCAGCGTCCTCCCGGGTCGGCGAACCTGCCGGGATCGACCCGGGACGACGCTCAGTCACCCAGGACGGCCAGCGCGTCGATCTCCACCAGCAGACCGGGCGGCAGACCGACGTACACCGTGGTGCGGGCGGGGAACGGCTCGCGGACGAACTCGCCGTACGCCTCGTTCATCTCCGCGAAGTGGGCGGGATCGGTCAGGTAGACCCGGAGCATCACGACGTCGTCGAAGGTCGCACCCCCGGCCCGGAGCACCGCCTCGACGTTGCGCAGTGCCTGGCGGGTCTGCTCCGCGACCGTGGTGCCGACGATCTCACCGGTCCCGGGGTCGAAGGCCACCTGGCCCGCGACCTGGAGGATGTTCCCCTTCACCACCCCCTGGGAGAACGCGGCGGGGGGCTTGGGGGCGTCGGCGGTCTGGATCGCGGTCTTGGGCATCAGTCGTCCTTCCGATCGGTTCGGTCGGTGCCGGTGCGGTGGGTGGGTGTCCACCCGCACTCGGCCGAAGCGGCCTCCGCCGTGCGCAGCAGTTCCGGCACGAGGGCCAGCAAACCTTCCAGGTCGAGCAGCATCCGCGGCACGGACAGCGACACCGCGGCCACCGCCCGGCCACCGGCACCGCGGACGGGGGCGGCGATGCAGTGGATGAAGTCCTCGTGCTCACCCCGGTCCACCGCGTAGCCGCGGCGCCGGACCTCGGCCAGCTCCGTCAGGTAGGCCTGGGGATCGGTGATCGTGTTGGCCGTCAGACGCGGGTAGTCCAGGGACTCGGCCACGGCACGCCGCTGGTCCTCGGGGAGGTCCGCCACGAGCACCTTGGCCACGGCGGTGCAGTGCAGGGGGGCACGCAGCCCGATGCGCGAGACCATCCGTACCGGGTGCCGGCTCTCCACCTTGTCGATGTAGACGACCTCCCCGTCCTCGTAGCTCGCCAGGTGGACGGTGTGTCCGGTGCGGGCGTTGAGCTCGCGCAGGTGGGGTTCGACGGCACGACGGACGTCCAGTGCTTCCAGAGCCCGGTTGGCCAGGTCGAACAGGGCGGTGCCAAGCCGGTAGCGACGCACGTCCTCGCGCTGGACGAACCGGTGACTCTCCAGGGTGCGCAGCAGGCGCAGCGCGGTGGACTTGTGCACGCCGAGCACGGTGGCGAGCTGGTCGAGGGTGCGCGGGCCCTCGGCGAGCTCGGTGAGCATCACCAGTGCACGGTCCAGGCTCTGGCTCATGACCGGATGATCTCCCACCGCACGCCGTCCCCGGCCACGCGGGCCGCGGCCCACCGCCGGTCGTCGGCGGCCAACAGCTCCGCCACCACCGCCGGTGGCAACGACTCCCCGACATCGTCTCGGGTGCACAGCGTCGCCGCAGCCTGCAGGTGCCCGGCACGCAGGCACCGCCGCGGTGCGGCCCCGGCCAGGGCCTCGGCGAGGAAACCGGCGGCGAACGCGTCGCCGGCACCGACCGGGTCGACGACGTCGACCCGCAGTGCCGGCTCGAACACCGGGGCACCGGCGCCCAGGACCGTGGCACCCCGCGCACCGTGCTTGACCACGAGGGTGTCGGGGTGGGGCAGCACCTGTCGTACCCGCGCGGGATCGCCGGTTCCCCACAGGGCCTCGGCCTCGTCCTCCCCCACGAACACGATGTCCGCGGCATCGGCGAGTTCGGTGAGCAGGCTCGGGTCGGCGCCCTCCCACAGCGCCGGGCGCCAGTTGACGTCGAAGGACACCCGCAGCTCCGTCCTGGGCAACGCCAGCAGGGCGCGGAGCAGGTCGCCACACTGCGGGGACAGGGCCGCGGTGATCCCGGTGAGGTGCAGGACGCGCACCCCGGACAGGTCGAGGTCGTCGAGCAGGTCGCGACTCATGACCGAGGCGGCCGAGCCACGGCGGTAGTACCGCATGCGGGTGCCGGTCGCGCCCGGTTCCTTCAGGTACAGGCCGGTGGGGCGTCGCGGATCGATCCGCACGCCGCTCACGTCCACCCCCGCCGCGCGGATGTGGTCCACCACCGCCCGACCCAGTGCGTCGTCGCCGACCGCACCCACCCAACGGGCGCGCAGCCCGAGCCGGGCCAGGTGACAGGCGACGTTGGCCTCCGCACCCCCGACGGTCCGCCGCCACAGGGTGGTGTCCTCGGCGGGGCCGGGTGTGGCCGGCACGAACACGGCCATGGCCTCGCCCAGACACACCACGTCCGCCGGATCCGGCATCCGGGTGGCGGACTCGGCCGTACGGCCGTCCTGCTGTTGCGGCATGGATCTCCTTTCCACACCCGTCCCATTGACCGGAGATCGCAGGAATGCTACACACCCCCGCATCACATGTTGCAATCACCATTGCGCCATATGCAACAAAGGAGGGTCATGGGACGCGGAACCCTGGACCCGAACGCGCTGGCGGCCCTGCGCTCCGAGCGGGTCGACTGGCGGTTCAAGGGCATGCCCGCCCACTTCACGGGCGCCACGATCGACGAGATCACCCGGCAAAGACCGGACCTGTTCGACGACGCCTTCACCGGCCCGCTGCTCGTGCTCTCCCGACCGGCCCTGCAGCACAACCTCCGGGTGATGGCAGAGTGGTGTGAGCGACACGGGCTCGCCCTGGCCCCGCACGGCAAGACCCACATGTCCCCGCAACTGCTGGCCGCCCAGTTCGAGGCCGGGGCTTGGGCGGTCACCGTGGCCACCGTGCACCAGGCCCGGGTGTACCGCGCGTTCGGGGTGAACCGGGTCGTGCTGGCCAACCAGCTGGTGGACCCCGCCGGACTGCGGTGGCTGGCCGGGGAGCTCGACCGCGACCCAGAGTTCGAGTTCGTCTGCTGGGTCGACTCGGTCCGCGGGGTCGAGCTGATGACCGCCGCACTCGCCGGGAGCGCCCCCGCGCGGCCGGTGGACGTCGCGGTGGAACTCGGTGGCCCTGGTGGTCGCACCGGAGTCCGCACCGCGGCCGAAGCCCTCGCCGTCGCCCAGGCGGTGGCCGCCAGCCCGGTACTGCGCCTGGTGGGTGTCGCCGGCTGGGAAGGGGCCTTCGGACACGACACGACCCCGGAGACGCTGGCCACCGTCGACACCTACCTGCGCCGGCTGCGGGCGCTGGTGCTGTCCCTGGCCGGTGCCGGGTACTTCGACGGGCTGGACCGGGTGTTGGTCACCGCCGCGGGCAGCGCCTACTTCGACCAGGTGGGGGCGGTGTTCCGCGAGCCGTGGCCCGACGGCCTCCCGGTACTGCCGGTGCTGCGCAGCGGCAGCTACCTGACACACGACGACGGGCTGTACCGCCGGCTCTCCCCGTTCTCCCGCCGACACGCCCTCCCCGGTGGGGAACCGCTGCGCCCGGCACTGCAGGCATGGGCCCAGGTCTCGTCCCGCCCGGAGCCAGAGCTCGCCCTGCTCACCCTGGGGCGACGGGACGTGCCCTTCGACCAGGACCTGCCCGAACCACAGCTGGTGCGCCGGAACGGCGGTGAGGCGGAACCCCTGACGGGCTGCCGCGTCACGGCGCTGAACGACCAGCACGCGTTCCTCGCCCTGTCCCCCGAGGCCCGGGTCGAGGTCGGCGACTGGATCGGACTGGGGGTGTCCCACCCGTGCACCGCGTTCGACAAGTGGCAGCTCATCCCGGTGGTCGACGCGGACGGCCGCACCGTCGTCGACCTGATCCGCACCTTCTTCTGATCCGGTGACCGGAGGAGTCATGGACATCGTCTTCCGCGACGCCCTGGTCGTCGACGGCACCGGGGCGCCCGCCCGCCGTGCGGACGTGGGTGTGGCCGAGGGACGTATCGCATCGATCTCCACGGAGCGGCTGACCGGCAGGCGGGTGATCGACGCGGCCGACATGGTGCTGTCCCCCGGGTTCATCGACATGCACTCACACTCGGACCTGCGTCTCCTCGTCGAACCCGATCACCTGGCGAAGGTCTCGCAGGGGGTGACCCTGGAGGTCCTCGGGCAGGACGGGCTGTCCTACGCCCCGGTGGACGACGACGTACTGGCCCAGCTCCGTACGCAACTGGCGGGCTGGAACGGCGACCCGCCGGACTTCGACTGGGACTGGCGCACCGTCGGTGAGTACCTGGACCGGCTGGACCGCGGCATCGCGGTGAACGCCGCCTACCTGGTTCCCCAGGGCACCCTGCGCATGCTCTGCGTGGGGTGGGAGTCCCGACCGCCCACGCCGGACGAGCTGGACCGGATGCGCCGGATCCTCGCCGAGTCACTGCAGCAGGGCGCGGTCGGCATGTCCTCGGGACTGACCTACACCCCGGGTATGTACGCCGACACCGACGAGCTGGTCGCGCTGTGCGAGGTGGTCGCCGAGCACGGCGGGTACTACTGCCCCCACCACCGCAGCTACGGGGCGGGTGCCCTCGAGGCGTACGCCGAGATGATCGAGGTGTCCCGGAGGTCCGGGTGCCCGCTGCACCTGGCCCACGCCACCATGAACTTCCCGGTGAACGCCGGGCGGGCCGGGGAGCTGCTGGCCATGGTGGACGCGGCGATCGACGCCGGTTGCGACATCACCCTGGACAGCTACCCGTACCTGCCCGGCGCCACCTACCTGTCGGCGCTGCTGCCGAGCTGGGTCACCGAGGGCGGCCTGGAGAAGGCGCTCGTCCGCCTGACCGACCCGGAGATCCGTGAGCGGATCCGTGTCGAACTGGAGGAGACCGGCTCGGACGGCTGCCACGGCGTCCCGGTCGACTGGTCGACCATCGAGATCAACGGGGTGCGTCGGGAGGCCAACACCCACCTGGTCGGCCGGACCGTGGCCGAGTCCGCGCGACGGGCGGGGGTACCCCCGTCCCAGCTCTACTTCGACGTACTCGTCGACGAGCGCCTGGGCACCTCCTGCCTGATGCACGTCGGACACGAGGAGAACGTGCGGACGATCATGCGGCACCGCGCGCACACCGGGGGCAGCGACGGCCTGCTGGTCGGCGAGCGCCCACACCCCCGGGCCTGGGGCACGTTCCCCCGCTACCTGGCCCGCTACGTGCGGGAGCTGGGCGTGCTCGGCCTGGAGGAGTGCATCGCGCACCTGACCGGGCGTGCCGCGGCCCGGCTGCGACTGGTCGATCGTGGCCTGATCCGTGAGGGATACGCCGCCGATCTCGTGCTCTTCGACCCCGAGTCGATCACCGACACCGCGACCTTCGACAACCCACGAAGCCCCGCCACCGGCATCCGCCACGTGTTGGTCAACGGAGTCGTCGTCCTCGACGAGGGCCGGCCCACCGGCGCGCTTCCCGGCCGCGCGCTCCGCAGGTCCCGCGAGGGCACCCGCTGACTCCTCCCCACCGCTCCCCTCCCGCCCAGGAGTTGATCCACGTGCTCCACTGGTTGCAGCACGAGACCGCAGGCCTGCTGACCCTGTCCGCGGCGGGCATCACCCTGCTGCTCCTGCTCATCATCCGCTTCAAGGTCGAACCGTTCATCGCACTGCTGGTGGCCGGTCTGCTGGTGGCCCTCGGGGCCGGTGTTCCGGTCGAGAAGATCGTCAGCGGCAACCAGTCCCTGCTGGAGAGCGGATTCGGTTCCATTCTCGGCCACATCACCGTGATCATCGGTCTGGGCACCCTGCTCGGCGGGCTGCTGGAGGCCTCCGGGGGTGCCGAGGTGCTCACCCGTCGTCTGCTGGCGGCGTTCGGTGAGCGCCGAGCTCCCCTCGCCATGGGCCTGTCCGGGTTCGTCTTCGGCATCCCGGTGTTCTTCGACATCGGCATCTTCGTGCTCGCCCCGCTGGTCTACGTGGCGGCCCGCAGCAGCGGGCGGTCGATCCTGCTGTTCTGCCTGCCCCTGCTGGCCGGGCTGTCCGTGACGCACGCGTTCTTGCCACCACACCCCGGCCCGGTGGCCCTGGCCGGTCTGCTGCAGGTGGACGTGGGCTGGCTGATCCTCATGGGCCTGGCCTGCGGTGTGCCCGCGTGGGCCGTCGGCCTGCTCTACGCGAACTGGCTCGGCAAACGGCTCTTCCTGCCCGTGCCGGAGGAGATGCTGGCCGCCCGGGTGGCGGCGCAGGAGCGGTCCGGGACCGGCGGCGGCACCTCGGACGGGGCCGATCCGGAGCCGCCCCGGGACGAGGTCACGCGAGAACCCTCCCTCGCGCTGGTCGCGACCATCATCGCGATCCCGCTGGTGTTGATCCTGTCCGCCACCTTCGGCGGCATGCTGCTGCCCGACGGCTCCGCGGTGCTGGGTGTGGTGACCTTCCTGGGGAATCCCGCGGTGGCGTTGACCATCACCGTGCTGCTCGCGATGTGGCTGCTCGGTCTGCGTCGCGGTATGACCCGCGCCGAGATCGCGGAACTGACCGGTGCCTCGCTGCGCCCGGTGGGCATGATCCTGCTCGTGGTGGGTGCCGGTGGGTTCTTCGGCGCGGTGCTCGCCGCCACGGGGGTGGGCAAGGCGGTGGCCGGAACCCTCTCGTCCGCCGGTCTGCCGCTGGTCGTGCTGGCCTACGTGATCAGCTGTGCGCTCCGCGTGGCGCAGGGCTCGGCGACCGTGGCGATCGTGACGACGGGCGGCATCGTGGCCCCGTTGCTGGCCGAGGCGGAGTACAGCCAGCCGCAGCTGGCGTTGATCGCGATGGCCATCGCGGCCGGGTCGATCATCGCCTCCCACGTCAACGACGGCGGCTTCTGGATCGTGTCGCGCTACTTCGGCATTCCGGTGAAGGAGACGCTGCAGAGCTGGACCGTGCTGGAGACCGTCCTGTCCGTCTCCGGATTCGCCACCGCCCTGCTCCTCGGTCTGGTCGTCTGATCCGGGCACCCCGGAAAACGCACCTGTCGGTCCCGGCTCCTCCGTGCGAGGGGCCGGGGCCGGTGTTCCCGACCGGCTGTCGTACCGCCGGAACAGCTCCCACCCGGGAGAACAGCCCGACGGGAACCGGTCCCCTCACTCCGTGTCGCCGCGTTGCCTCCGCCGGCTCATCAGGTCGTCGAGCACCAGGCTGAGCCCCATGCCCAACATCCAGGCGTCCTTGGCGAGCGCGGTCCCCGCCTGGGTGGGTCGGAGACTTCCCTCCTCCCGCATCCCGGGGGTGCGCAGGTAGAGGCCGAGCAGCCCGGAGGCGAACGCGGTCAGTCCGGCACCGGCCAACACCGAGGGCACGATCGGCAGGAGCAGCGTCGCACCGAGCGCGATCTCACCCGCGGACAGCAGCCGGGTGAAGGTCTCCGGGGTGAGTTTCCCGAGGAACGGGTAGGTCTTGCTGGCCATCCCGTGCAGCTGGGTCGCCGTCTGGGTGTCGGCCTGCCGCTTGGCCAGCCCGGAGTTGAGGATGTACGCCCCGACGACGAGTCGGGACGGCCAGTGGCTCCATCTGACGTTCCGTGACATCTCGCCTCCGGGAGCACCCGATCAGTGACGGTGATCACAGTGACGTGTCGATGTCGAGCATAGGGGGGCACGGCGCACACCGCTCGTCGTCACGCGTCGTCCCGGACGCCACGACCGGGGCGAGCCCACCGACGGGGGAGGCGGAGCCACACCGCCCCGGCCGGCCCTCGGTGGACGACCGAGGCCGACCGGGGCGGATGCGGTCCGGACGGTTCGTCAGGCGCTGACGGACACCAGCTCCGGTACGTCCAACAGGGGCCGGAGGAACCGACCCGTGTAGCTGGCCTCGTTCATCGCCACGTCCTCGGGTGTGCCCTCGGCGACCACCGTGCCGCCACCGGAGCCGCCCTCCGGGCCCATGTCGATGATCCAGTCCGCGGTCTTGATCACGTCGAGGTTGTGCTCGATCACGATCACCGTGTTGCCCTTGTCCACCAGGCCGTGGATCACGCCGAGCAGCTTGCGGATGTCCGCGAAGTGCAGGCCGGTGGTCGGCTCGTCGAGGATGTAGACCGTCCGCCCGG
This sequence comes from Pseudonocardiaceae bacterium, assembly GCA_036562635.1. Lineage (GTDB taxonomy): Bacteria > Actinomycetota > Actinomycetes > Mycobacteriales > Pseudonocardiaceae > DATCJU01. Next base: position 29,192 of record DATCJU010000116.1, read on the forward strand.
TGGAGCGCTTCTGCAGCTCGCTGGCCAGCTTCACCCGCTGCGCCTCACCACCGGACAGGGTGGGCGCCGGCTGCCCCAGGCGCACGTAGCCCAGGCCCACGTCGACCAGCGTCCGCAGGTGTCGGTGGATGGCGCTGATCGGCTCGAAGAACTCGCACGCCTCCTCGATGGGCATGTCGAGGACCTCGGCGATCGTCCTACCCTTGTAGTGCACCTCCAGGGTCTCCCGGTTGTACCGGGCGCCCTTGCAGACCTCGCACGGCACGTACACGTCGGGCAGGAAGTTCATCTCGATCTTGATCGTGCCGTCACCGGCACACGCCTCGCAGCGCCCGCCCTTGACGTTGAACGAGAAGCGCCCCGGCTGGTAGCCGCGCACCTTGGCCTCGGTGGTCGCCGCGAACAGCTTGCGGATGTGGTCGAACACCCCCGTGTAGGTGGCCGGGTTGGACCGGGGAGTGCGACCGATGGGCGACTGGTCGACCTGCACCAGCTTGTCCACGTGCTCCAACCCGCGGACCCGGGTGTGGCGGCCGGGGACCTGGCGAGCGCCGTTGAGCTTGTTCGCCAACACCGTGGCCAGGATGTCGTTCACCAACGTCGACTTGCCGGAGCCGGACACGCCGGTGACCGCGACCAGACAGCCGAGCGGGAACGACACGTCGATCCCCCGCAGGTTGTGCTCCCGCGCTCCCACCACGGTGAGCTGTCGCTTGGGGTCGACCGGGCGTCGAACGGCGGGGACCTCGATCCGCTGCCGCCCAGACAGGTAGGCCCCGGTCAGCGAGGTGGGGTGCTGCAGCAGCCCCTCGAGCGGACCGCTGTGCACGATCCGTCCCCCGTGCTCACCGGCGCCGGGCCCGATGTCCACCACCCAGTCCGCAGCCCGGATGGTGTCCTCGTCGTGCTCCACCACGATCAGGGTGTTGCCCAAGTCCCGCAGCCGGGTCAGCGTCTCGATGAGCCGGTGGTTGTCCCGCTGGTGCAGCCCGATCGACGGCTCGTCCAGCACGTAGAGCACCCCGACCAGTCCCGAGCCGATCTGGGTGGCCAGGCGGATCCGCTGTGCCTCACCACCGGAGAGGGTGCCGGCGGCACGGTCCAACGACAGGTAGTCCAGGCCCACGTCGAGCAGGAAGCCCAGCCGGGCCTGCACCTCCTTGAGCACGCGCTCGGCGATCATCCGCTCCCGCTCACCGAGCACCAGCCCGGAGAGGAACTCGGAGCACTCCCGCACGCTCAGCGCGCAGACCTCGGCGATCGACTTCTCCCCCAGCTCGGCGTGCTCCAGGGTGACGGCGAGAACCTCCGGCTTGAGCCGGGTGCCCTGACAGCTCGGGCAGGGCACCTCCCGCATGTACCCCTCGTACTTCTCCCGCATGTACTCCGACTCGGTCTGCGCGAGCCGGCGCTCCAGGAACGGGATGACCCCCTCGAAGTTGGCGTAGTAGGCCCGCTCCCGCCCGTAGCGGTTGCGGTAGCGCACGTGCACCTGCTCGTCGATCCCGTGCAGCACCGCCTTCTGCACCTTGGCCGGCAGCCGCTTCCACGGCGTGTCCATGCGGAAGCCGATGGTCTCCGACAGCGCCGTCAGCAGACGGGTGAAGTACTCCGCGGTCTGCCCACCCGACCACGGGGCGATGGCCCCTTCGGCCAGGGACAGATCGGGATCCGGTACGACCAGCTCCGGGTCGACCTCCTTACGGATACCCAGGCCGGTGCACTCCGGGCAGGCCCCGTAGGGCGAGTTGAAGGAGAACGAACGCGGCTCGAACGGTTCGAAACTCAGCCCGTCCACCGGACAGGCCAGGTGTTCGGAGAAGGTCCGCTCCCGCTGCGGATCGTCCCCGGGCAGGTCGACGAACTCCAGCACGACCACGCCGTCGGCCAGGCGCAACGCGGTCTCCACCGAGTCGGTCAGCCGCTGCCGGGCACTGGGCTTGACGGTGAGGCGGTCGATCACGACCGCGATGTCGTGCTTCTCCTGCTTCTTCAGCTTGGGCGGATCGGTCAGCGGGTACACGGCGCCGTCCACCCGGACCCGGGAGTAGCCCTGTGCCTGGAGCTGGGCGAACAGCTCGACGTACTCGCCCTTGCGGCCCCGCACCACCGGGGCGAGGACCTGGAACCGGCTGCCCTCCGGCATCGCCAGCACCTGGTCGACGATCTGCTGGGGCGTCTGCCGGCTGATCGGGCGGCCACACTGCGGACAGTGCGGCCGTCCCGCCCGGGCGTACAGCAACCGCAGGTAGTCGTAGACCTCGGTGATGGTGCCGACCGTGGACCGCGGGTTGCGCGAGGTCGACTTCTGGTCGATGGACACCGCGGGGGACAGCCCCTCGATGAAGTCCACCTCGGGCTTATCCATCTGACCCAGGAACTGCCGCGCGTATGCCGACAACGACTCGACGTAACGGCGCTGTCCCTCGGCGAAGATGGTGTCGAAGGCCAGACTGGACTTGCCCGAACCCGACAGCCCCGTGAACACGATCAGACTGTCCCGGGGCAGATCCAGGTCAACACTGCGCAGATTGTGTTCACGCGCACCACGGATGACGAGGCGGTCGGCCACTGCGGCGGATCCCTTCGGATTTGTCGGCGGACGGCCGTCGGCACGGGAAAGGCCGAGGCCCAACGCTCCCGCGCACCACTGTAGGCGCGCCCACCGACAGGAAACGGCGTGCACCGTCCTTCGCATTCCCCGTGCTCGGCCTCCGGGTTCCCAGGACCGAACCTCGGCGCGGGGAGTGGAAGGCGGACCCAACACCACCCGAAGAGGTGATCCTGTCCACCGGACGCCCGGGGTTCAGGCGGACTTCCCGGCCGGCTCACCGGAGTCGGCGCGTGCCAGGTCCACGTCCCGGGTCTCGCCGGTCCGCAGGTAGACCAACAGGCTGATCAGACACAGCAGGGCCAGGTACCAGGGGAACCAGTCGCCACGGCCGGCACCGCTCAGCCACTGGACCACGTACGGCGCGGTACCGCCGAACAGGGCCACGGTCAGCGCGTAGGGCAGACCGATACCGGCGGTGCGGACCTCGGTCGGGAACAGCTCGGCCATCGCGGTCGGCGCCACGGCACCGTAGCAGGAGAACAGCACCAGTCCGACGGACATGACGGCGAACAGCGACCACGCCGACGCCCCGAGCAGGGCGAACAACGGCACGCTGAGCAGCACGTACCCCGCGGCGAACACCACCAGCAACGGCCGACGACCGATCCGGTCCGACACCACACCCATCACCGGCAGCGCCACCACCAACACCAGCTGCGCCGCGATCGAGGCCCACTGCGCCGACGTGGTGGGCACACCGTGTTCCTGCTGCGCGTAGGTGGGCAGGTGCACCACGAACGTGTAGTAGGCGACGGTGGCACCGACGGTGAACCCGACGACCCGCAACGCCCCCAGCGGGTGGCGCCGCAGCACCTCCAGGGTGGGGCGGGGCACCCGCCGCTCCGCACCGGCCAGGTAGGCCTCGGTCTCGTCCAGAGCCCGCCGCAGGTACATGCCGTACACCCCGAGCAGGGCGCCGAGGACGAAGGGCACCCGCCAGGCCCACTCCGCCACCGCCTCCGTGCCGAGCAGGCTGGTGAGCAGGGCAGCCACCAGGGTGGCCGTGATGGTGCCCAGGACGTTGCTCAGGTACAGGAAGCTCGAGTAGAAACCGCGCCGCCCCGGCGGGGCCAGCTCGGCCAGGTAGGTGGCCGAGGCCGCGAACTCACCCCCGGTGGACAGACCCTGTGCGATTCGGGCGAGCAACAGCAGCACCGGGGCCAGCAACCCGACCTGCTCGTAGGTCGGGGCGACGGCGATCAGCAGGCTCCCGCCCGCCATGAGCAGGACCGACAGCATCAGTCCCGCCCGACGGCCGTGCCGGTCGGTGAAGGCCGAGAGCAGCGCACCGCCCAGCGGGCGGAAGAAGAAACCGACCGCGAAGATCGCCAGAGTGCTCAGCAGAGCCGTGGCTTCGCTGCCCTCCGGGAAGAACTGAGGGGCGAAGAACACGGCGAACACGGCGTAGGCATTCCAGTCGTACCACTCCAGGCCGTTGCCGATGGATGCGGCGACGAGCCCGCGACGACGCCGGGCGGAGTCGGCACCGACGGCAGACGTATCGGCGGTACCGGTCACGGCCACCTCCGTTCCTTCCCGATCACGACCGGCACCGAGCCAACCGGAGAGCCGCCCCGTTCGCCACAGTCGCACCGGGATTGTCCCGCCTGTCGGGACACACCAGGGTGAAGCCGGGCGAGGGCGGCCTCCCCGATCGGGTCTACCAACGAGTAGATGTCGCCACCTACGCTGGTCGGTACGGACCGAACCTCACCCGATGGGAGGCGCCATGCCCCCGACTGGGAACAGGTCGAGCACACCGGCGACCATCACCTCACCCAGGTCCCCCGCCGAACTGGCCGCGGTGGGCCTGGCCCGGGTCGCCGAGGCCACCGAGCAGCTGCTCGAGGTCGTCGAGGAGCTGGACGACGCCGCCATGCGCCGACCCAGCCTCTGCCCCGGCTGGTCCAGAGGACACGTGGTCAGCCACCTCGCCCGCAACGCCGACGCCCTGGTCAATCTGCTGACCTGGGCCAGGACCGGTGTCGAACACCCGATGTACGCCAGCAGGGCGGATCGGGACGCCGACATCGAGGAGGGCGCCAACCG
>DATCJU010000123.1:0-8099 GCA_036562635.1 Pseudonocardiaceae bacterium
GCTGGGCGAGGTGCCGGTGTTGTTCGCCGGGATGGCGCCGCTTGGCAGTTTCCGGTCCCTGCCGCAGCCGATGCGCTGGGTGCTGGGCTGGTGGGCACGGCTGCTGGCACAGGCCGCCACCTCGGTGCCCGACCTGCGGTACGTCACCGTCCTGGTGGAGCTGCCCGGTGACGGCCTGGCGCTGGCCGAGGACGGGTTCCACCCCTCGGCGGCGGGCTACCGCACCTGGGCGCACCACCTCGGCGCACCTCTCGCCGAGCTGCTCCCGGCGTACGGGAGTCCCGAGGAGGACACGGACCGTCCGGAGCCGGGCCTCCGGTCGCACGGCTGACCCGACGTCGCCACCGCCCTCCCGGCCAGGAGGGCGGGTCAGCGCCTGTGGCGCAACCAGTCGGCGAACGTGGCGAGCGCCTCCTCCGCACCTCGGCGTCCCACCCCGATGCGGAACCGGTCGGTGGGCACGGGAGTGAGCTTCGAGCGGTACACACTGCTGGGCAGCAGCAGCACGCCGGCCTCCTCGACCAGCCGCCGGCAGAACTCCTCCACACCCTCCCGGCCGAGGTAGCGGGGGAAGCAGACGCACCCTCCGTCCGGCGGGGACCACTCGAACAGGTCGGCGAACTCGGAGAAGAACGCGTCGAACAGCGTCAGGTTCGCCTCGACGATGCCCCGGCTGCGGGCCAGCAGGTGGTCACGGGCCCTGAGCGCGATCCGGGCCAGCACCTCGCTCGGCGCGGCGTTGCAGATCGAGGTGTAGTGCTTGGCTCGCTCCAGCCGGGTCAGCACCTCGCGGTCCCGGCAGACGATCCAGCCGATGCGCAGTCCGGGCAGACCGAGGGCCTTGGACACGACGTTCAGCGACAGCGCCCGTTCGGACAGGTCCGCGGCCTGCGGGAGCGTGTGGACGGGAGGGCGCTCGATCCCCCGGTGCACCTCGTCGCTGAACAGGTGGATCCCGCGCTCGTCACACAACCGGACCAGCGCGCGGAAGTCCGCCTCGGCGATGACCTTCCCCGTGGGGTTGTTCGGGAAGTTCACCGACACCACCCGGGTGTTCGGGCGTAGGGCGGCCACCACCGCGTCCAGGTCCAGTGCCCAGTCGCGGTCCGGGTCCAGCGCCACCCCGGTGACCTCGCACCGGGACAACGGCACGGTCTCGGCGGCCTGGTAGTTCGGGGTGATCACCACGGCGTGGTCGCCGGGGTCGAGCAGCACCTGCATGGCCAGGTAGATGCCCTCCTCGGCGCCGGCGAAGCAGATGACGTCCTCGGGGGTGGCGTGCTCGTAGGTCGCGGCGATCGCCGCGCGCAGCTCCGGGTCGCCGTAGGTGGGGGTGTAGCCCAGGCGCAGGTCGTGCCAGGCCGCCAGGTCGTCGGGACCGGCCAGCTCCAGCAGCTCCCGCACCGAGAGGGTCTCGCAGTCCGATGCGGTGAGGTTGTGGCGGGCGGTGAACTCCCACCGGGAGAAGTGCGTTTCCAGCCGGAACTCGGGCAGGAAGGTCACGGGGTGTTCCTCTCTGCCGGGGCACCGGAACCGTGGTCGGTGGTGCGCCGCAGCGTGGCCAACAGGGCGTACAGGGTGGAACGGGAGATGCCGAGTGCCTGGGCGGCCACCGGGGCGGCGTGCCGTACGGCGAGGGCCCCGAGCCGGTCCAGCTCGGCGAGCACCGCGAGTCGGTCGTCACGGGTGAACGCCCTGACGGGACGTCCCAGTTCGCGGACCCGACGTCCCACGGTGTCGTGGATCAGTTCCCGCCAGTCCTGGGTGAACAGGGCCTGGGGGCGATCGGCGACGGGGGCGGCGAACGTGCTGAGCAGGGTGGCGGCCTGCTCCAACGGGGTGCGGTCGAGGTTGACGCACAGCACGGCCTCGGGCCGGCCCTCCTCGTCGCGGACCACCGCGCTGACGCTGGACAGGGTCCGGCCGTCCGGCAGCAGTTTCGGGTAGGGGCCGTAGACGCCCGACGGGGACGGTTCGAGCTGGTCCAGCTCACCGAGCAGGGAGGGGTCTCCGGCGGTGCGCCGGGAGAAGGGGTTCCAGATGGCCAGGATCCGGTCGGTCGCCGGGTCGTGCAGCACGACCTCGGCGTGGGGGCTGAGGAGGCGGGTGATGGCCTCGCAGACCGGAGCCCACCGACGCACCCGGGGATCGTCCGCCGAGGAGTCCGTCATGTCCTAGACACTAAGTCCAGAACGGACTTTGTGTCCAGAACACAAGGCCGGTGGACGACAGAACGGTGGGGTCCCCGCGATCCGATCGCGGGGACCCCACCGTCCGGGATTCGGTCAGGCGCCGCCGACCAGCGCGGACACCTCGGCGTGCAGCTCGGCCAGACGGGCACCGGCCCGCTGCCGGGCCTCGGCGAGACCGGTCGCGTCCGGTACCGGCTCGACGACCTCCAGGTACGACTTCAGCTTCGGCTCGGTGCCCGACGGGCGGACGATCACCCGCAGGCCCGCTCCGCGCAGGATCAGCACGTCGGCCCGGGGCTGCAGGTCGGTGACCTCCACCGGAACCCCGGCCAGCGTGGTGGGCGGGGCGGAACGCAACCGGGCCATGGTGCCGGTGATCCGGTCCAGGTCCGCCACCCGCAGGGAGATCTGCTCGGTCAGATGCACCCCGTGCCGCACGGTCAACTCGTCCAGCGCGTCCAGCAGCGAACGGCCCGACGCGGCCAGCTCCGCAGCCAGGTCGCAGGCCACCACCGCCGCGGAGATACCGTCCTTGTCCCGCACCGCGTCCGGGTCCACGCAGTGACCGAGCGCCTCCTCGTAGGCGTAGACCAGACCGGTCCCCTGGCCGTCCCCGGCACGCACCAGCCACTTGAACCCGGTCAGCGTCTCGTCGTAGCGCACCCCGTGCGCCGCGGCGATCGACCGCAGCATCGACGAGGAGACCACCGTGGTGGCCACCAGCGGGTCCGGGTGCGTGGTGCGGTCCAGGGTGGCCAGGATGCGCTCGCCCAACAGCACACCCGTCTCGTCACCGCGCAGCATCCGCCACGTGCCGTCCCGATCGGGCACACCCAGGGCGCAGCGATCGGCGTCAGGGTCCAGCGCGATCGCCAGGTCCGCCCCGGTCTCGGCGGCCAGGCGCAGCAGCAGGTCGGTGGCGCCCGGCTCCTCCGGGTTGGGGAAGGACACCGTGGGGAAGTCCGGGTCCGGCTCGGCCTGCTCGGGCACCAGGCGGACGTCGGTGAAGCCGGCGCGGCGCAGGGCGGCCAGCAGCACCTCGCCGCCCACCCCGTGCATCGGAGTGGCCACCACCTTCAGCGCACGCCGCTCCTGCCGCGGCAGACCGGCCACCCGGTCCAGGTACTCCTCGACGATCTCCTCACCCAGGACCCGCCAGGAGTTCTGCCGCGGCACGGACACCGCGGGACCGACCGCGGCGATCGCCGCCTCGATCTCGGCGTCCACCGGGGGCACGATCTGCCCGCCCGCGTCCAGGTACACCTTGTAGCCGTTGTCGGCCGGTGGGTTGTGCGAGGCGGTGATCTGCACCCCGGCCACCGCGCCCAGCCGGCGCACCGCGAACGCCAGCACCGGGGTGGGCAACGGGCGGGGCAGCACCCGGACGTCGAAACCGGCCGCGGCGAGCACCCCGGCGGCATCCTCGCAGAACTCGGCCGAACCGTGGCGGGCGTCGCGGCCCACCACCACGACGCCGCCCGCACGGCCCCCGGACCGCAGCCACTCGGCCAGCCCCGCCGTCGCCCGCACCACCACGGCGCGGTTCATCCCGTTCGTCCCGGCACGGACCGCGCCGCGCAGCCCCGCGGTGCCGAAGGTCAGCGGCCCGGACATCCGGTCGGCCAGGTCCGCCACCGCCGCCGTGTCGCCCGCCATGGCCGAGGCCAGCACGGCCTGCAGCTCGGCGCGGGACCCCGGGTCCGGGTCGTCGGCGATCCAGCGCAGGGTGGCGTCCCGCAGCTGTGGGGACAGTCCGGTCACATCCGCTCCACCAGTTCACGCAGCAGCTTGCCCATGCGGTTGGCGGCGGCCCGCCCCGCCTCCAGGACCTCCTCGTGGTTCAGCGGTTCCCCGGTGATCCCGGCGGCCAGGTTGGTGACCAGGGACAGGCCGAACACCTCGGCGCCGGCCGCACGGGCCGCGATCGCCTCCAGGACGGTGGACATACCCACCAGGTCCGCGCCCATGGTGCGCAGCATCCGGATCTCGGCCGGTGTCTCGAAGTGCGGTCCGGGCAGGCCGGCGTAGACGCCCTCCTCCAGCGAGGGGTCGATCTCACGGGCCATCGCACGCAGCCGCGGCGAGTACAGGTCGGTCAGGTCGACGAAGGTGGCCCCGACCAGCGGGGAACGGGCGGTGAGGTTCAGGTGGTCGCTGATCAGCACCGGCTGTCCGACCTGCATGCCCTCCCGCAGGCCACCCGCCGCGTTGGTGAGCACGACCGTGCGGCAGCCGGCAGCCACGGCGGTGCGCACGCCGTGTACCACCTGCGCCACGCCCTTGCCCTCGTACAGGTGGGTGCGGCCGAGCATCACCAGCACGTTGCTGTTCCCGACGCGCAGCGAGCGGATCTCGCCACCGTGGCCGACGGCGCTGGGCGGAAGGAATCCGGGCAGGTCGGCCATCGCCACCTCGGCGTTCGGCTCACCGATCACGTCGGCGGCCGGTCGCCACCCGGAGCCGAGGACCACGGCCACGTCGTGGGTGGCCACCCCGGTGCGCTCGGCCAGGGCGGTGGCGGCCGCGGTCGCTGCGCCGCTCGGGTCCGCCGCAGGGTTACGCGTGGGATCCGCCGTCGGCACCTCGGGTGCGGGTGCGACGGCGGGGTTCGTGGTGGGGTTCGAGCTACCGGTCACGTCTGGGCAGCCTAGGGCACACCCGACCGCCCGGTCAGGTGACGGTGAACTGGGGAACGATCGGGTCGAACAGCTCGGTGCGCCCGGCCTGCTCGCTCTCCACCGGCACGGTCACCCGTACCACCCACAGGTCCGAGCCGTGCGGCAGCAGCCGGGCGTAGGTGGTCCGGCTGATCGGGCTGCTGTTCCGTTCGCCGTCGACACGCGCCCTCTCGCTGGTGCGGTACAGCAGGTCCCTGGCCGACTCCGGGGACTGGGTGGGCAGGTTGCTCACGGTCTGCTCCCGGACCGGGATCACCTGGTCGTTCGGGCCGGCGGCCAGGGAGTCCAGGTTCCGGATGTAGGTCGTCACCTTGTACTGGTTGAAGTAGCCGGGGAACCGCTCGACGATGAGCTGGCGCTTGCCGTCCGGGGACACGTAGCGGACCAGCGCACTGTACCCGAGCTTGCCGTTCCGCTCCTCGTAGAACTCCGTCCAGTCCTCGGGCACGGGGATGCGGAACTCCCCGGCGCTCCCGCTCTCCTTGCTGGTCCGGATCTGGCCGGTGCGCTGGGCCAGCGGGGTCAGCGGTGACTCGGTGGTCGAGCCGGTGCTCGTGGGCGAGGCCTCCGCCGGCAGCAGGGGCTGCCCGGCCATGGCACGGACCACGGCGAAACCGGTCGTGGCCGCCAGGACGAACAACACCACGGCCAGGAACGCGACGGCCACGCGGTGACCGGTCGACGAGCGCCGGTCTGACGACGCGGCGGTGGAGGACAGCGCGAAGGGCAACGGACCGGGGTCCGAGGCCAGCGGCGTCGGCTCCACCGGGGCCGGGGTGGTGCGGTTCCGCGGCGTCCCCGAGCGGGTGCTGCTGGTGGACCGGCGTGCCGTGGCCAGCTGTGGACGGGCCACCCGGGGCTGGGTGGCGACGTCGGGGTCCGGCACGTTCAGGGTGTGCGGGTCGAAGACCTCGGTGCCCGGCGGGGGCAGCAGCGGGGCCAGCCACCGGCGGATCTCGGCCAGCGGGACCCGGCGCTGCGGGTCCTTCACCATCAGCCCGGCGATCACCGGTTCCAGCGGCCCGGCGTTGCTGGGCTGGGGCACCGCCCCGTGCACCACCTCGTTGACCGTGGCCAGCGGGTCCCCCGCGTCGTAGGGCGGGCGGCCCTCCAGGGCGGCGAACAGGGTCGCCCCCAACCCCCACAGGTCGGCCGCGGGGGTGACCGGGGCGCCCGAGGCGACCTCGGGGGCGATGAAGGCCGGTGAGCCGAGCATCAGCCCGGTACGGGTGATGGTGACCTCGGCCACGTTCCGGGCGATGCCGAAGTCGGAGAGCTTGATGTGGCCCTCGCCGATGAGCACGTTGCCGGGCTTGACGTCCCGGTGGGTGATGCCGGCGCGGTGGGCGGCCTGCAGCGCGGCGGCGACCGCGTCGGCGACCACGGCGGCCTGGGTGGTGGTCAGCGGACCGTGCTCCCGCACCAGGGAGGCGAGGTCGCGGGACAGGACGAGCTCCATCACCACGAACGGCTCACCGTCGTGTCGCACCACGTCGTAGAGGGTGACCACGTTCGGGTGGGTGAGGCTGGCGATGGCCCGAGCCTCGCGCAGGGTGCGCTCGCGCAGCTCGTCGGCTTCCTCCTCGGGCAGCCCCGGTGGGAGCATGAGCTCCTTGACCGCCACCTGGCGGCGCAGCACCTCGTCGTAGGCCGCCCACACCGTGCCCATGGCGCCGCGGCCGAGCACCCGCTCCAGGCGGTAGCGGTCGGCGATCCGTCGCGGTGGCGTGTCCGCCCCCGGCTCGGGACCGTGGTCCGAGCGGGGGACCGTGGGTGGGGTCACCGAGGGTTGGGTGGGCAGTTCGACCGAGCGGTCGGGATCGGGAGTGGGCACGAACACATTGTCCACGCGCCGGGTCGTGACCGTCGCTATGCAATACAGGCAGACCGAGCGCGACGCAGGGAGGACGCGATGGGTGAATCGGCGGGGGACCGCAGGAGGAAGGCACAGTCCGGATTCGAGGTACGACCGGTCTACCGCGCCGAGGACGTCGCGGGAGGCCAGGAGGGGCTGGCCGAGCGGGTGGGCGAGCCGGGGCAGTACCCGTTCACCCGTGGCGTGTACCCGACCATGTACACCCAGCGGCCGTGGACCATGCGCCAGTACGCCGGGTTCGGTACGGCGGCGGAGTCCAACGCTCGGTACCACCAGCTGCTCAAGGCGGGTCAGACCGGGTTGTCCGTGGCCTTCGACCTGCCCACGCAGATGGGCTACGACTCGGACGAGCCGATCGCGCACGGCGAGGTGGGCAAGGTCGGGGTGGCCATCGACTCCATCGAGGACATGCGGACGCTGTTCTCTGGCATCCCGCTGGGTGAGGTGTCCACCTCGATGACGATCAACTCCCCGGCGAGCGTGCTGCTGCTGCTCTACCAGTTGGTGGCCGAGGAGCAGGGATTCTCCGGGGCACAGCTGTCCGGCACCATCCAGAACGACGTGCTCAAGGAGTACATCGCCCGGGGCACCTACATCTACCCGCCGGCGCACTCGCTGCGGCTGACCACCGACATCTTCGCCTACTGCAAGGACAACCTGCCGCGCTGGAACACGATCTCGATCTCCGGCTACCACATGGCCGAGGCGGGGGCCACACCCGCACAGGAGATCGCGTTCACCCTGGCCAACGGCATCGAGTACGTGCGGGCCGCGGTGCGTGCCGGGCTGGCCGTGGACGAGTTCGCCCCGCGGCTGGCGTTCTTCTTCGTCGCCAGGACCACCCTGCTGGAGGAGGTGGCCAAGTTCCGGGCCGCCCGCCGGATCTGGGCCCGGGTGATGAAGGAGGAGTTCGGGGCGCGCAACCCGAAGTCGATGATGCTGCGCTTCCACACCCAGACGGCGGGGGTGCAGCTGACCGCGCAGCAGCCCGAGGTGAACCTGATCCGGGTGGCGGTGCAGGCCCTGGCCGCGGTGTTCGGCGGCACCCAGTCGCTGCACACCAACTCCTACGACGAGGCGATCGCCCTGCCCACGGAGAAGGCGGCCCGGCTGGCGCTGCGCACCCAGCAGGTGATCGCCCACGAGACCGACCTGACGGCCACCGTGGACCCGTTCGCCGGTTCCTACGCCGTGGAGGCGATGACCGACGAGGTGGAGGCCATGGCCCTGGAGCTGATGGCCAAGGTCGAGGAGCTCGGCGGTGCGGTGCGGGCCATCGAGCAGGGCTTCCAGAAGACGGAGATCGAACGTACCGCCTACCGGATCGCCCAGGAGATCGACAGCGGCGAGCGG
>DATCJU010000125.1:0-23449 GCA_036562635.1 Pseudonocardiaceae bacterium
AGCCAGGAGGGCATGCTCGCCCTGTTCTCGGCGAAGGCCGAGGTGGCCGAGACGGCGGAGCGGGTGATCAACGACGCAATGTCCCTGGTCGGCGGAACCGGGTACGGCCAGGACTCCATGCTGCAACGTCATCTGCGTGACGCGCGGGCCGTGCACGTGATCGCCCCGGTCACCGACGTGCTCCGGCTGTGGGTGGGCAGGGCCCTGCTCAACGAACCGTTGCTGGAGGGATGACGTGCCACTGGCCCGCCCCCGCGTCCTGCTCGTCGGTGTTTTCCGCGAGGTCGCCCACCTGCTGCACACCGCACTGGATCGGTGGGCGGACGTCCTCGAGGTCAGCGTGGACACGGCCCTGGCGATCGCGGGCAACCGCCGGGAGGGACACCACAACCCCATGGTGGTGGTGATCGGTCAGGAACTGCCAGCACCGTTCGGGCTGGTCAACGCCCTACGCCCCGATGGGCTCAGGGTCGCCGCCGTCGTGGTGACCACACCCAGCACCGCCGCCAAACTCGCCACCCTGCCCCTGCTGTTCTCCACCGATCAGGTGCGTCGGGTGCCGGCCGCCGAGATCGACCGGCTTCCTGAACTGGTCCAGCAGATGCTGCGCACCATGATCCATCGGACCAGCTACGTCGCGATGCGCACCGCCGCCCAACGGCAGTTGACCTCGGGTGTGGCGATCAGCCGTCAGCTCGGGGAACAGCTGTTCGGGCAGTTCCTCGCCCAGGCACCGGTGGGTGCCGTCATGCTGGACGGGCGTGGGGGCATGGCCGCCTGGAACCAGGAGACCGCGGAGATCCTGGGTCTGACCGAGCCCGGCTCGATCGGTCAGCCGTTGGTCGGGTTGTTCCCGCCGTCGGAGCAGGACCGGTTGCGCAAGCACCTGGTCCATCCCCGGGACATCGAGACCACCTTCGAGCGCATCGGTGCCCAGGGGGCCCTGCAGGACCTGCGCCTGACCCCGCAGCAGGTGCTGGACGTCGACGGGATCGAACGCACGTTGATCCTGGTCGAGGACGTCACCGACCGGGTCCAGGCCCAGCGTCAGCTGACCGAACGCACCAACCACGCCCTGCTCAGCGCGGACGTCGCCGCCGCCATGACCCACCCCGGCGCGTTCGCCGACCGTCTGCACCAGTGCGCTCGGGCCATCGTCAACCACCTGAACGCCACCTGCGTCCGCATCTGGGTGGCCCAGTCGCCCGACGGTTCGCTCGCCACCATGGCCAGCACCGCGGTCAGCCCCGAGGACGACGATCTCCTCATCCGGATGAGCCGCGACGGGTCGGTCATCGACAAGATCGCCGGTGAACTCCGGCCCTACCTGGACGTCCTGCCCGCCGCGGATTCCGGAGCCTCCCAGGCCCGGCCGGCGGTCTTCGCCGGGTACCCCCTGGTGTACGCGGGGGAACTTCTGGGTGTACTGGCTCTGACCGCGCCGCAGCTGCCGCAGAGCACCCTGGTCGTCCTGGAGGGCATCGCCGACCAGATCGCCATCGGTATCCAGCAGGACCGCCTGCTCCGCCGCCTGCACAACACCGCCGAGGCACTGCAACGCCCCCTGATGCCGCCCCACCTGCCCGACCTGCCCGGGTTCGATCTGGCCGCGCGCTACCGCCCCTACGGCGGCGGTGAGTACATCGGTGGGGACTTCTACGACGCCTTCACCGTTCCCGACGGTCGGCACGTCCTGGTCCTCGGCGACGTCTGCGGCAAGGGACCCGCTGCGGCTGCGGTCACCGGCCTGGTGCGACACACCCTGTGGGCGGCGGCACAGCACAGCCCCGAGCCCGATCACGTCCTGCCCCTGGTCAACAAGGCGTTGCGCCGGGAGGGCTCTCCCTTCTGCACCCTCACCTACGTCCTGCTCGATCCCGAACCCACCCCGGCCCGGATGTACCTGGCCTCCGCCGGGCATCCCGCACCCGTCCTGCGGCACCGGGGCGGTGTGGCGGCCCCGCTTCCCGTGGGTGGACCGCTCCTGGGGGTCTTCGAGAACGTGACGCACCCGGTGATGACCGTCAACCTGCACCCCGGGGAGACCCTGGTGCTCTACACCGACGGGTTCATCGAGGGCTCCCGGGACGACGACCCGCGGGAACCCCAGGGGTTCGCCGCCAGCATCGCACGTCACCCGATCCGGTCGAGTCGCCCCGCCGACGAGCTCGCCGGAGCCCTGCTGGCCGACGCCCACCAGTGGGGCGGGGAGCACCTGCGTGACGACCTGGCCGTGCTCGTGTTGACCGCCCTGCCCGGTGGTTCCTAGCCGTCCGGTGTCACAGATGCTCGTGGAATGTCGGGTGACCTTGCGGCGTTGTCCAGGGACGCGGGATGACCCGGCAGAGGCCCGTCCCCGTTGGCAGAGGCCCGTCCCCGTTTCCGATCCGCGTTCCCGTCGTGTTCCCACCACCACAACGGCGTGTGCACGTGTGGGCGCGTGTCCCCATCCCGACGAAGACGCAAGGAGGTCGTACGTGGCTCAGGTGATGACCGCCCCTCGCCGGCGTGCCGAGCGCGACCAGTTGGACGCGGTGGGCCGCTACCTGCAGGACCTCGGTGCCACGCCACTGCTGACCGCCTCCGAGGAGGTTGCCCTCGCCAAGCGCATCGAGGCCGGTGTGTACGCCGCCGAGCTGCTCAGGCGCGGTGATCACGGCAGGTACTCCCGTGCCGACCTCGTCGCGGTGGCCAGGGACGGCAGGATCGCCAAGGACCACATGATCCGAGCCAACCTGCGTCTGGTCGTCGCGGCCGCTCGCAAGTACCAGCACCGGGGCCTGCCGTTCCTGGACATCGTGCAGGAGGGCAACCTGGGGTTGATCCACGCGGTGGAGAAGTTCGACTACGTCAAGGGCTTCAAGTTCTCCACCTACGCGATGTGGTGGATCCGCCAGGCCATCGAGCGGGCGATCGCCGAGACCACCCGGGTCATCCGGCTGCCGGTGCACGTGGTGGAGGAGATCAACCGACTCAGCCGGGTCGAGCGGCAGCTCGATGTGCAGCTGGGGCGCGAGCCGACGGTCGAGGAACTCGCCGCCGAGGCCGGTGTGTCCGAGAGTCGTGTCGTCGAGCTGCGGCGGGCCGCCCGTGAGGCGACCAGTCTGGACACCCCCGTCGGCGAGGACGGGGACACCACGGTCCTGGACCTCGTCGGGGACGACGGGGTGGCGGACGCGGTCGACATCGTGGAGAACGACGCGCTGGCCGCCGAGATCCGTGCCGTCGTGCGCAGCCTTCCCGAGCGGGAGGCCAGGATCATCACCTGGCGGTACGGCCTGGAGGACGGCAGGCCCCGCACCCTGCAGGAGGTGGCCGAGCGGATCGGGCTGACCCGCGAGCGGGTGCGTCAGCTCGAGAAGGCCGCCCTGGCCCAGTTGCGTACCCCCGAACGGTGTCAGCCGCTGCTGGAGTGGGCGAGCTGATCCCACGCCCGCACCGCCGGACCGTTCGACCGTGGACGATCCCGTATCCGGTGCACCGCACCCGCCCGGTGCGGCGGGGCGGTGTTGCGCGGAAGGTGCCCTCCCGGCCGATATGGTGACGACAGCACGGGTCGCCACGAGGAGAGGGCGCGTCGAGGTGGGGGAGGACCAGGTGGCCAGGCGGGTCGGTGACGGGCGCGCTCACGGCGACGTGTCCACCACTGCGGTGCAGGGTGCTCCCGGCGGGAACGACACGGTGCCGCAGCGGTTGGTCGCGGTGGCTCGGCGCCTGTTCGCCGAGAAGGGCTTCGACCGTACCTCGGTGCAGGAGATCGTCGAGGCGGCCGGGGTGACCAAGGGCGCCATGTACCACTACTTCGGGTCCAAGGACGACCTGCTGCACGAGATCTACGCGCGGGTGCTGCGCCTGCAGAGCGACCGGCTGGCGGCGATCGCTGACAGCGACGAGCCGTTGGCGCAGCGGTTGCACGCCGCGGCCGTCGACGTGGTGGTGACCAGTACCGCCAACCTCGACGACACCAAGATCTTCTTCCGGTCCATGCACCAGCTCAGCCCGGAGAAGCAGCGTGAGGTGCGGGCCGAGCGTCGCCGCTACCACGAGCGGTTCCGCGCTCTGGTGGAGGAGGGACAACGGTCCGGCGTGTTCCGGGACGACGTGCCCGCGGACCTCGTCGTGGACTACTTCTTCGGGGCGGTGCACCACCTGGGCACCTGGTTCCGCGCGGACGGCCCGTTGTCCGGCCGGCAGGTGGGCGAGTACTTCGCCGACCTGTTGCTGGCCTCGCTCCGTCCTGTGTCCTGAATCACAGCATTCGGGTCGAGCTCGTGGTGCAATGCTCCATACCGACTGGACGGTATCCCGAGGAGGACTCCGTGAGGGCATGGCGGGTGCACGAGCTTGGCGAACCGCGCGACGTGATGCGACTGGAGGACGTCGCCGATCCCGAGCCCGGGGCGGGGCAGGTACTGGTCCGGGTGCGGGCTGCGGCGGTGAACTTCCCCGACGTGCTGCTGTGCCGCGGGCACTACCAGGTCCGCCCTCCACTGCCCTTCACCCCTGGTGTCGAGCTGTGCGGTGAGGTGGTGGGGGTCGGAGAGGGGGTGACCGGGGTGGCCGTCGGCACCCGGGTGATCGGCACACCACTGCTGCCGGTCGGCGCCTTCGGTGAACTGTCCCTGTTGGACGCCCGCCGGATCTACCCCGCACCCGAGGAGCTGGACGACGCCGAGGCGGCAGCCTTCCACATCGGCTACCAGACCAGCTGGTTCGGCCTGCACCGGCGTGCCGGGCTGCGCGCGGGGGAGACCCTGCTGGTGCACGCCGCCGCCGGCGGAGTGGGCAGCGCGGCCGTGCAGCTCGGCAAGGCGGCCGGGGCCCGGGTGATCGGTGTGGTCGGTGGGCCGGACAAGGCCGAGGTGGCACGGCGGCTCGGCGCCGACGTGGTCGTCGACCGTCACCGTGAGGACTTCGTCGCCGTGGTCAAGGAGGTCACCGGCGGGCGTGGCGCGGACGTGGTCTACGACCCGGTGGGCGGGGAGGCCTACGCACGGTCGACCAAGTGCATCGCCTTCGAGGGGCGGATCCTGGTCGTCGGCTTCGCCAGCGGCACCATTCCCACCCCGGGGCTCAACCACGCGCTGGTGAAGAACTACTCGATCCTGGGTCTGCACTGGGGCCTGTACGCCGACCACGACCTGGAGGCCCTGCACCGCGCCCACGCCGAACTGTGCGCGCTCGTCGACCGGGGTGCCGTACGGCCGCTGGTCAGTGAGCGGTTGCCGTTGGACGCCGCGCCGGAGGCGATCGAACGGGTGGCCACCGGGGGGACCACCGGGCGCGTCGTCCTGCTCGTCGACTGAGGCCCTCCTGTCCGTCTCCGGTCCGGGCCGGTGTGGGGCCGGTCCGGACCGGAGACGAACGCGCCCGATCCGACCTGGAAGCCTTCACCGGTCGCCCGGTGGCACCACCGGTACGGGAGACGGCCTCCCGTACCCGGCGGGTGGAGGTGTCCACCATCGTCCACGTCGACGCGATCTCCCCGGAGGAGGTGAGCCGCCTGGGCAACGTGCTGCTTGCCGCGGTGGGCGGCCGGGGCGACCGGGGAGAACAGTTGCACGTCGAGCTGGTCCACGACGAGGAGCGGGCCACCCTGCGGATCATCGTGCTGGGCGCGGTTGCCGCCACAGCCGAGGGGCTGAGCATCCTGGACACCCTGCTCCGCGAGCACCGGTGAGCCACCGCACCCGCGACCACCCCTCGCCCTGTCGTCGCCCGATCCTCCTTCCTCCTCAGCAGGACCCGTCGGTCCTGAACGTCACATGTCCCGACACACCCAAGGAGTGGCTTCCATGCCGGGCACCCTGTACCACCTCGGAGACGTCCCGGTGCTGTGGTACGTGCCGGACGAGCCTGTCCTGGCCGGCGAGCAGGACGCGAACGACCTCATCGCGCAGGCCTGGCAGCACGAAGCCCGGTGGGTCGCCGTTCCGGTCACCGGGATCGCCGCCGACTTCTTCCGACTGCGTACCGGCGTGGCCGGGCAGGTCGTGCAGAAGTTCGTCAACTACCGGATCGGGCTCGCCGTCGTCGGTGACCTCACCGCGCACCTGGACGGCAGTCGTGCCCTGACCGACTTCGTCCGGGAGTGCAACCAGGGCAGCCAGACCTGGTTCGTCGCCGACCTCGAGGAGCTGCACCGCCGGCTGGCGGGGTGACCTGCGTCAGCCGCGGGACCTCGCCGTCTCAGCGGGGCGTATCCCGCTACGGGCGACGATCTCGATCATGGTCAGTACGGCACAGGGCTCCACCGCGAGCAGCCCGACCAGCACCAACAGCTGAGCGGCGCCGGCGGCCACCGGACTCGCCCCACCCAGGAGCATCCCGACGAAGGCACCGGGGAGGGTGACGAGTCCGACGGTGCGGGTCTGTTCCAGGGCGGGCAGCAGCGCGGTCGTGGCGGCGCGGCGGCCGATCTCCACGGCGGTGTCCCGGGGCAGGTCCAGGACCGAGTGGGCCGACCTCGACCGCCATCGGATCCGCTCGTCTCCGTCACGTGTTCGGTGCGGAGCGCAAGGTGTGACGGTAGGGATCGTTCTGGTCGTGGGCCTGGGGAGCTCGAATGCGACTGGCGCATTCGGGGTACCCGAAACCTGTGTTCCGAGGCAGCTCCTCCCGGAGCGATGACGCCTGGGTGAAAGCCCGGGTGGGTCACTCGGAGGAGTGAGGGGCTGCCCTCGTCGCACCCCGTCGGGGCGGACCCCGGTCCGGGAGCGCTCTGGCGGATGACACCAACGCCCACGAGCACAGGAGAGGCCATGACACAGAGGCAACCGGGTACCCCCGGCAGGCCAGGAGCCACCGGTCAGGCCGCTGCTTCGGGTCAGGCTGCGGTCCCGCCACAGCAACCCCGTACCCAGGAGCAGGCCGGGATGGAACAGGCCCGAACGGAGACAGGCGCCATGACCACGCCGGGACGCGCGGCGCCACCGGAGCAGACAGCCTGGATGGGCTGGCTGCTCTTCGCCGGATGCGTCCTGGTGCTGCTCGGTGCGTACCACGTGATCGCCGGCCTGGTGGCCCTGTTCCGGCGGAACGTCTATCTGGTGGAACCCGACGGCATGGTCCTCGCGGTCAACTACACCGGCTGGGGCTGGATCCACCTCATCGGTGGCATCGTGGTGGCGGCGATCGGATTCGGGGTGCTCCAGGGCGCCACGTGGGCGCGGATGGGCGGTATCGCCATCGCCGGGTTGAGCGCGCTGATCAACCTGGCCTTCCTGCCCGCCTACCCCCTGTGGTCGGCCCTGATGATTGCACTGGACGTCGTCGTCATCTACGCCCTCGCCGTCCACGGCAGGGAGCTGCAGCGCGCCCGTTGACGGGCCACCCGACACACCGGACGGGCCCCCAGACGAGGCGCTGTACGGCACGGGTCCGCGTTCCACACCTTCGTGGAACGCGGACCCGTGCCGTGTGCGGCCGCCGATCCGGCTGGCTCCTGCCCCTCGTCGGCCTGTGCTGCCGTGCTCGTCGTGCCCTGACAGATGCCCGGCCCGAGGCCGATGCTGAGCCGCAGGATCTACTCCCTGCGGGTGTCACTCGGTCGAACGGTCCACCTGGATGGGGCCCGAGCGGGGGTATTCAGGGGTGCGACCGACGTATCCGTTCCACGGGACGTTGATCATGGACTCGAGGTGTGGTCAGAATCCGACCGCGGGGCGGCTTCGTGCCGGGGAGAGTCCGAGAGAAGGGAAGTGCATGTCATGACGTGGTGTGGTGTCACTGCCGTCGACCTGTCCGCCTGGCTCGTCTCGGGGTGTTGATCCCGGTTCCGTTCGAGGGGAAGACCCTGCCCGTTGCTTCCGGGGTGGGGTTCTGCGGTGCCCGAGCCGCCCTGAAGGAGTGCGCAGGGCGGAGGTGGCGGGCGGTGGACGTCGTCGTCCACGGGGGGTGAACCCCTGTGTCGACGCAGTCGAAGCGCGCGGCGAGTACGAGTACGTGACTCGGAACTGTTGAGTGCGTTCGTGCGAGGAGGCACGCGGCTCGCAGGGATCTTGCTGCTTCCGGTGTCGGTCACACCGACTCTCGTCGGTCTGTGCCCTCAAGGGTCGGAGGTCCTTCTGCGTCCTGGGGGATGACATTGAGTTCTCTCTTCGTGAGGTGTGGCTCGTCGTGTCCCGATTCGTTTTGTAGTTCCGGCCCTCCCGGATCTGCCGGTGATTCGCGCGGCGCTCTCCTGGAGAGCGGCCGATCGTTCCGGTGCACTGCACCATGCTCGGTTTCCGAGAATTTGGGGACGTTGGCCCGCACTCGGTTGTTTGCTTCTGGAAATACTTTTTGCTCGGCATCGGGGTGGGGCGGAAAGCCGGCAAGAAAGAGCGAAGTGAGAAACGCGCCATGATCTCCTATGTCACGACCGAACGCGAAGCTCCCCGGGTGAGGTTCTCGCTCTCCCCGTTGGGAGAGGCGGTGTACAGCTTCCGTATGCTGGCCTCGCCCGAACGGAGAAAACCGCATCGGATCTGGTTCGAGGCCATCCGGTCGAGACTGGCGGAGAACGATCTGCGACTCCTGCGTGCCGTCGTGCCACCCACCGGGTACGTCCCGGACTTCCTCACACCCCCGCCGGGACTGCGGTCCCCGGATTTCGCCGAGGAGCTGGAGGTGGTGCGTTCGACCAGGCCGGAGCACTTCGTCGACGAGGTGACGTGGATGGTGAACGACCCGGCCACGCCCACCGCCTGGCGGACGGCGGCCGGTTCGTTGCACCGGCAGATGCTGGCCAGCCCGGAGAAGGCGATCAGAAGGATCACCGATCTTCTCGACAGGTACTGGCGGGCGGCGCTGGAGCCCTGCTGGAAGCGCCTGCGGGGAAGCCTGCTGACCGACATCCGCTCCCGGACCAGGGTCATGGAGAACACGGGGGTCGCTCCCGTGCTCTCGTCCCTGAACGACCGGGTCGGCTGGGACGGGACCTGCCTCACCGTCCGCAGCGGGTACGACTTCCGGGAGAACCTGGACGAGCAGGGGATCGTGCTCGTGCCGAGCGTCTTCTGCGGCCCGGAGGTGCTGACCATGCTGCCTCCCCAGCAGGCGATGCTCGTGTACCCGAGACCGGGTGCCGCGGAGGTCTGGCAGCGGCAGGAGTCGAGACGCCCCAGTCCGCTGTCGGCCCTGCTCGGCGGTATCCGGGCGGCGGTGCTCGAGGCACTGGTGACACCCGCGACGACGAGTGAGCTCGCGGTGGAGATCGGTGTCACGCCCGGTGCGGTCAGCCAGCACCTCGGCGTGCTGCGTGAGTGCGGACTCGTGGTGAGCAGACGAGCCGGACGGCAGGTCCTCCACTCGCTCACCGAGATGGGAGAGGCGCTTCTCCGTGGTGCCGACCCCCGGCACCGAACGCGTTGAACGGGGAACGGCCATGCATGGATTTAGCACCAGCTAAAAGCATTGGCTCCGCGGGGCCACACGTCTAGCTTGTGGGCGGCGGATCGCCGTCCGGGCCACCACACCAGTAATGCCGGGCTCGAGCGGTCGCCCGATTCTTCGAAATCGCTGTGGATCTGCTGCGACGGTGGGAATCGCCAGTGTTCACCGACATGACGTGAAAGGGGATACGCCGGTGTCCGTGGCTTCTTCTGGCGACAGTCGCGTGTATGACGTCGTTGTCGTCGGAAACGGTTCGCTCGGCCTGTCGCTCGGCCTCGTCCTGGCGCGGCGGAACGTCCGGGTGGCCGTACTCGGTCGGCCACACCGTCCCTGGTCCGCTTCCCTGGCGGCAGGTGCAATGATCGGCACCTTCGGTGAGGTCACGGCCGCGCTGCTGAAAAGCGAATACGGGCGCACCAAGCTCGACTGGGCCTACCAGGCGAGCAAGCTCTGGCCCGACTGGCTGGCCCAGCTGTCGCCCGACTCGGACGGCACGGACCTGCTGACGGCGAACGGCACCATCGTCATGCTCAACACCGTCGGACTGCCGCAGATCGACACCGAGAACTTCAACGCCATCCGGAAGGCGCTCGCCGACTACGGAGAGGCGTTCGAGGACGTCGACCCCGAGGACATCGACTGGCTCGACCCGGAGCCGACGGCCCGTCCTCTCCGGGCGATGTTCCTGCCCCACGAGCACGCCGTCGACGCGCACGGCCTGATCGCCCGCCTGCAGGACGCGTTCGTCGCGGCCGGTGGGGTGATCGTCCCCGAGCACGGGATCCGCATCGACCGGGATGCCGGGCGGGTGCGTGGCATCGAACTGGAGTCGGGCACGGTGCTGTCGGCGAAGCACCTGGTCCTGGCGGCCGGATCCGCCTCCCAGCGGGTGCTGGACACCGTTCCCAGCCTGGCGGTACGTATCCCACGGT
The DNA here is from genome assembly GCA_036562635.1 of Pseudonocardiaceae bacterium. Taxonomy (GTDB): domain Bacteria; phylum Actinomycetota; class Actinomycetes; order Mycobacteriales; family Pseudonocardiaceae; genus DATCJU01. Next base: position 10,308 of record DATCJU010000125.1, read on the forward strand.
TGGTCAGTGGCTACGGGGTCTCGGCGTTGGTCGACACCGAGGACGGAACCGGGCCGCGCAGCGTCATCCGCACCCCCAACCGTGCGTTCGCCTGCGGTCTGCACGTCGTTCCGCGGCGGGCCGGCCAGGTCTACGTGGGAGCGACCAACATCATCTCCCCGGAGCCCCGGGAGACTCCACTCATCTCCGACGTCCTCTTCCTGCTCAACTGTGCCGACCGCCAGGTCCGCAGGAACCTCGGGGAGAGCGGCCTGCGCACGATCCAGGTGGGGAACCGCCCCATCGCGCTGGACGCCATGCCGCTGCTCGGGGAGACCGAGCTGGAGGGCCTGTGGATGATGGGCGGCACCTATCGCGACGGGCTCACCCTCTCCCCCCTGCTCGCCCGGGAGATGGCCGCACGTCTGCTGGGCGAGGAGGCCCGGATCGACCTGGAGATGTTCCGACCGGTCCGGCCCCCGATCCAGCCGTTCTCCCGTGAGGAGGTCGTGGAGGCGACGGTCACCCACATGCTGGCGACCGGCTACGAGTCCAACTGGACCGTGCCCGTCGAGTGGCCGTTCACCATCGAGCACTACCTGCGGGTCGGTTACACACGCATCGCGGACGAGTTCGACCCCACCTTCACCCCGCCGCCGGAGTTGCTGGCCTCCTCCCGGATCCACCCCACGCTCGCCGACGCGCTGCGTGCCTACTACGCGGCCTGGCACGCGGCGGAGCGCGCCTGAAAGTGCCCGGATTCCCCCAGGCCCCTGACCTGGTCGTTCGGGACCGGGAACCCGCGGCTCACCTGAAAGGACATAAGGACAGTGGCTGGCCTGCCGCTCGAAGAACTGCTCCGGGAAGCGGAGCAGGTGCTCGTCGACAGCGGGGTGTGGAGCCCGCGCGCGGACGCGGAAACACTGGCGGCCCACGTGCTGGGCCTTGCCGAGGAGGACCTCAAACCGGACCTGCTCGTGTCGCAGTCCGCGGCGGACGAGGTGCGCGCCCTGGTGTCCCGCCGGGCCGCCCGGATCCCGCTCGGCCACCTCACCGGCCGGGTCCGCTTCGGAGGCATCGAGGTGTCGGTCACCCCCGACGTGTTCGTGCCCCGGTTCCCCACCGAGCTCCTGCTGGCCTGGGGGCTGTCGGTGATCCGGCGGACCGAGGCCCCGGTCGTGGTGGACCTGTGCGCCGGCTCCGGGGCGGTCGCCCTGGCCGTGGCGCACGCCCGGCCCGACGCCACGGTGTACGCGGTCGACATCGACGACGCGGCACTGGAGTGCGCCCAGCGCAACGCCGCCGAGCGTGTCGCCGCCGGGGACACCCCGATCACCCTTATCCAGGGGGATGTCACCGAACCGGCCCTGTTGGCGTTCCTCAACGGCGGGGTGGACCTGGTCCTGGCCAACCCCCCGTACGTGCCGGAGGGCATGGTGCTGCTGCCCGAGTGGGGCAGGCACCACCCCAGGCAGGCGATCTTCGCCGGTGAGGACGGGCTGGACGTCATCCGCCACGTCGTCCGCTGCGCCGCACGACTGCTGCGCCCCGGCGGAGGTCTTGCCATCGAGCACGGTGACGCGCAACGGGACGTCGTACCGGCACTACTTGCCCAGACCGGCGTCTTCGCCGGCATCGAGAAGCACCGCGACCAGGAGAACCGCCCCCGCTACACCACCGCTGTCAGGAAGGTACGGACATGACGACGTCGACCGACGCCGAGGCCGGTCTTGCCGGTCTGCGCGAAGAACTCGACCGGATCGACGAGCAGCTGCTGGACGTCCTGAGGGCTCGGCTGGACTGCTGTGTGCGTATCGCCCGGTACAAGCGCGAGCACTCGGTGCCGATGATGCAGCCGCACCGGATCGCCGTGGTGCACGAGCATGCCGCGCGATACGGTGCCAAGCACGGCATCGACCAGGCGTTCCTGCGCCGGCTCTACGAGCTGATCATCGAGGAGACCTGTCGGGTCGAGGACCTCGTCATCAACGGCGACGTGACCGATCGGAAGTAGGTCGACGCCACCGGTCGGAAGTAGGTCACGGCAGCGAAAGACCCGGTGTTCGATGCATACGCTCCTGATCGACAACTACGATTCGTTCACCTACAACCTCTACCAGTACCTGGGTGAGGTGAACGGGCGCCCACCGACCGTGGTGCGCAACGACATCGCCTGGTCCACGCTTCGTCTCGACGAGTACGACAACATCGTCATCTCCCCGGGGCCCGGCAGGCCCGACCGGGAGCGCGACTTCGGTGTGAGCGCCCGCGCCATCCGCGAGAGCGGGCTTCCCGTGTTGGGCGTGTGCCTGGGCCATCAGGGCATCGCCGAACTGTTCGGCGGCGTGGTCGGGCACGCCCCCGAACCGAGGCACGGCCGGATCTCCCAGGTGCACCACAGGGGCGAGGACATCTTCGCCGGGCTGCCCTCACCCTTCTCCGTGGTGCGCTACCACTCCCTGGCGGTCACCGAACTCCCCGACGAGCTGGAGGGCATCGCTTGGGCCGAGGACGGTGTGCTCATGGGCCTGCGGCACCGGTCCAGGCCCATCTGGGGGGTCCAGTTCCACCCGGAGTCGATCAGCAGCGAGTACGGGCGGGAACTGCTGGGCAATTTCCGGGACCTGACCGAGGCTCACCGGGGCAGGGCTGGCAGCGCGGAGCACCGTCACGTGGGCACCCGCCGAGCCGCTGCGGGTCGCGGCCGCCCCGGCACCCCCGGACCCGGGCAGGTGCGCTACCACCTGCACGTCCGTCGGCTCGACCTGGCTCCCGACACCGAGGCCCTCTACACGGAGCTGTTCGCCGGGCGCCGCCACAGCTTCTGGCTGGACAGCAGTTCGCACGCCGACGGCAACGCCCGCTTCTCCATCCTCGGTGACGGCACCGGCCCGCTCGCCGAGTACGTCACCTACCGGGTCGCCACGGGCACGGTGTGCGTGGAGCGGACGGGGAAGCCGGTCGAGAAGCTGCAGCGGAAGTTCTTCGACTACCTCGACGACGAACTACGCCGGCGTGCCCTGCCCACGGACGACAGCCTGCCGTTCGCCTTCCAACTGGGCTACGTCGGCTACCTCGGCTACGAACTGAAGGCCGAGACGGGGGGCATGGCGGCGCACATCTCACCGGTGCCCGACGCGGCCTTCCTGTTCGTGGATCGCGCCGTCGTCGTCGACCATGCCGAGAACACCTGCTACCTGCTGTGCCTGAGCACCACCGAACACGACTCCGACGCCGCCCGGTGGCTGGACAGCACCGCCGAGCGGCTGGCGGCACTGCCCCCTGGGACCGCCACCACGTACCGGCCCCTGGTCGAGGCGACACCGCCCGCCCACCTCGCGCTCGTGCCACGGCACAGCAGGGAGGGATACCTCAAGCGCATCGACGAGTGCCTGGAGGAGATCCGCAACGGTGAGTCCTACGAGGTCTGCCTCACCAACATGATCTCCTCCGCCATCGTGATCGACCCGCTGCGGACCTACCGGGAGCTGCGGCGCATCAGCCCCGTGCCCTACGGCGCGTTGCTCGATTTCCCCGGGGTGGCGGTGCTCAGCGCATCCCCCGAACGGTTCCTCACCGTCGGGACGGACAGGATCGCCGAGTCCAAGCCGATCAAGGGGACCCGGCCGCGGGGCGCGACCTCCGAGGAGGACGCGAGGCTGCGCGAGGACCTGCTGGGCCGGGAGAAGGACCGTGCCGAGAACCTGATGATCGTGGATCTGCTGCGCAACGACCTCAACACCGTGTGCGAGGTCGGTTCGGTCCACGTCCCGAAGCTCTTCGACGTCGAGACCTTCGCCCCGGTGCACCAGCTGGTCAGCACCATCCGCGGCACCCTGCGGGAGGACAAGTCCGCGGTGGACTGCGTCCGGGCCGCGTTCCCCGGTGGCTCGATGACCGGGGCGCCGAAGCTGCGCACCATGGAGATCATCGATCGGCTGGAGGAGGGGCCGCGCAGCGTCTACTCGGGCGCGTTGGGTTGGTTCTCGCTCAACGGGGCCGCCGATCTGAGCATCGTCATCCGGACCCTCGTGGCCACACCCGACGGCGTGTCCTTCGGGGTGGGCGGTGCCGTGATCGCGCTGTCCGACCCGGTCGAGGAGTACGAGGAGACGCTCGTGAAGTCGCGGGCGATGGTGGCGGCGATCGCAGCCGGCATGGTGGACCGGGGTGAGGCGGCGGACGCATGACTGCTTCCCCGAGGACGACGCCGATCCGACGTTGTGTCGTGGCGGGCGGGTCGGGCGCGGTGGGCGCCCTGTTCGGTGAGCTGCTCGCGGCGGCGGGGGCCGACGTGTGCGTCGTGGACCCCGCGCCCCCACGGGCCGCGTGGCCCGGAGTCCGCCACCTGCCCGGTGACGTCACGGCCCCGGACGACCGGCTCCGGGCCGAGCTGGCGGCGACGGACCTGTTGCTGCTGGCCGTGCCCGAACCGGTGGCCCTGGCCGCGGTGCCCGGACTGCCCGGTGTGCTCAACCCCGACGCCCTGTTCGCGGACACCCTCTCGGTGAAGTCCCGGGTCGCGGCCGCGATCACCGCCCACCTGCCCGAGCAGCAGGCGCTGGGACTCAACCCCATGTTCGCGCCGGCACTGGACATGGCCGGGCGGCCGGTGGCCGCCGTCGTCCTGCACGACGGGCCGCTGGTCCACGAGCTGCTCCGCCTGATCACCGAGCACGGCGGCCGGGTGGTGCGGATGGACGCGCACCGGCACGACCGGGTGACCGCCGCCTGCCAAGTGCTCACCCACGCCACCGTGCTGTCCTTCGGCCGCGCCCTGTCCACGCTCGACGTCACGATCGACGAGCTGGCCGCGGTGGCTCCCCCGCCGCATGCCGTGCTCCTGGCCCTGCTGGCCCGGATCGTGACCGGCACTCCCGAGGTGTACTGGGACATCCAGTCCGCGAACCCGTTCGCCCCGGATGCACGTGACGCGCTCGCCCAGGGGGTGCGGTGGCTGCAGGACCTCACCCGTGACGGGAGCGAGGAGGAGTTCGCGCGGTCGCTGCACGCGTTCTCCCAGGTACTGGGGAACAGGCTCCCGCACTACCAGGACGTCTGCGCGACGCTCTTCGCCCGCATGCCCACCGTCGAACCCGAGGAGACGCCGTGACCACCACAGAGACCATCAGATCCGCCAACTGGATGGCCGCCCGTATCGCCAGGACGACCGACGCGCTGGACCGTGCCTTCGACGAGGGGCTGACCGGTCACGTCATCACCAGCCGCGAGGGCAAGGAGGTGGAACTGGCGGACGGCAGCCGGGCGATCGAGTTCGTTTCCTGCTCCTACCTGGGACTGGAACAGCATCCGGCTCTGGTCGCCGCGGCCGAGGAGGCGTTACGCCGGTTCGGCGTGCACTTCTCCTCGTCCCGTAACCGCATGCGGCCGATGTACCTGGGTCAACTCGAGGAGCTGCTGAGCGAGATCTACGGGGGCGGCCCGGTCACCGTCTTCACCTCGGTGAGCAACGTGCACCTGGGTGTGCTGCCCCTGCTCGGCAACGGCGCACTGCCCGGCTACCCGGTCTCCCCGACCGGACCGGTCTTCCTGGTCGAGAAGACGGCCCACGCCTCCATGCAGGTCCTGCGCGGGGTCATGGGACAGATCGGTCCGGTGCACCGTTTCGACCTCACCGATCCCGAGTCGCTGACCACGCGCCTGGCCGAGGCAACCGCGGAGGGACGCACCCCCATCGCCCTCGCCGACGGGGTCGGCTCGATGGGCGGCCTGACCGACGTGGCCGGGCTCGCCCGGTCGCTGGCGGAGGCCGGGGGCTACCTGTACGTGGACGACGCGCACGGCATCTCGATCCAGGGACCCCACGGCGCGGGCTATGCCTACGAGGCCTTCGGTGGCCGGCTCCCGGCCAACGTGCTCCTGGCCGGATCGCTGTCCAAGGCGTTCGGCGGCGCCGGTGGCTTCGCGGTGCTGCAGGACCCCGGGGACGTGCGGATGCTGCGTAAGTTCGCCAATCCCCTGGTCTTCGGGCACTCCATCATGCTTCCGCTGCTCGCCGCCAACGTGGCGGCGGCCGGGCTGCACCTGGACGGTGAGGTGGCGCAGCTGCAGGAGCGGCTGTGGCGGAACGCCGCCCTGTTCGACGAACTAACCGACAACCGCCTGGTGAACGCCGGAGAGCGCTCACCGGTCCGTGGCGCTCGTTTCGACACCGAGGAGGCGGCGTTCGAGGCCGCCCGCCGGCTGCGGTCCGCCGGTGTCCTCGTCCTTCCGGCCTTCTTCCCCACGGTGGCACGGGGCACGGGGCTCATCCGTTTCGCGCTGTCCGCCGTCCACGAGCGGCACCACCTGGAGACGGCAGTGGAAGCCCTGGGCCCGATCGCCGGGTAGCCCATCCCACCACGCACGGCGGACCCGTGTCCGGACGGGTCGCCCGAGGAGCGAAATGATCAAAAGTCTGATTCCCCCTGCCGGTCCACCCCGGACCCTCGCCCTGGCCCAGCTGATCAGCCGGACCGGGGACGGCGCGTACTACGTGTGCGCGGCCCTGTTCTTCACCAGGGTTGTCGGGCTGTCACCGGGGCAGCTGGGGCTCGGCCTGACCATAGCGTGGGCGGTGGCACTGGTCCTGGGCGTTCCCCTGGGGAACCTGGCGGACCGCAGGGGCGTGCGCGGGACGGCGGTGTTCTTCTTCTGCTGCGCGGGAGTCGCCGTCGGCTCGTACTTGTTCGTGCGCTCCTTCCCGCTGTTCGTCCTCGCCGCGTGCCTGTACGCGGTGGGCCAGCGCAGCGGCTCGGCCGCCCAGCAGGCGCTGCTCGCCGGCGTGGTGCCCCGGGAGAACCTGACGAAGGTGCGGGCCTACCTGCAATCCAGCTACAACGCCGGACTGGCGGTGGGTGCGGCGCTCGGCGGCATCGTGCTGCTCTTCGACACACCTGCCGCCTACCTCGCTGCGTTCGCGCTCAACTCCGTGGCGTTCTTCGTGGCGGCCCTCGTGCTGTGCCGGGTGCCCGCGGTCCCGCCGACACCGCCCGCCACCAAGGACAAGGCCAAGCAGTCGGTGTTCCAGGACCCCCCCTACGTCGCGGTGAGCCTGCTGAACCTGATCCTGGTCCTGCACGTGCCGCTGATCGACGTGGCCCTGCCGCTGTGGATCGTCGGGCACACCGAGGCCCCGGCCTGGGTGCTGTCCGTGATGTTCGTGCTCAACACGCTGGCCGTGGTGGTCTTCCAGGTCCGGGTGTCCCGAGGGGTGACCGGCCTGGCCAGCGCAGCCCGGTACGTGGTGCGCGGTGGCCTGCTGCTCGGTGCGGGATGCGTGATCTTCGCCTTCTCCGGCAGTCCCGACTCGGTCGTGCCCGCGTTCCTGCTGCTGGTCGCTGCCGCCGCGGTGCAGACGCTGGGGGAAATGGTGCAGATGGCGGGCACCTGGGAGATCAGTTTCGGGCTGGCCCCGGACGGCAGGCACGGCCAGTACCAGGCCTTCTTCGGCATGGGGCTCACCGTGGCCGAGATCGTCGGTCCGCTGGCGCTGACCGGGCTGATCGTCTACTGGGGCGCACCCGGCTGGATCCTGCTCGGCGCGCTCTTCGTGATCGCGGGATTCCTGATGGTTCCCGCCGTGCGATGGGGCGAACGTCGGCTCGCCGCGGCGCAGAAGGCGTCGGAACAGGAACTGCCCGACACCTCCGGCGAGCTGGCCAGGAACTGAGAGAGGAAGACGTCGTGGGCTCGAACCGCCGTACGGTTCTGATCATCGGGGGCCGTGTGGAGACGGTCCGCAAGGCCAGGAACATGGGCCTGGGCGTCGTCGATGTCCTGCGCCCGGAGGAGTACCGGCCCGAGCACGCCGCCCTGGTCGACGCGGCACTGCTGGTGGACTACACCGACTGGTCGGTGCTCGAGCCCCTGGTGACGGCCGCGCACCAGGTGTTCGGGTTCTCGGGGGTCGCCACCATCACCGAACCGGGTGTCGAGCCCGTCGGGCGGATCAGCGATGCCCTGGGCCTCCGCGGCAACACCCACCACTGTGCCCGTCTGATGCGGGACAAGTGGGAGATGCGCCGGCATCTCGCCGCCGGGAGCGGTGCCGTCGCCGCCGAGCTGGTGGAGGGGCGGGACAGTCTGGTGGCGTTCGGCGAGCGCCACGGCTACCCGTTCGTGGTCAAGCCGGTGGACGCGGCCGCCAGCTTCGGGGTGCGGCTGGTGGAGAGCCCGGAGGCGATCGAGGACGTCTGGCATGCGATCACGCGCCTGCGGGGCAGCACCGAGCACCAGTTCGCCCACTACTTCCCCGTCGAACGCTTCCTGATGGAGGAGTACCTGGAGGGGCCGGAGTACAGCGTGGAGTCGCTGAGCTTCGACGGGCGGCACGTCGTGCTGGCGATCACCGAGAAGCTGGTCTATCCCAACTTCGTGGAGCTCGGCCACGCCGTGCCCGCCCGGCTGAGCCCCGACGACGAGGAGGCGGTGCTGCGCTGCGTCCACGACTTCCTGGACGCCGTGGACCTGCGGCACGGCCCCGCGCACACGGAGATCAAACTGACCGCGGACGGCCCCCGGGTGATCGAGTCCCACGGCAGGCCGGGCGGCGACCGCATCATGGACCTGGTCCAGGCCGCCTGTGGGGTCGACATCGAGGCCTACACCATCGGCTGGGCCGCGGGCGTCCTTCCTGCCCTGGACGGCAGGCCCGAGGCCCACAGGGCTGCCGCGACCCATTTCCTCCGGGCCGAGCCGGGCCGGGTCACCGGCATCGAGGGAGTCGCGGAGGTGCGGGCCCACGAGGCCGTGTTCGGAGTCGACGTCACGGTCTCCGAGGGGGACGTGGTCCGTCCGCTGGAGGCCAGCTGGGACCGGGTGGGGCAGGTCCTGGTCACCGCACCCGACACGGCCACCGCCGTCGCGTTGGGCGAGCAGCTCGCCGGGAAGGTCTCCGTGATCACCGAACCGGTGGGCTCCTGAGCGGCCCCCGCCGTCCTGCCCGGCCCCGGAACAGACACAGACCCCTGGAGGAACCGGCACCATGCCAGAACATATCCTGATCTTCGGCAACGGGTACGACATACCCGGCCGTATCCGCGCGTTCGGCGCCGGCTCGGGCCGGAGGATCTCCACCAGCGTGATGTGCTGGCCCGAACACCTGGCGAAGATCGAGGAGGCGGAGGGGCACTCCCGGATCGTCGCGGTGCGGGCGGACAGTCCCGTCGAGGACTGGATCACGCTCGCCCGGGCGATCCACGCGGTGGAGCCGGTGACCCGCATCGGCACCTTCGGTGACCAGTGCCAGGAGATCGCGGCCGAGGTGGGACGGGCACTGGGTGTGCCCACCCACTCACCCGAGACGGTCCGTGCGGTCTTCGACAAGCACGCCATGCGCCGGCGGCTGGCGGAGGCCGGGGTTGACCTGACGCCTTCCGCAGTGGTCCGGGACGCGGACGAACTGCGGGAGTTCGCCGCCGAACACGGCTACCCGTGCGTGGTCAAACCGCTGAGGGGCACGGCCAGTACGGGGGTCTCCGTCCTGCGCGGGGCGGAGGAGGCGGAGGCCGCCTTCGCCCGGGCCCGAGGTCAGGACGCCTCGACCAAGGTGGTCGTGGAGACGTTCCTGCCCGGGGTGCAGTACAGCGTGGAGAGCTTCTCCGAACTGGGGGAGCACGTGGTGGTGGCCATCACCCGCAAGTACTCCGATCCCGTCAGCCTGGTGGAGCTCGGGCACGTCATGCCCGCTCCGCTGGACCCGCAGCAGGAGGAGGCCGTACGCGCCTACGTGGTGCGGGTGCTGGACGCACTGGGCGTGGAGTTCGGGCCCACCCACACCGAGATCGTCCTCACCGAGTCCGGGCCCAGGGTCATCGAGACCCATCTGCGGGTGGGCGGTGACGAGATCTGGAACATGGTCACGGACGCGGTGGGGGTGGATCTCGTCGAGTACCAGCTCCGGCAGTGCGTCGGGGAGAAGGTGCTCCCCGCCATCCGCGAGATCCTCGACGACCCGTCACATGCTCCCCGCCACGAGGCGATCTGGTTCGCCTCCGCACCCGCGTCGGGTGTGCTGGTCGAGGTCTCCGGAGCCGAGGGACCGCATCCGGACGGTGTCCGCGTCGAGGTGCTCGGTGCACCCGGTACCCGGCTCAACGGCCTGCAGAACTCGGACTCGCGGCTGGCCTGGGCCCGGGCTCACGCCGCTACCGCGGAGGAGGCGCTGATCCTGGCTCGCGAGGCCATCGGGCGGCTGGAATTCGTCACGCGGATCTCCCTCGACCAAGCCGAGCTCCTGTGATGAATGCCGTGGAACAGGAAGAGCGGAACACCCGCGCGATCATCGAGGATCTCGACGAGCAGATCATCTCCATGATCCTGCGCAGGGCCGAACTGGCCCGGCGGCACCAGTCCCTCCGTCGGGCGGCGGGTCTGCCCGCCATCGAGCTGGCCCGGGAGAACGAGGAGCTGCGGCGCTACGTCGCCCGACTGGGCCGGCAGGGAGCCGAGATCGCCCGGGTCGTGCTCTCCCTGTCCCGCGCGCCGGGGTTCACCCGAGGCACGTGGACCAGGGTGAACGGCGGCGGGGCCCAGACGGCGTCCTGACGACCCGGTACGCCGGGCGGGTACCGGTGACGTGCTGCGTGGCACGCGGTGGGTACCGGGCTAGACGCCGCTGCCCACGAGGTGGCCCACCGCGAACGTGACCCCCATGGCCAGCAGCCCCACCCCGACAGTGCGGAGCACGGCGGGACGCACCGGGGCCTGCCCGAGCCGGGCGCTCACCGCACCGGTCAGCGCCAGGGTCACCGCCACCGCGGCGACGGTGACCGGCACCCGCCAGGTCGGCGGCGGCAGGGTGATCGCCAGCAGCGGGAGCAGTGACCCGAGGACGAACGAGAACATCGACGACCACGCGGCCTGCCACGGGCTGGTCCGTTCGTCCGGATCGATGCCCAGCTCGGTCTCGGCGTGGGCCGCCAGGGCGTTGTGCCGGGTGAGTTCCCGCGCCACCTCCTCGGCCAGTTCCCGGGACAACCCCTTGGCCTGGTAGAGCCGGACCAGCTCCTCGAGTTCGTCCTCGGGCATGGTCTGCAGCTCCCACCGCTCCTTCTCCAGGGCCGCCCGCTCGGTGTCGGCCTGGGTGCTGACCGACACGTACTCGCCCCCGGCCATGGACAGTGCCCCGGCGACCAGGCCCGCCAACCCGGCCAGCAGGACGGTGGAACGGTCCACGGCGGCTCCGGCCACACCGACCACCAGCCCGGCGGTGGACACGATGCCGTCGTTGGCGCCGAGCACCCCGGCGCGCAGTCGGTTGAGCCGGCTCGCCAGGCCGCTCCGGTGCTGTTCTCCCGGGTGCGGCCGCGGTGCTCCGGATCCTGCAGCGTGATGTGGATGCTGGCTCACGTCGCCTCCCCGCGCGCACCCGGTCCGTGGTGCCTCGGCCGGACCCCACTGTGGTGTACCCGGTCCCACCGTGGGCCTATCCGGTGCCAGTCCGGTCGGGTGAGGACTCGGTCCACCGTGGCCGGTCGAGGGCCGGGTCGGTTCGGCTCCCGGGCACGGGGAAGGCAGGGGAGAGGGCGCCCCTCGGCCGCCCCCTGCCGGGCCGAGGGGCGCCTGGTTCACCGGGCGGTTTCCCGCCCCGGTTGTTCGCTCCGGTAACGCCTGAGCTCGCGACGGGCCAGGGAACGCTTGTGCACCTCGTCCGGCCCGTCGGCCAGACGCAGGGTGCGGGCGTGTGCCCACAGCTCGGCCAGCGGGAAGTCCTGGCTGACCCCACCCGCGCCGTACAGCTGGATCGCCTTGTCCAACACCCACTCGACCGTCCGCGGCGCGGCGATCTTGATCGCCTGGATCTCGGTGTGCGCTCCGCGGTTGCCCACGGTGTCCATCAACCAGGCGGTCTTGAGCACCAGCAGCCGCAGCTGCTCGATGCGGACCCGGGACTCGGCGATCCAGTCCTGCACCACGCCCTGCTCGGCCAACGGCCGGCCGAACGCGACGCGGTCCACGGCGCGGCGACACATCAGCTCCAACGCCCGCTCGGCCATGCCGATCAGGCGCATGCAGTGGTGGATCCGGCCGGGCCCGAGCCGGGCCTGGGCGATGGCGAACCCCGAGCCCTCCTCGCCGATCAGGTTCTCCACCGGCACCCGCACGTCGGAGAACTCGATCTCGGCGTGGCCACCGTGGTCGGAGTCGTCGTAGCCGAACACGTGCATGCCGCGTCGGATCGTTACCCCGGGGGTGTCGGTGGGCACCAGGACCATGCTCTGCTGCCGGTGCGGTTCGGCGGTGGGGTCGGTCTTGCCCATCACGATGAGGATGCGACAGGCGGGGTTCATCGCACCGGAGATGAACCACTTGCGACCGTTGATTACGTAGTGGTCGCCGTCCCGCTCGATGCGCGTGCGGATGTTGGTGGCGTCGGAGGAGGCGACGTCTGGCTCGGTCATGGCGAAGGCCGAACGGATCTTCCCGTCCAGCAGGGGCCGCAGCCACCGCTCGCGTTGCTGCTCGGTGCCGAACATGGCGAGCACCTCCATGTTCCCGGTGTCCGGTGCCGCGCAGTTGAGCGCGACCGGAGCCAGGTGGGGGCTGTGCCCGGTGATCTCGGCCAGCGGGGCGTACTGCAGGTTGGTCAGCCCGGCGCCGAACTCGCCGGGCAGGAACAGGTTCCACAGGCCACGCCGACGTGCCTCCGCCTTGAGTTCCTCCACCACCGGCGGAACGGCCCAGGGGTCGGTCCGTTCGGCGAGCTGGGCCCGGAACACCGGCTCGGCCGGGTAGACGTGGGAGTCCATGAAGTCCAGGAGCTGCTGACGGAGCTCCTCGGTTCGGGCGTCGAACGCGAAGTCCATTCAGTCCTCCTTGAGGGCGGCGTGGCCGTGCGCGACGAGCGGGGCGACCAGCTCACCCACCCGGTCGAACCCGGCGCCGACGGTCATGCCCTGGGCGAACCGGTAGTGGATGCCTTCGAGGATCACGGCGAGCTTGTAGAAGGCGAACGCGACGTACCAGGGGAACCGGGACAGGTCGCGCCTGGAACGTTCGGCGTAGCGGGCGACGAGCTCCGTGGCGTCCGGGTAGCCGGGTGCCGCGCTGGCGTCGGACACCGGGCTGTCGCCCTCGTGCAGTGCCCGGGTGGAGTAGGCGACCAGCAGGGCCAGGTCGGTGAGCGGGTCCCCGAGCGTGGACATCTCCCAGTCCAGGAC
>DATCJU010000126.1:0-17974 GCA_036562635.1 Pseudonocardiaceae bacterium
GCTGGGCCGTATGCCCTCGGCGGTGGGTTACCAGCCCACCCTGGCCGACGAGATGGGTGAGCTGCAGGAGCGGATCACCTCGACCCGTGGCCGGTCGATCACCTCGATGCAGGCGATCTACGTGCCCGCGGACGACTACACCGACCCCGCTCCGGCGACCACCTTCGCCCACCTGGACGCCACCACCGAGCTGTCCCGTGCGGTGTTCTCCAAGGGCATCTTCCCGGCGGTGGACCCGCTGGCCTCCTCGTCCCGGATCCTGGACCCGGCGATCGTCGGTGAGGAGCACTACCGGGTCGCCCGCGAGGTGGTGCGGATCCTGCAGCGCTACAAGGACCTGCAGGACATCATCGCCATCCTCGGTATGGACGAGCTGTCCGAGGAGGACAAGGTTCTGGTGAACCGGGCCCGCCGTATCGAGCGGTTCCTGTCCCAGAACATGTTCGCCGCCGAGCAGTTCACCGGTCAGCCGGGCTCGAACGTCCCGCTCAAGGAGACGATCGAGGCGTTCGACCGGCTGTGCAAGGGCGAGTTCGACCACATGCCCGAGCAGGCGTTCTACATGTGCGGTGGCCTCGACGACCTGGAGGCCAACTACAAGAAGCTCACCGGCAAGTGAGCCGAGGCGCCTGAGCATGCGTGTGCCGAGGGGCCGATCCCGGGCCGGGATCGGCCCCTCGGCCGTACCCGGCCCGTCGGTGGCGGGCACGTTCCCCGCGAGCGACCCCGTACCGGAGAAGGCGTTCCGGTGGTGGACCGGGGTCGTCCGGCCGGTGTGCGTGGCGGGAGCGGGCCGTGGTGTGTCCGCTCTCCCGGCTTCTCCCCGGAACTGTCGGTGATGTCACCCCATCAAGCACCACCGGGTGGGGCGAGGTCGTAAGACGCCGTTTAAACTGCGCGTAACGCGGAGACGAAGGAGATGCGCGTGGCTGAGATGTCCGTCGAGCTGGTCGCCGTCGAGCGCCGCCTGTGGTCCGGAACGGCAAGCATGGTGACGGCCCAGACGACCGAGGGCGAGATCGGCATCCTGCCGGGCCACGAGCCCATGCTGGGCCAGCTCGTCGAGGGTGGCGTGGTGCGCATCACCACCACCGACGGTGAGGTGCAGACCGCGGCGGTGCACGGTGGTTTCCTCTCCGTCACCGGCTCCGGTGTGAGCATCCTCGCCGAGGCCGCGGAGCTCGCCCACGAGATCGACGTGGAGCAGGCCCGCGAGGACCTGAACCGCGGTGACGAGGAGGCACGGGCCCGGGCCATCGCCCGGCTGCGGGCCGTGGGGCAGCGAGTCTGACCTGGTGAACGGGGCCGGGCCGTGTGGATCGCAGAGGCAGCCGGAGTGGTCCTCTTCCTGGCTGTCGTCGCGGTCGCGGTCCTGGCCTGGCGTCGCCTGCGCGACCTCAGGCAGGGCGGGGTGGACGTCGCCCTGCGCACCCGCCTGGACGACAGCGGGCACGGCTGGCACCTGGGTATCGGCCGTTATCGCGGGGACGAGTTCGCCTGGTACCGCATCCTCAGCCTGCGGAACGGGCCGAACGTCGTGATCCGTCGGGACGATCTGGAGATCGCCCGACGACGGGAGCCCACCGGCGCCGAGCTGTACGCGATGCCGATCGGTTCCACCGTGCTGCACTGTCGGACCACCGACGGTGAGCTGGAGCTCGCCATGGGCACGGACACGCTCACCGGGTTCCTGTCCTGGTTGGAGTCCGCGCCGCCCGGCCGTCGTGTTCCCTGGGCCTCCTGAGCCGACCGGTACCGCACCCGGCGGTACCGGTCGGAAAGGGGGCGGTCAGCGGTGGGCGCCGGGCTTCCAGAGCACGTCACCGTCCGGGTTCGCCACCCGGGCCAGGATGAACAGCAGATCGGACAGCCGGTTCAGGTACTTGGCGGTGAGCCGGTTGGTCCGCTCCTCGTCCACCTCGATCAGCGCCCACGCACTCCGCTCGGCACGCCGGGTGATCACCCGTGCCTGGTGCAGCAGCGCCCCACCGGGTGTCCCCCCGGGCAGGATGAACGAGTCCAGTTTGCTCAACCGGGCGTTGAACTCGTCGCACCAGCGCTCCAGGCGGTCCACGTAGGCCTGGGTGACACGCAGCGGTGGGTACTTGGGATCGGGAACCACGGGAGTGGCCAGGTCCGCCCCCACGTCGAACAGGTCGTTCTGCACCGCGCGCAGCACGCCGGTGAGTTCCTCGTCCAGCCCGCCGAGCGCCAGCGCGACACCGATCGCGGCGTTGGCCTCCTCCACGTCGGCGTAGGCGACCAGCCGGGGGTCGGTCTTGCGTACCCGGGAGAAGTCGCTCAGCCCCGTGGTGCCGTCGTCGCCGGTGCGGGTGTAGATGCGCGTGAGGTGCACGGACATGTTCCGCAGCCTACGTGGCACCGGTGCGCCCATCCTAGTACCGCACGGGTGTGTTCCCGTCCACCGCCGGACGTGAAGCCCCGACCACGAACTTGCCCCGTCACGGCCCGGTCGTGAAGGCTGGGGCCCGATGAGCGAAATCCCCTACCCCGAGATCCCCCACCCGAACCTGAACTCCGGATACCGCCCCGACACCGTCTGCCACACCTGCCGCGGAGACCACCGGATCGTCGTCTCCCGGGCCTCCGTGACCGGGGAGGTCGGCGAGAGCAGCAGCGGCAGCCTCACCTGCCCCCAGTGCGACGGCAGCGGGCGGCTGCCCGGCTTCGTGGCGCCGCTGTGACCACCCGACCGACCAGGGCGGAACCGCTGGTGCCCATGGTGGTGCCGGTTGTGAACCGATCCGGACGGACGACCTACGATGGCTCGCCGTGAGTGAGCACTTCCGGGTTGCGGGCGGCGCACGGCTCACCGGCGAGGTCGAGGTGGTCGGCGCCAAGAACAGCGTGCTGAAGCTGATGGCGGCCGCACTGCTGGCCGAGGGCACGACCACGATCACCAACTGCCCGGAAATCCTCGACGTTCCGTTGATGGCGGACGTGCTCCGCGGCCTGGGCTGCGAGGTGACCGTGGAGCAGGACACCGTCACCATCACCACGCCCGCGGAACTGAACCACAAGGCGAACTTCGCCTCCATGAGCAAACTGCGCGCCTCGGTGTGCGTACTGGGCCCGCTGGTGGGCCGCTGCCGGCGCGCGGTGGTGGCACTGCCCGGCGGGGACGCCATCGGCTCCCGCCCGCTGGACATGCACCAGAACGGTCTGCGGCAGCTCGGCGCTCGCAGCGAGATCGAGCACGGCTGTGTGGTCGCCGAGGCGGAGAACCTGCGCGGTGCCCAGATCTGGCTGGACTTCCCCAGCGTGGGCGCCACCGAGAACATCCTGATGGCCGCGGTGCTGGCCGAGGGCACCACGGTGATCGACAACGCCGCACGTGAGCCGGAGATCGTCGACCTGTGCACGATGCTGCAGCAGATGGGTGCCCGTATCGAGGGGGCCGGCACCTCGACGCTGACCGTGCACGGCGTGGACTCGCTGCGCCCCACCCGGCACCGGGTGATCGGGGACCGCATCGTGGGTGCCACCTGGGCCATGGCCGCCGCCATGACCCGTGGTGACGTGCGGGTGCGCGGGGTGGACCCGCACCATCTGGACCTGGTGCTGGAGAAGCTGCGAGCGGCCGGGGCGGACGTCACCATCTTCGAGAAGCCCGAGGACCTGGGCTTCCGGGTGGTCATGAACGACCGGCCGAAGTCGGTGGACTTCGTCACCCTGCCCTACCCGGGCTTCGCCACCGACCTGCAGCCGTTCGCCATCGCGCTGGCCGCGGTGTCCGACGGTGTCTCGATGATCACCGAGAACGTGTTCGAGGCCCGGTTCCGTTTCGTCGAGGAGATGGTCCGGCTCGGCGCCGACGCCCGTACCGACGGACACCACTGCGTGGTGCGCGGGGTGGAGCGGCTGTCCAGCGCCCCGGTGTGGGCCTCCGACATCCGGGCCGGGGCCGGCCTGGTGCTGGCCGGACTGTGCGCGGACGGCATCACCGAGGTCTGGGACGTGTTCCACATCGACCGCGGCTACCCCCGCTTCGTGGAGAACCTGCAGAAGCTGGGTGCCGAGGTGCAGCGGGTGAGCGCCCCGCCCACCCGCTGAGCAGCCGGTTCAGTGGGCCAGCCGGTCCCGCACGAGGACCGGCACCCGCTGCACGGCGTTGTTCGCCATGCCCTGGCGGTTCCACTCCGGTTCCGTCGGTTGGGTGTCGCCGGTGGCGTCGGTGGCGCGCACGGTGAGCACACGGTCGCCGGGGGCGCCGGTGCGCCACCGGTACCACCAGGGACGCCAGGCGTGGGGTTCCGGCTGCGGGCCCAGTTCCGCGTCGTGCCAGCGCACGGGTCGGTCGGGGCCCGTGGCGACACCGACCTCCACCCGGACCACCGGTGCCGTACCGGACCAGGCCCGCCCGCGCAGCACCACCTCACCGGCGTCGACCACCCGGTGCCGGGTGGCGAAGTCGGGGAACCCCGGGGGAACCATCAACGCCCGGGGGCGGATGCGGCGCACCGGTTCCCCCACCTCGTCCGGCTCGCGGGTGATCCGGTACGCGGTGAGCTGCTGGTACCCGGTGAACGGCCGGTCGACCACGGTGATCGCCCGCAGCCACTTGACGTGGGCCATCCCGTACCAGCCGGGGACGACCAGCCGCAGGGGTGCACCGTGCTGCGGCGGCAGTGGCCGCCCGTTCATCTCGTAGGCGAGCAGCACCTCCGGACGCAGTGCCTCGACCAGGGGGAGACTGCGCGCGTAGTCCTGTTCCACCCCGCGCTCCACGCCGTGGTCGCACCCGGTGAACACCACCTCGACCGTGCCGGGCTGGAGCCCCGCCTGGCGCAGCAGCGGGGCGAGCGGGGTGCCCGTCCACCGGGCGGTGCTCACACCCCCCTCCAGCCACGGTTGACCCACCGGGCGGGGCCGCAGGTGCGCCTGGCCGTTGCCTGCGCACTCCATCGTCACCGTGATGGTGTGCCGTGGTCGGGAACGCAACTGGTCCAGTTCGAGCCGGAGCGGTCGGAGCACCCGGCCCCCGACGGCCAGGCGCCAGCGCGTGGTGTCCACCTCGGGGATGTCGTAGTGCGTCAGCACGTAGTGCAGACCGGCCGGGGTCACGTCGTGGCGGAGCGCCTCCAGCGGCATGGCGTGGTTGCGCCCCGCCAGGTGGAGCTCTTCCGGGGAGATCCGTTCGTCGGGGCCGGTGATCCGGGCGGGCCCACTGACATGTTCCAGCGAGGGGGGCATGGCGCCTCCCTGAACGGTGGCATCCGGGCCCAGTCTGCTCCCTTTCCCCCGACCGGGCACCCTGGCCGTGCGGCGGGCCGCCTTGGGACGTCCCCGCGACACACCACCACCTGACCTGGGGATACGTTGTGACGGGCGGTTCACACCTTGTGAGCAAGTGCACAGGGTCCGGGGGTTACTCGGCCGTAGGCTTCGGCACATCACGAGCCAGCGGGAGGTGGCCATGCCCTACCCGAGCGACCGCGAACGGGACCGTCCCTGGGTGATGCGCACCTATGCGGGGCACTCGTCGGCCGCCGCGTCCAACGCGCTCTACCGCCGCAACCTGGCCAAGGGGCAGACCGGTCTGTCGGTGGCGTTCGACCTGCCCACCCAGACCGGCTACGACCCCGACCACGAGCTGGCCCGCGGTGAGGTGGGCAGGGTCGGGGTGCCGATCAGCCACATCGGTGACATGCGTCGGCTCTTCGAGGGCATCCCCCTGGCCGAGGCCAACACCTCGATGACGATCAACGCCACCGCGATGTGGCTGCTCGCGCTCTACGTCACGGTGGCCGAGGAACAGGCCGTCGAACAGGGACTGGACCCCGAGCAGGTGCGGGCCCGCCTGGCCGGCACCACCCAGAACGACATCATCAAGGAGTACCTGTCCCGGGGCACCCACGTCTTCCCGCCCGGCCCCAGCCTGCGGTTGATCACCGACGTGGTGGCCTGGACCGTGCGGCACGTGCCGAGGTGGAACCCGATCAACATCTGCTCGTACCACCTGCAGGAGGCCGGTGCCACGCCGGTGCAGGAGGTCGCCTACGCGCTGTGCACCGCGATCGCCGTGCTGGACGCGGTGTTCGCCTCCGGGCAGGTGCCCGAGGAGCGGCGGGGTGACGTGGTCGGCCGTATCTCCTTCTTCGTCAACGCCGGGGTGCGTTTCGTCGAGGAGATGTGCAAGATGCGGGCCTTCGCCGCCCTGTGGGACGAGATCACCCGGGAGCGGTACGGCATCACCGATCCCAAGCAACGGCGGTTCCGCTACGGCGTGCAGGTCAACTCGCTCGGGCTGACCGAGGCGCAGCCGGAGAACAACGTCCAGCGCATCGTGCTGGAGATGCTCGCGGTGACCCTCTCCCGCAACGCCCGGGCGCGGGCCGTCCAGCTCCCGGCGTGGAACGAGGCGTTGGGCCTGCCGCGGCCCTGGGACCAGCAGTGGGCGCTGCGCATGCAGCAGGTGCTCGCCTACGAGACCGACCTGTTGGAGTACGAGGACCTCTTCGACGGGTCCCCGGTGGTGCAGGCCAAGGTGGACGAGATCGTCGCCGGTGCCCGCGCCGAGATCGACCGGGTGCAGGCCATGGGTGGTGCGGTGGCCGCCGTGGAGAACGGTTACATGAAGTCGCAGCTCGTCGCCTCGCTCGCCGAGCGGCGCCGGCGCATCGAGAGCGGTGAGGACGTGGTGGTCGGGGTCAACCGGTTCACCACCACCGAACCCAGCCCGCTGCAGGCGGAGGGGGCCAAGGCCATCGAGACCGTCGACCCGGCCGTCGAGGAGGAGGCGGTGCGGGCGATCCAGGCCTGGCGTGCCCAACGGGACGCCGCCGCCGTGGACGCCGCACTGGACGCGCTGCGGGAGGCGGCCAAGACCGAGGCCAACCTGATGGACGCCACCCTGGCCTGCGCCCGGGCCGGGGTGACCACGGGGGAGTGGGCCGGCGTGCTGCGGGAGGTGTTCGGCGAGTACCGGGCGCCCACCGGGGTGTCGGCCGCCGCGGCCGCCGGTGAGGCCGGTGCCGAGCTGACCCGGGTGCGCGAGCGGGTCCGGGCCACCGGTGACCAGCTCGGGCAGCGGCTGCGCATGCTGGTCGGCAAGCCCGGTCTGGACGGCCACTCCAACGGCGCCGAGCAGGTCGCGGTGCGGGCCAGGGACGTGGGCTTCGAGGTGGTCTACCAGGGCATCCGGCTCACCCCGGCCCAGATCGTCGCCGCGGCCGTGCAGGAGGGCGTGCACGTGGTCGGTCTGTCCGTGCTGTCCGGGTCCCACCTGGAGGTGGTGCCCGCGGTGGTCGACGGGCTGCGGCAGGCCGGTGCGACGGACGTCCCGGTGGTCGTGGGCGGCATCATCCCGCCCGACGACGCCGAGGAGCTGCTCCGACGCGGAGTGGCTCGGGTGTTCACGCCCAAGGACTACGCACTGACCGAGATCATGGACGAGATCGTCACGGTGATCAGGCAGGCCCACGGGCTGGACTGAGCATCGAAAGACCCCTGCCCGGGGTGCGGGCGTGCAGTGCCGGGCACATCGGAACGGCACCCGGGTTGTCTGTGTGCCGGCACCCGGTGCGGTACGACCATGGCGCCCTCCACCGGCCGGTCCGCACCGAACCCTGCGCCCCGGGCAGGACCCCACCGGATCCTAGGAGCCGAGTTTCTCCACGACCAACCGGTACATCTGGCGTGGCCGGCCGGGACCCGAGGACCGCATCGGCGGCATCTGCCAGGCCAGGCCCATCTCGGCCAGCGTGTGCAGCACCCGCCGGGCGGCCCGTGGCGTGATGTCCAGCAGGTCGGCGACCGTGCTGGCGTCCACCACCGGACGCTCGGTGGGAGTGGAGCCGCCGGCCTCGCGCAGCGCCCCCACCAGGCGGCTCAGCGTGTTCAGCGCCTTGTTCCGGGCGTCGTCCTGGGCGACCTGACGGGCCCGGGGCCGGGCCGGCAGCAGCAGCACGTTGCCGTCGTGACCCACCACGTAGCCCTGGGCCCCGTGCGCGGTGCGCGCCCGGGCCAGTGCGGTGCGGGCCCCGGCCTCGGCGTCCCGCGCGGTCAACCCCAGGCCGATGCCCAGCTCCACGTCCAGGCCCAGTTCCTCCCGCACCCGCTCCACGAACGGGGGCTCCCGGAAGTCGTCGGTGGCCGCCACCAGGGAGCCCAGGGTGGCCACCACGTAGTAGCTGCGCTCGTCCCGGGGCAGCACGGTGGCCCCCATCCGCCGGGCCTCGTCCAGCAGGATCGAGTGCACGGCCAACCGCAGCTCGTCCTGGCCGTAGCCGGTGGGATCCTGGCCGCCCGGCTGTGGCAGCTCGACGATCCCGATGGCGATCTGCCCCTCCTCCAGCCGACTGCCCAGGCCGAGCAGCGCGGCGGTGCGCAGCGCGGTGCGGATGGTGGCGGGGGTGGGACGCATCAGGAGCACCGGAACACCGGCGGTGGTGAGCCGCTGCGCCACGGACCGCACGCTGGTCAGGGCCAGTGCGGTGCGTCCCGAACGCCACAACTGCTCGTGGAAGGCCACGAACTCGGCGGGGGAGTCCGGGTTGCGGTACTCCATGACGTGCACGTCGTCCAACGGCACCCCGATGTCGGCATAGGCCTCGGCGAGCTCCGCCTCCGGCACCGAGTCCACGCTCACCCGGCGCACGTCGAACCGCTCGTTCAGCGAGGCCCGCAGCAGCGTGCTGTACAGGGCCGAGCCGGACAGCGGGATGTACGTGGCCGGCATGGTGACCACCCCGGCCTGCCGGGCCAGGTCGTAGGGCAGGGGGCCGGCGAACAGGCAGACGTCGATGTCGGCCTGGACCCGACGCAGCTCACGGGCGACGTGCTGCTCGTCGGGGTAGGCGATACCGACCAACCGCCAGTCCACCGGGCTGCCCGCCCAGGTCGCCCCCAGTTCGAGAATCTGTTCGACCAGGTCGGCGGGGCCGCACACGCCCACGACGGGCCGGTGGGGCACGGACGCCTCCCGGGATTCGGTCACCGTTGCCCCCGAACCTTTCGCTGCTGGTGTTCTCCGCACGTCGTCATGGCTTCCCACGGCGGGCCGTCCGACCGCGGGCGGGGTCACGGGATGGCCGCGCGGCAGCCGGACCGTGGCGCGGCCCGTCGTCCTCGTCGAGGCACCCGCGACCGGGCCACGTGCGGCCGGACGGTGTCCCGGTGCTCCGTCCCCACCGGTCCCGTACGGCCGGTCCGCCCTCGCGGGCCCACTCCGGTTCCGCATGATGTTACTCACGGCCGCGGGATCCGGACGGGGCGAATGCAGCGGACACCTTGTGGAACGCCGCCGCGATGTCGTCGACGTCGGCGTCGGTGTAGGCCTCGTTCCAGTGCACGACCAGCCAGGTGCGGTGGATCATCTCCTCGGCGTTCGGGCACAACCCCTCCGGGTAGTGCCACTCCTTCCGGGCGGGCGGCGCGGTCAGCGGGTGGCCGGAGCCCCCGTAGAGTCGGCGCTCCGCCAACACCGGGTAGCGGTACACCGGGCGGCTGAGGTAACCGGCGGTCACCGGGATGCCCTCCGCGGCCAGGGCCTCGGCGTAGGCGGTGTTGTCCCCACCGGCACGCTCGGGGTCGAGCACCACACCGAACAGCCACACCGCGTGCCGCTCCAGGTCGGTGGGCACGTGCACCCCCGGCAGGTCGGCGATCGCCTCGGCCAGGCGCAGCGCGGCCCTGCGCCGCCGGCGCACCACGTCGTCCAGCTTGGCGAGCTGGGCCCGGGCCACCGCGCCCTGCAGCTCGGTCATCCGGTAGTTCATGCCGAAGCTGACGTGGGTGCGTTCCCCGGTGTGCCGCGGCCAGCCCTTGTCGGCGAACAGCCGCATGGCCTGGGCCAGCCGCTCGTCCCTGGTGATCACTAGGCCGCCGTCCCCGGCGGTGATGTGCTTGTACTGCTGCAGGCTGAAGCAGCCGATGTGCCCGGCGGTGCCGGCGAGCCGGCCGTCCGGCAGCTCGGTCAGGTATGCCTGCGCGCAGTCCTCGATGAGCACCAGGTCGTGGGCGCGGGCGATCTCGGCCAGCTCGGCGATCGGCGCCGGGGCGCCGGTGAGGTGGACGGCGATGATTGCCCGGGTGCGCTCGGAGACGCACGCGGCGACACTGTCCGGGTCGAGCAGTCCGGTGCGCGGGTCGACGTCGGCGAACACGGGCACCGCGTTCTGCGCCAGGATCGGGATCACCGTGCCGAAGTCGGTGATCGGGGTGGTGATGATCTCGTCCCCCGGCGCGGGGTCGACGGCACCGACCGCCAGGTGCAGTGCGGCGGTGCCGGAGCTGCACGCCACCGCGTGGGGCACGCCGTGACGGGCGGCGAACTCCCGCTCCAGGGCGTGCACCTCGGTACCACCGTTGACCGACAGCCGGGCCGACTCCACCACCCGCGTCAACGCGGCGATCTCCTCCTGCCCGAGGGTGCGGCCCTCGGGGTCCAGGGCGCCGGGGAAGGGGGCGCGGCGCACGGGCTCCCCACCGTGCAGGGCCAGCTCGCTCATGCCCGCCCCTCCGTCCCGGCCGGGGCGAACCGGACGCGGTTGCGCAACACGCCCAGGTCGCCGACGGACACCTCGACCACCGAGCCGTCGGGCACCGGACCGATGCCGTCGCAGGTGCCGGTGGCGATGATGTCCCCGGCCTCCAGGGTCATCACCGCGGACAGGCGGATCAGCAACTCGGCCACCCCGAAGATCATCTGGGCGGTGCTGCCGGACTGCCGGACCTCGCCGTCCACCGTGACCCGCAGGTCCAGGGCCTGGGGGTCGGGCACCTCGTCCGGGGTGACCAGCCACGGTCCCATCGGCCCGTAGCCGTCGAGGTTCTTGCTCAGGTCCCACGGGTGGCTGCGCTCGATGTCGACGAGCTGCAGGTCCCGGGCGGTGAGGTCGTTGAGCACCGAGTAGCCGGCGACCGCGGTGTGCCAGTCGTCCTCGGTGAGGTGCCGGCAGCGCCGGCCGACCACCACGGCCAGCTCGCCCTCGTGGTCGATCCGCCGGGAGATCGGCGGGACCACGACGTCGTCCCGGTGCCCGGCCAGGGTGTGCGGGCCCTTGAGGAACAGCACCGGGCGGTCCGGGGCGGTGAACCCGCCCTCGTCGGCGTGCGCCTTGTAGTTCAACGCCAGGCAGATGATCTTCGACGGGGTGGCGACCGGCGGGCCGAGCGGCGCGTCGTCCAGGGCGAACACCGTGTCGCCGGACGGGCCGTCGGCGGCCAACGCGGTGGCCGCGGTGAGGACACGGGCCCGCTCCGGTTCCGGCAGGGCCAGGAACTCCAGCGGGGTGGCGGGCACCGGGACGCCGGTGGCGTCCGCGCGCACCACGAGTTCGGTGCCGTCGACACGGACACCGACACCCAGACGCGGGCCGTCCGGGGTACGGATGCTGGCGAGTCTCACGGGTGTACTCCTTTCACGTGCGGGCCACCCGTGGCCGGTCGCGCACCGGGGGGCCGTGAGGCGGTCGGGGATGCGGCCTCGGGGTGGTCCGCGGGGTGGAGATCGGGTGGGGGATCAGGACGAGGGGGCGGTGGACGCGGTGTCGGCCTCGTCCACCCCGGGCCCGGCCGGGGCCACCGCCCCCTCGGGTCGGGCCAGGGGGGACACCCGGTCCTTCCGGGCGGCCAGCAGGGCGCGCATCGCACCGCCGAGCACGGTCAGCCGGTCGGCCAGGTCGAGCTCGGCGAACACCACCCGGCCGATGGAGTAGCGCTGGTCGATGAACGGGAAGTCCGAGCCGTAGATCACGCGGTGCGCTCCGAGTGCCCGCACCATCCGTGCCAGGGCCCGGCCGGTGAGGAACGAGCCACAGATCTCCAGGTGGAGATTGGGGTGGTGCCGGGCGATCTCGATCACCCGGGCGAACCCGGCGGCCAGTGCCCCGGAGTGGCCCAGCAGGATGCGCGCGTCCGGGTACCGATCGCCGACCTCGCCCAGCAGCGCCGGGTCGTCGTAGGCCGAGCCGGTCCAGGTGTGCACCAGCACCGGGCAGCCGGTGGCGTCCGCGTACTCCCAGGCCGGGGCGTACCGGGGGTCGGTGACCGCGCAGTCGTGCAGGTCCGGGTGCAGTTTCAGCCCGACCATCCCCGGGTGATCGCCCCACCGCGCCAGTTCGGCCTCGGGGTCCTGGTGCGGGTTGATCGTGACGTAGCCGAACAACCGGCCCGGGTGCTCCTCGACGGCCGCGGCGGTCTCGGCGTTGCCCGCCCGGACGTCCAGCTCGATGGCGTGCGTGGCGGACAGCACGGCGTGCCGCACCCCGGTCAGGTCCATCACCCGCACCATCGCCGCGGCACTGGGGTCGGGGGTGAAGAACCGGCTGTACGGGCCGAGGTGGGCGTGCGCGTCGATCACGTCGAACCCGGTGATCGGCTGGCGCAGCCGCACCGCACGCACCAGTGGGTCGGTGAGCTCGGCGGGGCTGGTGGTCGTGTGCGTGCCGTTCACGCCGTCGCCTCCCGTGCCGTGCGGGTCGTCCGCTCCCGGTCGACCCGCACCCGCAGGGCTCCGCGGGCTCCGCGACGGTGGCTCATGCGGTCCTCAACCCCTCCAGCATCCGGTGCAGGTTCCCGGCCCCGATCTGGGCCACCTGCGCGTCGTCCAGCTCCGACCACAGCAGCCGGGTCACCGCGTCGGCCGGGTCCCGCACCGGCGTCCCGGTGCCGAAGAGCAGCCGGTCCGGGCCGAAGTGCTCCACCAGCCACTCCAGCCCCAGGTGACTGCCCAGGTACGACAGGTCCACCCGCACGTTGTCGGTGCGGGCCAGGACCCCGGCCAGCTCCCGCAGCGCCCGGTAACCGGTACGGCAGACCACCACCGGCAGGGTCGGGTGTCGTTCGGCGACCTGCTCCACCTCGGCCCAGCTCGTCTGCTCCGCGTCCACCAGCAGCGGCAGGGCCAGCTCGGCAGCGCCGGCCAGCAGCGGGGCCAGGTCCCGGCCGGCCAGCCGGTAGCCGTGATCGGCCGGGTAGGCCCGCAGTGCCACCACACCGTGCTGCCGGGCCTCGGTCAGGAACTGGTCGACCCCGCCCAGCTCACCGCAGGTGTCCGGCAGCACCACCCAGCAGGGCAGCAGCCGGGGCTGGTCGGCGATCTCGCGCAGCAGCAGCCGGTTCCCGGTGGGCGGGTCGTGGCGCCAGGCCACGGTGTGGGCCACCACGGCGCGGCCCACACCCAACCGGTCCATCCGGTGGATCAGTTCGGCCACCGAACCGTCACCGACGTCGTCGACCGGCAGCCGGCCGAGCAGGGCGTTGACGTCGAACAGTTCGGCGGTGGGCTGGGTGCTCACGGTGTCCGTGCACCCCTCTGTGCTCGCTGCACCTTCTCCACCGCGGCGACCACGTCGGCCATCTCCTCCGCCGGGGCCAGCAGCACGTTGTGCGGCAGCCACACCGTCTCGGCACAGGCGCGGCGGGTCACCGGCAGGTCCAGCCGGTCGAACCGGGTGGCCGGGTGGTCGGGGTTCCAGCCGGTCGCCGCCGTGTCGAACTGCTGCTCGGCGAACACCGGCTGCTCGTTGAGCGGACACGGGTAGCCGGGGGTGGCGGGTATCCCCTCGCGCTGCAGGGCGGTGCAGAAGTCGTCCAGGGACAGCCCGCCGAACGCCTCGGCGTCGTAGCGGAACAGGTACAGGTGGTGTGCGTGCACCGTGGCCCGCGGGTCGCGCCGCAGCGGACGGATGCCCTCGATGCGGGCCAGTTCGGTGTCGAGCACCGCGGCCGCGGCCTCCCGGCGCTCGACCTGCTCGGGCAGCCGGGTCAGGCCCACGGACAGCAGGGCCGCCTGGAACGCGGTGAGCCGCCAGTTGCCGCCCAGCCGGAAGTGCTCGTACCAGGCCCCGCCGACGCGGCGGCCGCAGTTGCGCAGCTCCCGGGCCGCGGTGGCCAGGGCCTCGTCGTTGGTGGACAGGGCACCGCCCTCACCGCTGGTGAGGTTCTTCGACCCCTGGAACGACCAGGAGCCGTAGGCGCCGAAGGTGCCCACCGGCCGGTCCCGCCACCGGGCACCGTGGGCGTGTGCGGCGTCCTCGATGAGCGGGATGCCGTGCCGCGTGCAGATCTCGGTCAGCCGGTCCAGGTCGGCGGGGTGGCCGCCCAGGTGCACCACGATCACGGCCGCGGTGCGTGGGGTGATCGCCGCCTCGACCGCCGCCGGGTCCAGGCAGTAGGTGTCCGGGTCGATGTCCACGAACACCGGGAGTGCGTTGACGTTCAGCACCGCCGAGGCGGTGGCCAGGAAGGTGTAGGGCGGCACGATGACCTCGTCCCCGTGCCCCACACCCAGCGCGGACAGGGCGATCTCCAGGCTCACCGTGCCGTTGACGCAGGTGATGACGTGTTGGGCGTCCAGGTACCCGCCCCAGGCCCGTTCGAACTCGACGACCGCCGGGGCGTCCACCCCGTTCCAGGCGCCGCTGTCCAGCACCTTCAGCAATGCCTCGCCGTCCGCGGCGGAGTGTTGCGGCCACGCGGGCCAGGGCTTGCTGCGTACGGGCGTGTCGTGGTGCGCCGTGGTCCCAGCCATGTTCACCGGCTCCTTTCGGTGCGCCCGGCCCGCTGGTCCGGGCCGGCCGCGTGGTCGTCGGGGGAAGGGGTGACGCATACCGTCCAGTCGCCCTCGGCGGGCAGCACCACGCGCACCGCCCCGTCCTCGACCGGGGCGGTGATGGTGACGTCGTTGAGCCGGACGGTCGGGTGGCCGGTGGTGCCGGCCCCGCCGCCCGGAGCGGGAAGGGTGAACCGGACCGTGGTGCGGCGGCGGCAGCGCAGCAGTGCGCGCAGGCCGCCCGCGGTCCAGGTGAGGCCGGCGTGGCACAGCCCGCCCTCCGGTTCGGCGTCCAACAGCACCCGGTCGCCGAACACGACCCGGTCTCCCCGCCACAGCACCGCGGCGCGGGGGCCCTCGTCGTCGGTGCGTACCAGCAGGCCCCGGCCGATCAGGTCGGTGACTTGTCCGGCGTGGACCCGGATCGTGTCCGCTTCCGCCTGCACGGACACCGGCTCGGGGTGCTCGCGGAAGGGCACCAGCACCGTGGTGGCCCGGCCCGGCGGGTACTCGTAGGCCAGCTGGTGCAGGGTGCCGGGCGCGGCACCGTCCGTGGTGGGCAACGAGGTGGGGCCAGTGTCCTGGTGCACCGCGCGCACCCGGTCGGGGCGGACGGGCAGCACCAGCAGGCCGGGCCCCGACTCGGCGCGGTAGCCGTGCGGGACGTCCGGCAGCGGCAGCCACGGCCGCACCCCGTGCAGCAGCCAGCGGTACGGCCCGGCACCGTCCAGCTCGTCGTCCACCACCCAGTAGCCGGGCAGACCGGGCGCGGGCTTGACCAACACCAGGGTGCGCCGGTGCACCGGACCGTGCCCGCGGTGGGCGGCCACCACCACGTCGGCCTGCGGCAGGGTGGTGACGACCTCCACGTCGGCGTCGTGGTCGTCGGCCATCTCCCGCCCGGCCAGTGCCAGGGTGTTGTGCGCGTGGGTGGAGCGGAACCAGCTCTGGTAGTGCGGGTCGTCGTAGGTGTCCGGTCCGCCCGGTTCCCAGGCCAGCGGCTCGCCGAATCCGGCCAGCACGAAGTCCAGCGCGGTCCGGTGGCTGTGGCTCTCCAGCTCGTGCTCGATCAGCGGACCGCAGTTCAGCACGCCGTACAGCGCGTCGGGTCCGGTGCCGGCCCGCAGCACCGCGAACTTGCTCTGCGGCAGCAACTGCGACGGGGCGGCGGGTTCGGCGGTCGGGGCGGCGTCGAACTCGGCCTGCGGGTCGCCCCTCCCGGGCCGCGGGGGCAGCCAGGCCAGCTCCTCGGCGATCTGCTCGGCGGTCAGCCAGCGCAGTGCGGCTCCCTTGTACTCGGGGGCGCCCAGCAGGTGGTGGCCGCGCAGCAGGAACCGTGCGCTGTGGATCAGGTGCGAGTCGTTGAACGGGGGCACCCAGCCGCCGGGGGCGGTCATGGCCAGCAGCCAGTCGTGCATGGCCACGAACCGGGGATGCTCGTGCAGTCGCCAGCCGAGCTGTCGTTCCCCGACGATCGCCGCGGCCTGCAGCGCCCCCAGGCACATGGTGTGGTAGGAGGGGCAGCGCTCGTAGTGGCCGCCGTCGGCGTAGACGTCCAGTTCCAGGTGTTCCAGGAGCCGGTCCAGCGCCACGCGGGCCCACGCGGCGGACTCGGGCAGCTCGGGCAGGAACGCGGCGAGCTGGGCCAGCACCGAGCAGGAGGCGAGCTGCCAGTTGCCGTGCCGGAACGTGTCGTGTTCCTCGGCCAGCCAGCGGGCCCCGCCGACCAGGGTCTTGAGGATGCGCAGCCAGCTGGCGTCGGGCAGCGCGGGGGAGCCGCCGAGCACGTGCAGCGCCTCGACGAGCACCTGGCTGCGGCAGGCGACGCCCAGGGAGTACCAGATGACGTCCAGACCCGGCCACTCGCCGCGCACCACGTCCCGGCTGGCGTACCACGCGTCGACGATCTCGGCGTAGCGGTGGGCGAAACGCTCGTCGGGGGTGCCGTTGACCGCCCCCAGGGCGTAGGCGCGCAGCAGCGGCTGGGTCCAGTACAGGTAGTGGAAGCCGTAGAGCCCGGACCTGCCATGTGCCGGGTCGGTGAAGTCGAACGGCTCGGTGAGCAGTTCCTCGGCCCGAGCGAACACCTGCTCGGCCGCCGCGGTGAGGCGGGGAGCGGGACCGGTGCCGTTCGGGCCGGTGACCACGGTGCGGGCCCAGCGCCGGGTGTCCCGGACCGGGGTGATCGGCCGGCTGGTCAGCCGGGCCCGCAGCTCGGCCACCGATGTGCCGGCCGCGCCGAACGCGGCCAGCAGGTCGGCGTCGGGGATGTGCCGCATGCGCGTGGGGTGCACATGCGGTGGCTTCTCGACCGGGGTGGGCATTCAGGCCACCTCGGGCGCGGGCGGTACCGCCACGGGCCGGCCCTCGGCGATGGAGCGGTGCGCGGCCTCCAACACGGCGGTGACGTGCCGGGAGCTCTCCATGGTCACCACGGGCTCGAGGTCGTCACGGATGCAGTCGATGATGTGGTAGATCGCGTCCCGCACCGCACCCTGGACCCGGCCGTGCACGGTGCGCTGCAGCAGGTTCCGCGGGTACTCGAACTTCCGGGCGGTGGCGATCTCGATCTGCTCGCACTTGCGGTCCAGATGGATCACACCGTCGGTGCCGACCACCTCGATGAACGAGTCGACCATGGTCGGGAAGGTGTTGGGGTAGATCCAGCACGCCTCGAAGGTGGCCACACCGCCGTTGCGGAACCGCACCTGCTGCTGGATCGCGTCGGGGGTGTCGATCCCCATCCCGCGCAGCTTGCCCCACACCGCGTTGGCGTAGACCTCGACGATCTCGTCGTCGAACATCCAGGTCACCAGGTCGATGTCGTGGCAGGACAGGAACCAGGCGACCGTGGTGCCCGCGGCCCACGGGATCATCTCGGTGGGCACGTGGATGATGTCGTTCTTGCGTGCGTACCCCAGCACCGGGGTGCCGATGTCACCGGCGGCGATCCGCTGCTTGGCCTGGGCGTAGGACGGCACCCACCGGTGGTTGAACAGCGTCATCGCCTTTACCCCGGCCCGACGCACCGCCAGCAGTGCACGGTCGGCGTCGGCGACGGAGGTCGCCAGCGGCTTCTCGCACAGCACGTGCTTGCCGGCCTCGGCGGCGGCCACCACCACGTCGGTGTGCAGGTGGTCCGGGGTGGCCACGATGACCAGGTCCACCTCGGGGTCGGCCACCAGCGCCTCGTGGTCGGGGTGCACCCGGGCACCACCGGCCTGCTCGGCCAGGGCGCGGGCGCTGGCCTCGGTGCGGCTGCTGACCGCGGTGACCACCGCCTCCGGGTGGTCGGCGATCGTGGCCGCGTGCGCGCGCCCCATGATGCCGGCGCCGACGATGCCTACCCGAATTCGGTCCATGGTTGTGCAGCTCTCCTGTCTGTCGCGCCTGTCTGTCGCCGATCACCCGCGCCGCGCGGCTCGTCCGGGCCGCATGTCGCGGGCGGGCCTGTGC
>DATCJU010000019.1:0-3873 GCA_036562635.1 Pseudonocardiaceae bacterium
GGCCAGCACCATGGCCACCCGGGAGGAGTCCAGACCGCTCACCGCACGGCGTGGCGTGGCCAGGCCGGACCCGGCCACCAGTGCCTGCACCTCGGCGAGCAGCGGGCGTTTGCCCTCCACCACCACGGTGACCGCGGTGCCCGGCACCCCGGCCTCCCGACGTGTCATGAACAGACCCGAGGGGTCGGGGACCCCCGCGATGCCGTCGTCGCGCAGTTCGAAGCACCCGACCTCGTCGGCCGGCCCGAACCGGTTCTTCACCCCGCGGACCAGGCGCAGGGTCGAGTGTCGGTCGCCCTCGAAGTGCAGGACCACGTCCACCAGGTGCTCCAGCACCCGGGGCCCGGCCACCGCACCGTCCTTGGTGACGTGCCCGACCAGCACCACGGGCAGTCCCCGTTCCTTGGCCAGTGAGACCAGGGCGGTGGTCACCGCGCGGACCTGGGTGACCCCACCCGGGATGCCCTCCGCGTCGGGGGACTGCATGGTCTGCACCGAGTCGACGACGAGCAGGCCGGGGCGCACCGCGTCCACGTGGGCGAGCAGGTTGGCCAGGTCGCTCTCCGCGGCCAGGTAGAGGGCGTCGTGCACCGCGCCGGTGCGCTCGGCGCGCAGTCGCACCTGCCCGGCGGACTCCTCCCCGGTCACGTACAGCGCGGGCGAGCCCCCGGACCGGGACGTACCGGACGCCCAGCGGTGCGCGACCTCCAGCAGCAGGGTGGACTTCCCCACGCCCGGCTCACCGGCCAGCAGCACCACCGCTCCGGGCACCAGGCCACCGCCCAGCACCCGGTCCAGCTCCCCCACCCCGGTGGGGCGGGCACGGGCGGCCTCCACGTCGACCTCGCCGATGGGGCGGGCCGGTGCGGCGGGAGCTCCCGCGGCCACCCGGGTGACGGCCGACAGCGCGGGCCTGCTGGAGACCGCGGTCTCCTCCATCGACCCCCAGGCCTGGCACTCGGGGCAGCGTCCCACCCACTTGGCGACCTCGTGGCCGCACTCGGTGCAGCGGTAGCTCGGGCGGGTGGGGCGGGCGTTCTTCGGCACGTCCTCGACG
This sequence comes from Pseudonocardiaceae bacterium, assembly GCA_036562635.1. Lineage (GTDB taxonomy): Bacteria > Actinomycetota > Actinomycetes > Mycobacteriales > Pseudonocardiaceae > DATCJU01. The sequence continues at coordinate 1,058 of DATCJU010000019.1, forward strand.
GTAGGCGCTGTCCCCGACAGCCCTGCGGTGGGGCGGGGTGTCGCGGGGAGGAGGTGGCCCGAACAGCGGACGGGCCCGCCCCCGCGGTGGGGTGACGGGCCCGTCGAAGACGGCTTCACCGACTCTCGCCCGAGGGCGAGCCCGTGGTTCAGTGACCGCCGCTGCCCGGGGCAGGGTTGCCGGAGTACCCGGCCGCGCCGCTGCGCGGAGCCGCCGGCGCGGCGATCGGCACCTGCAGGGTGATCTCGCCGGCGTTGCGGAACACCAACGTGACCGGGACGCTCACCCCCGCCTGGATCGGCTGGGTGAGGTCGGTGAACACGATGTACACCGTGCCGACGGACGGCCGCGACTCCCCGCCGCCCGGGGTCGTCGTGGTCCCGGTCGGCTGCGTGTCGGCGGCGGCGGTGCCGGTGACGCTGGGCGCGCTCGACTCGGTCTGGTCGGCGGCCTCGGGCTGGGTGGTGTCGGTGGTGACACCCGCCTCGCCGGTGGCGCTGGCCTCGCCGGTGGTGTCGGCGTTCGGTGTGGTGGTGACGACCACCGGGGCGCTGGTGGTGGCACCGGTGCTCTCGGGGGCCTTCGCGACGATCGCGTGGCCGGCCGGGATCGTGATGCTGCCCTCGGTGCTGCCCTCGATCCGGACGTTGCCGGCCACCGGGCTGGTCACCGAGACCAGCTCGTCACCGGCGGTGCCCTCGTTGGCGATGGTCAGCAGGAGCGGAGCGTCGGAACCCACCGGGTAGTGGTTCTCCCCGGAAGCGGGGTACACGAACTCGACGCCCCGGACAGCGATGGAGCCCACACGGCCTTCCGCGCCGTTGACGGCTGCCACCTGCGTGTCGGTCTGGGTGATCTGGCCGGCCCCGCAGCCGGCGAGTACGAGGGCGGCGCCCACCCCGAGCGCGGCCGGGACGAGGCCCAGGCGCGCGGCCTTCCGCTGCTGCTCGCGGCTCACGGTGCAGGGTCCTTCCTGGAGTACGGGTGACGGTACGGGTGACCTCGGCCGTCCCGCACGGCCATCCGAAGAGTAACCGGCAGGTCGGTAGGTCAACGCACCCGGTGCCTTGACAAGGTGCTGTGCACCCTGTCACAGCGGGGTCGGAGTATTCATCCACTGTGGACCTTCATGCGCGTGCCGCGTGCGCTCTTGCACGCGAATGGGTCGTTTGTCAACCCCTTGTGTAGCCCCTGACCTGCTATTACGCATCGTTAACGGTCCGAACGAGGATTGCTGGACGTGATAGGATGGGCGCCAGCGAAAGGGGCAGAGGACACATGGTTTTCAAGGTCGGAGAGACCGTCGTCTACCCGCACCACGGTGCCGCTCTCATCGAAGCAATCGAGACCCGCGTGATCAAGGGTGAGGAGAAGAAGTACCTCGTCCTGAAGGTCGCGCAGGGCGACCTGACCGTCCGGGTCCCCGCGGACAACGCCGAGATCGTGGGCGTGCGGGACGTTGTCGGGCAGGAGGGCCTGAACCGGGTCTTCGAGGTGCTGCGCGCTCCACACACCGAGGAGCCGACCAACTGGTCCCGGCGGTACAAGGCCAACCTGGAGAAGCTCGCCTCCGGCGACGTGAACAAGGTGGCCGAGGTGGTGCGCGACCTGTGGCGGCGGGAGAAGGACCGCGGCCTGTCCGCCGGTGAGAAGCGCATGCTGGCCAAGGCCCGGCAGATTCTGGTGAGCGAGCTGGCTCTGGCCGAGGGCACCGACGAGGAGAAGGCCGAGAGCCTCCTCGACGAGGTCCTCGCCACTGCGTCCTGAACGGCTTCGACGCTCGCCGCGTCCCGCAACCTGCGGGTGATGTCGTCGCGCTCGTCCCAGCGGCGGGGCGTGGCGAGCGGTTGGGTGCCGGCATTCCCAAGGCTCTCGTTCCGGTTCGGGGCGAGCCGTTGCTCTCGCACGCGGTGCGCGGTCTGTTGGCCGCCGGGTGTGTGCAGCACGTCGTGGTGGCCGCGCCTCCTGCGGAGGTCGGGACCGTCACCCGGGTGCTCGCCGTGTTCGGCGACCGGGTGCACGTGATCGCCGGTGGCGCGGAACGCACCGATTCTGTTCGCCTGGCGTTGGACGCGGCGTTGGCCCGTGTCCCCGATGCGCGGATCGTCCTGGTGCACGACGCGGCACGTGCCTTCACCCCGCCCTCGGTGGTCCGAGCGGTGGTGGATGCGGTGCGGTCCGGGGCGCGGGCGGTGGTACCTGCGTTGCCGGTGGCCGACACCGTCAAGCAGGTGGACGCCGACAACCGGGTGGTCGCCACTCCTGATCGTTCCCGTCTGCGTGCCGTGCAGACCCCGCAGGGCTTCGACGTGCAGGTGTTGCGCCGGGCGCACGCCGCCGGTGACGTGGCTGCCACCGACGACGCCGGGCTGGTGGAACGCCTGGGGGAGCCGGTGCAGGTGGTACCGGGTCACCCCCACGCCATGAAGGTCACCACCCCGTTCGACCTCGCCGTGGCCGAGGCGGTGCTCGCGGCGGGTCTCGCCGAGTCCTCCCCGGTCGGTGGGGGAGCGCCGGACACGGGTGGTGGCTGGTGAGCTGAGCTGCGTGCGCGTTCGCCGAGCTCGTCCGGGTTCGGCGGAGGGGCGACGCAGAACGACGGAGGACGAGTGACCGACCTGACCGTGCCCCGGGTGGGGGTGGGTACCGACGTGCACCCGGTGCAGGCCGGGCGCGAGTGCTGGATGGCCGGGCTGTACTGGGAGGGCGTGGACGGCTGCGCCGGACACTCCGACGGGGACGTGGCCGCGCACGCGTTGTGCGACGCGATGTTGTCCGCCGCCGGCCTGGGCGATCTGGGTGCAGTGTTCGGCACC
>DATCJU010000029.1:0-18095 GCA_036562635.1 Pseudonocardiaceae bacterium
TCCACATTGCCACAGATCGCGCGGAACTCATAACCGCGCAGGTCAGAGGCATGTACGGACCATGACGACCATCGTGCACCGCAGCTGCGCACCCACCGAAACGCCCACTCGCCCGGCTCGGTGTCGACGAGAACCCCCACCGTCGGGGTCGGTGCCTGGCCTGGCCGTGTCACGGGTGTTCTCGTCGCCGGCCCGACCACCGGAGGCGTTCCCCACGCTGGTCTCCGGCCTGCACACCCGACCCGCGATCATCAGCCACGACGGCGACCAACACGGGTACAGCTCGAACTGACCCCGGCCGGGGCCCGGTCGTTGTTCGGGCTGCCCACCACCGCACCGGCCGGCACCCTCACGAGCCTGGAGGACCTCCTCGGCACGGACGCGACCGAGCTGGTGGAGCGCATGCGTGCCGCCCGCACGTGACCGGAGCGGTTCGCGGTGCGCGACGACGTGCTCACCCGACACGTCGGGCGACGGGGCCCGGCTCCGACGGAGCTGACACACGCCTGGCGACTTCTCCTCCGCAACGGCGGGACGATCCGCGTCGACCGGCTCGCGTCCGAGGTGGGCTGGAGCCGGCGCTACCTGAACCGGTGTTTCTCCTGCGAGTCCGGGTTGAGCCCGAAGGACGCGGCCCGGGTGGTGCGTCTCCACCGGTCACGGATCACCCTGCAGCGGCCGGACCGGCCGACACTGGCCGAGCTGCCGCCCGGTACCGGTTCCGTCTACCTGGTCACCGACCAGGTAGACGCGCTCTTCGAGCGGGCTCGGGCCGCCGGGGCGACGGTGGTGCATGCAGGAATCCGAGGACGAGGCCCTCGGGTCGCGCAGCTTCTCGGCGCGCGACCCGGAGGGGGGTGTGCCGGAACCTCGGCACCTACGGCGGCACGTGATCCGGCGCGCGTCGGTCAGTCGGGGGTGGACTCGGTGCGCCAGGCCTCGGCGTAGCGGCGTTCCTGCGCGGCACGTTCCGCGGCGTTGCGTGCCGCGTGGACGGCGGCGACGGTGCCCGGCGGGTAACCGGCCTTGACCGCGCGGTGTTCGGCGGTCTCGTGTATGTAGGCGAACGAGTAGAAGAAACCGAGGAGGACCCCGGCGAACACGGAGGCCAGGCGGATGCCGACCGGCCCGGGGAGCGCCAGGTAGATCAGGATCCCGAGTGGGGCCATCTGCACCGTGGCGCGGATCAGGTGGCGCAGCACCCAGGTGCGGGCGGTGACGTCGTGCAGGACCCATTCCCGGTAGCGGGGCGGCAGCCCGGCACCGTAGACGTAGAGCAGCCAGCGGACGGGTCCCGGGCGCGGAGATCCGCGCTTCTCGTTCAACTCCCCACTCGTTGACACTTGAACCACCATACCGGGGGTGGTTCCCGGGGCGCTACCCGACGGAACGGTGTTCGCAGACTCCGGGAACGACGAAGGCCCAGGTGCTCTGACCTGGGCCTTCACGCTTGGAGCGGGCGACGGGAATCGAACCCGCGTCTACAGCTTGGGAAGCTGTCGTTCTACCATTGAACTACGCCCGCGTTGCTGCGCTGAAGCATACATGGTGCCCCTGGTGATCTGTCCAGTCGGGGTGGTCGGGGGCACGCGATCAGGGTGTTCCTCCTCATCGTGACCAGGGCACCTGCCGCGCCGGTTCATCCGGTTCGTACCCTGGTCCAGTGTTGTTGAGCGATCGGGACCTGCGTAAGGAGGTCGAGTCGGGACGGCTCGTCCTCGACCCCTTCGACCCCGCGATGGTGCAGCCGTCGAGCATCGACGTGCGGCTGGACCGTTTCTTCCGGGTCTTCGACAACACGAAGTACACCCACATCGACCCGCAGCTCCAGCAGGACGAGCTGACCTCGCTGGTGGAGACCGACGGCGACGAGCCGTTCGTGCTGCACCCCGGCGAGTTCGTCCTCGGTTCCACCTTCGAGCGGGTCACCCTGCCCGACGACCTGGCCGGCCGCCTGGAGGGCAAGTCCTCGCTCGGCCGGCTCGGCCTGCTCACCCACTCCACCGCCGGGTTCATCGACCCCGGTTTCTCCGGGCACATCACCCTGGAGCTCTCGAACGTCGCCAACCTGCCCATCACGCTGTGGCCGGGCATGAAGATCGGGCAGCTCTGTCTGTTCCGACTCACCAGCCCCGCCGAGCACCCCTACGGTTCCGAGGTGGTGGGCTCCCGCTACCAGAACCAGCGTGGCCCCACCCCGTCGCGGGCCTACCTGAACTTCCACCGCGTCGACACCCGCCGTCCCGCCGACGACGAGTGACCGCGGCGGCCGTGCCACCCGCCCGGTCCCGGGGCGGTCACGGCCGCCGACGGTCCCCGCATCCCGGCCGGACCACGACCGGGGTGCCCTGACCCGGCTCGTCCCCCCGCGCACGGACCGCGGGTGGTGCCCCTGACGCGACGGGGCGCGCCACCCCTCGGGTGGCGCGCCCCGTGCACCTCGTGGGCCGGTCGGCTCAGTTGCCGGTGGAAGGCTGCTTGTCCTGCTCGGTCAGCGGGGTGCCGCTCGGCTTCTCGTCGGTCGGCGTGTCACCGCCCGAACCGTTCTGCCCACGCTTGACCGCCTGCAGCAGCAGCTGCGCGACGTCCAGCACCTCGACCGACTCGGGAGCCGCCTTCTCGTTCTGTCGGGCGGTCAGGCCGTCGGTCATCATCACGCGGCAGAACGGACAACCCGTGGCGATCTTGCTGGGTGCGGTGCCCAGCGCCTCGTCCACCCGCTCCAGGTTGATCCGCTTGCCGATCCGCTCCTCCATCCACATGCGGGCACCACCGGCGCCACAGCACAGGGCCCGGTCGGCGTGCCGCGGCATCTCCCGCAGGTTCGCCCCGGCCGCACCGACCAGCTCACGCGGCGGCGTGTACACCTTGTTGTGCCGGCCCAGGTAGCACGGGTCGTGGTAGGTGACGTCCTCGGTCACCGGGGCCACCGGCACCAGCCGCTTCTCCCGCACCAGCCGGTTCAGCAGCTGGGTGTGGTGCACGACCTCGTAGTGGCCGCCCAGTGCCGGGTACTCGTTGCCCAGGGTGTTGAAGCAGTGCGGGCAGGTCACCACGATCTTGCGCTTGCCCGGCTCGCGGCCCTCGAAGACCGTGTTGAGCACCTCGACGTTCTGCTGGGCCAGCATCTGGAACAGGAACTCGTTGCCGGCCCGCCGTGCCGGGTCACCGGTGCAGGTCTCCTCCGGTCCGAGCACCACGTACTTGACCCCGGCGATGTGCAGCAGCTCGGCCACGGCGCGGGTGGTCTTCTTGGCACGGTCCTCGAACGCGCCGGCGCAGCCGACCCAGAACAGGTACTCGACGTCGTCGGCGAGCTCGCCGTCGAACACCGGCACCTCGAAGTCCAGGTCCTCGGTCCAGGCCAGCCGGTCCTTGGCGTTCTGGCCCCACGGGTTGCCCTTGTTCTCCAGGTTCTTGAACATCCCGCCCAGCTCGGTCGGGAAGTTCGACTCGATCAGCACCTGGTAGCGGCGCATGTCGACGATGTGGTCGACGTGCTCGATGTCCACCGGGCACTGCTCGACGCAGGCACCACAGGTGGTGCAGGACCACAGCACGTCGGGGTCGATGACCCCCAGCTCGTCCGGGCCACCGATCAGCGGGCGCTCGGCCTCGGCCAGCGCCAGGGCGTCGATCTTCGCCAGGCGGGCCTCGGCGTCGTCACCGACGATGCCGATCTCCTCGCCGGTCATGTCCTTGCGGCCACCGGCCAGCAGGTAGGGGGCCTTGGCGTAGGCGTGTTCCCGCAGGCTGGTGATGACCAGCTTCGGCGACAGCGGCTTGCCGGTGTTCCAGGCCGGGCACTGCGACTGGCACCGACCGCACTCGGTGCAGCTGGTGAAGTCCAGCCAGCCCTTCCAGGAGAAGTCCTCGATCTTGCCGGCGCCGAAGACGTCCTTCTCCGGGTCGGCCTCCTCGAAGTCCAGCGGCTTGCCACCGCTCATCATCGGCTTGAGCGCGCCCAGCGCCACGCCGCCGTCGGCCTCACGCTTGAAGTAGATGTTGAAGAACGCGGTGAACCGGTGCCAGGCCACGCCCATGGTGATGTTGCGGGCGATGACGATGGCCCAGCTCATGGAGACCAGGACCTTGAGCGCGGCGAAGATCGAGACACCGGCGGTGACCGCCGGGAGCACGGCGCCCAGGGCGTGCGAGAGGGGCGCGGCCCAGACCGGGTAGGGCAGCAGGTCGTTGGCCGCCTTGAACCCGCGGATGGCGAAGATGCAGATCGCCACCGCCAGGATGATTCCCTCGACGAAGTAGGCCTGCCAGAAGTTCGAGCCGGCGAACCGGGACTGGCGGTCGGCGCGCCGCGGGTGGTTGAGCTGCCGGATCGTGATCAGCGTCAGGATGCCCAGCAGCGTGGTGAAGGCGATGATCTCGACGAACAGGCCCCAGGGCGCCCATCCGCCGAGCAGGGGCAGCTCGAAGTGCGGGTCGAACACCTCGCCGTAGGCCTCGACCAGGGTCAGCACCAGCGAGCCGAAGCCGACCATCACGAACCAGTGCGCGACACCCACCCGCGACCACTTGAGCATGCGGGTGTGCCCCAGGGTCTCCTTCAGCATGGTGCCGAAGCGAGGACCGAAGGGGCTCTTGCGGCTGGGATCCGGCTGCCCGAGGCGCACCGTGCGCACCATGCGGGTCACCGTCTGCGCCACCATCACGACGGCGACCAGCGTGACGGCGACGCAGATCAGGCCCAGCGTGATCTGCAGAGCACCCATGCCGTGCCTCTCCTGTCGGTCAGTGCCCACCCGCGTCGCGTGATGCACCGGGCGGCGTCCTCATTACGTTCCTGGCAGCCTACGCCTAGTTACTGGTGAGTAACCACCGTGGCGTGGCCACCGTCGCACCATCCTCCGCATCCGACCCCGCCCGACACACGCCAACCCCCGGACACGCCGCAGGCTCGCCCTTGCGGGTGAGTCACGAATGCGCCGTTCGGCATGCCCATCCGGGCGTCGGACACCCGGGTCGGACACGCGGCGCCACCATTCCGGCCGCGGAGCGACCAGTTCGCTCACCCACGGGAGTTCCTTGTCGCCCAACAGTTTTCCCTTGTCCGGCACGCACTGCCAGAACCACGGCACGGAGCTACGGTTGACACAACGTCACCTGGCCAGGCCGATCCCTGTTCCCAAGTTCCGACTCGACGACGGTGCCGGTCCCGCCCCTTCGGCCGGGTCGCACCGCTGATGGGGGGCGCGTGCCGTGGCCACGTGGATGTGGGACGACTTCCCGGTCGTGGAGTCCGACGAGACGAGGCAGGACTGGGTCGAGCTCCCGGAGAACGGAATCGGTGCCGCCATCGCCTGGGCGATGGGACCGGAACGGGTGTGCCGGGTCCACGACACCCCCTACCAGCACTGGGACACCGTGATGATGCGCGCCACCGGCCCGGTCACCGAGGCCGGACGGGAGCCCCGCACCGCCACCGACCAGGAAATGATCGACGACGCGGTCGACGCCTACCTGCGGCAGCTGCAGCTGCCCGACCGCCCCCGCGGCTACCGCTGGTTCCTGCGCCGACCGGCGGCCACCCGGGACAGCCGACACTTCTGGGCCCTGCTCAACGCGCACATGCAGCGGGACGCCGGGGACGACAACCACCCCAGGACGGTGCTGGTCCTGGTCAAACAGGTGCTCGGCCGCCTGTACGACGCCCCACCCGCACCGGCCGTACCCGCCACGGCGGAACACCCGGCGCCCCGGGTCGGGCTCGTACCGGAGCAGTGCCCCAGCCCGGCGGCCACGGCCGAACTCGACGTCGAACCGCGACAGGACCCCGTGCCGGGACCGACACCGGAACCGGCGGGTCCCACCCCCACGAGGCTCGAACCCGACCAGGCCACCCCGGCCGCCGGCAACGGTTGAGCCCGACGACCGTCACAGTTCGACGAGATCGACGTCCACCGAGGCAGGCTGGCGCCAGCGGAGCACCGCCCACTCCATGCGGGTGGTGAGCCGGTCCAGCCACTCGTCCAGCTCCAGCGGCTCCCCACCACCGCGGTACCACCACTCCTCGTGGTCGGGCAGTCCCGCCAGTTCGCTCCACGCCGGGTAGATCAACTCACAGCGCACCTCGACCTCACCGCCACGCGGCTTCCGCAACCCGAACCGGCGGGCCAGCACGATCACGGCCAGCTCCCGCCCTCTTCGCGCCTTGCGGACGAACCGGTAGCCCACGGCGTCGCTCACCGGCGGATGGGGTGACTCGAACCGAGTCGCGGCGAAACTGCGGAACGCCCGCAGCACGGCGTCGGCGCGCAGGGTGCACGGGTCCGCGGCCCGCGCGGCGAGCAACCGGCGCAGGGTCTCGGACGCGATACCGAACGGCGGTTGATCGGGCACGACGTTCATCCTGCCCATCACTACCCGATGGATCGCACGGGGCCGGGGCACGACACACGCCGCACCACCGGCCTCCTTCCAACCGGTGATCATCCACCCCGGCCCCGGCGTCGCCCGTGCTGCGGGGACACCCCGCCCCGGTCAGCTCATCCGGGAGTGCACCGGTGTGCCGAAGTGCTCGGCGACCAGCTCCTTGAGCCCGCGCGGGAAGGCACTCCTGCTCCGCAGGTGCACCGACAGCAGTGCCCGCTGTGCCTCACCGTCCGGCGGCGCCGGGGAGCCGAAGGCCGCCACCGCCAGCTCCGGAACCGCGTTGGCCACCGCGAGCAGCGCACCGGTGGCCCCCAGCAGGCCGGCGGAGGCCGTCAGGGCCGACGACCCCACGTAGGTCCAGCCCTCCCACACCGACAGCTCCCGCAGCAGCCGCTCCACGTCGCCGCTGGAGTCCTTCAGCCCGGCCACCGGCAGGTCGGGCAGCAGCTCCACCGGCACCTCGCCACCGGCCACGCCCGGGAAGTGGTAGGCCAACACCGGAACCGAACCGGCCGCCTCGGCCACCTTCTCGTAGAAGGGGCGTGGGTCGGTGCACCGGCGCGGCGGGGCCACCAGCACCGCGTCCGCCCCGGCGGCCACCACGGCACGCACCCGCTCCGTCGCCTGGCCGACCCACGCGCCGGACGCCCCGGCGATCACGGGCACGTCCACGGCGGCGCGCACCGCCTCGACCAGCTTGACCCGCTCGGAGTCGTCAAGTGCGTCCGCCTCACCGGTGGTCCCCGCGACCAGCACGGCACGTACCCCGGCCTCGACCAGCCGAGCGGCGTGTGCTGCGGTCTCCTCGTACGCCACACCGGCGTCCTCGTCGAAGAAGGTCACCAGCGCGACACCGATACCACGCCACAGCGGTTCCTGGGTCATCCTCGGCCGTCCTCCCAACTCCTCACGTCCACGGGGCGGATCCTCGACTCACGTCGACCGTCACCCGTGCCGTTCGGTCCTGTATCCACCAGCCGGATGAAGCACCACTCCAGCGCGGAACCGGCGCGATGACAAGAACCCTTTTGGTCACAGGAGCAGAGATGTACCCAGGTGGGGGTACAACGGGATGCGACGGAACGAGTAACTCAGTCGCCCTGCGGGTCCACAGGGGACGAGGTACCCGCGGCCCGGTCGTCGGCGGGCGCGCCGATCTCGAAACCGGCCAGCCGCTCCAACGCCTTGACCAGGGCGTGGTTGCCCTCGTGACCGAGACCGGCCTGCTGCAGGGTGCGGTAGAGGTGGAACACGGTGCTGGTGCCCAGCAGGGGCACACCGTAGGAGTCGGCGGCCTCCAGGACCAGCCGCAGGTCCTTCTGCTGCAGGTCGATGGTGAAACCGGGGCGCCAGTCGCGGGCGACGGCCTGCGGGCCGCGGTTGGCCAGCATCCAGCTCCCAGCGGCGCCGCCGGAGACCGCCTCGATGGTCCGGTTCAGGTCCAGCCCACCGGCCTGGGCGAGCAGCAGCGCCTCGGCGACGCCGAGCATGTTCACCACGACCAGCACCTGGTTGACCAGTTTGCACAGCTGCCCGGAACCCACCGGGCCCAGGTGTGTGATGGAGCGGCCCATGGCCTCCAGGTAGGGACGGGCGCGCTCCAGGTCGGCCGCGTCACCGCCGACCATGATGGACAGCGTGCCCCGGGCGGCCCCCTCGCTGCCCCCGGAGACCGGGGCGTCCAGGAAGTGGATGCCGTGTTCGGCGAGCCGGGCGGCGATGTTCCGGGTGGCCTCCGGGCTGATGGTGCTGGTGTCCACCACGAGGGTGCCGGGCCGGGCCCCGTGCACCACCCCGTCCGGGCCGAAGATCACCTGCTCGACGTCGGGGGTGTCGCTGACGCAGAGGAAGACCACGTCGCACCGGCTCGCCAGCTCACGGGGGGAGCCGGCAACCTGCGCACCGGCCTCGGCCAGGGGGGCGGTCCTGGCGGCGGTGCGGTTGTACACCACCAGGTCGTGTCCGGCGGCGAGCAGGTTGCGCGCCATGCCGCCACCCATGATCCCCAGACCGATGAATCCGACCCGCGAACCGTTCTCCTGCGTCACGGTCACCCCCGTCACCACGAAACCGGTTGGACCGTAGGAACAGCGGGCCACCCCGTCAAGGTGACGCGGCCCGGCACCGGACGACGGTGCGGGGCCGGACGGAGACCACCGGGTCAGCAGGAGTGCAGCGGGTCCCGGGAGCGGTCCCACGGCACGGTGGCACCGGGTGCGGGTGCCTTGCCGCGCTCCACCCACCTCTCCATGGCCTCGAACGCCTTCCGGTAGCAGGGCAGGATCGGCCGGGCCACGTCCGGGAGGGCGTCGTGCAGCGAGTCGACGTGCGTGCCGCCCTCCAGGCGGTAGTAGCGGTGCAGGTGGGAGCGGCCCGCCGCGTCGATCATCCGGGCGTAGACGTCGGAGTCGGTGGCGATGGGCAGCAGCGCGTCCAACGTGCCGTGCAGGGTGATCATCGGCCGACCGATCCTCCCGGTCAGCTCCACCTTCCGCACCGCGTCGACGACCTGTCGCGGCCGGTCGGCGTACTCGTAGCCGGCGTCGCACGGCGCCTGGGTCTCCTGGCAGAACGGGATGCCGGCCTGCAGGTCGCCGTCGTAGTCCGGGTCGAACTCCTCGCGGTAGATGCGCTGGGTGACGTCCCAGTAGTACTGGTGGTGGAACTCCCAGGTCGGTTCGGAGCCGGGCGCGAACCCGGCGTCCAGCATCACCTGGTGCGCCGCCGGGTCACCGGCCGCGTACTTCGGGTACTCGCGGAGCGCGGTGGGCAGGTAGGTGAACAGGTTGGGCCCCTCCGCCGTCCACAGCGTGCCCTCCCAGTCCACGCCGCCGTCGTAGAGCTCGGGGTGGTTCTCCAGTTGCCAGCGGGTGAGGTAGCCGCCGTTGGAGATCCCCGTCATGTAGGTGCGGCGGGGGGCGTGTCCGTAGTACTGGCGCACCACCTGCTTGGCGGCCACGGTGAGCTGGGTGACCCGGTGGTTCCACTCGGCCACCGCGTCACCGGGGTCGGTGCCGTCGGTGAAGAACTCGGCACCGCCGTTGCCCTTGTCCGTGGCGGCGAAGGCGTAACCGCGGGCCACCACCCAGTCGGAGATCGTGTAGTCCAGCGAGTACTGCCGGCGCACCCCCGGAGCCCCCGTGACCACCAGCTTGCCGTTCCACTTCCTGGGCAGGCGGATCACGAACTGCGAGTCGTGGTTCCAGCCGTGCAGGGTGTTGCTGGTGGAGGTGTCCGGGAAGTAGCCGTCGACCTGGACGCCCGGCACTCCGGAGGGGTTGCGGGTGCCGCTCGCGTGCAGGCCGGCCCAGTCGGCCGGGTCGGTGTGTCCGGTCCGGACGGTGCCCGCGGTGGTCAGGTCGTCCAGGCAGGACACCACCTGGTGCTCCGCGCCGGGAACCCGGATCCGGTCGGCTCGCGTGCACGTCCCGGCGTCCGCGGTGCCGGGGTGGAGCACGGTGCCCAGTACCGCCGCCGCGACGACCGCTGACACCCGTGTCCAGGACATGGGTCCTCCTTCGGCGATCACCACCATCGATGCGGGTCAGTGTGGTGATCGGCGTCACCGGGAGCCATGGGTCCGGACACCACATCGAGGGCGGTCGCCGTGTGGCGGGCCACCGGCCGACCGACCGGTGGCCCGCTCGTGAAGGTGCGGTGCGCGGCGGAGGTCGCCCGCGCGAGGCCCCGGTTCAGCGGGACTCGCCGGCGGTGGCGAGTTCGCGGGACAGCAGCGGGGCGGCGGCCTCGCGGACCCGGTCGGTCCAGGGCCGGGGCCGCCAGGTCTGCGGGTCCAGCTTGACCTGGCCGCGCCGTCCCTCGGCGTGCACCACGGAACCGTCCTCGGAGAGCACCCGGAAGCCGTAGCGCACGCTGGTCCGGCCCAGCTTCTCGATCCACAGGTGCACGCCCAGCCGGCCGGGACCGGTCACCGGGGCCAGGTAGGAGATGGTGAACTCACGGACGACGCTGAAGGCGTCCTCGGTGAGTCGGCCGCCGAAGCCGAGGCCCTGCGAGGTCCAGTAGCTGCTCAGCGCGCGTTCGACGAGCACGGCGTAGCGGGCGTTGTGCAGCACACCCATCGCGTCGAGGTCGTCGAAGTGCACGTCGACGGGGACCACGACACCGTGGGGGACGGTCGTGGTCGGCGACGGCTGACTGCTGCTCATACGTCTCTCCTGAACGGAACGGATGTCCCGGGCCGGTGGCGGCCCGGGAGGGGTGGCGGCGGGTCAGGCCTCCGGAAGGAGGCCGGGGTCGGTGCAGGCGGCGCGGAGCCGTTCCCGCACGGCGGCGCGGGCGCGGGTGTAGCTGGTGGGGTCGCTGCGGAGCCGGTCGTGGTGGATGACGGCGAGGCCCAGGGCGTCGATCTCGAACGCGAGTTGTTCGGGGTCGGTGTCGGGCCGGAGGTCACCCACGTCGATCGCCTGCTGCGCCAGGCCGCGGAGCAGGCCGATCCACTCGTCCAGGACGGCGGCGAGCCGGTCCCGGACCGCGCCCGGCCGGACGTCGAACTCGAAGGCGGCGCCGGCGAAGAAGCATCCGCCGGGCAGCACGCCCTCGGCGTAGAACCGCATGCGGTTGTCGTGCAGCGCCCACAGCCGGCGTACCCCGCGTGGGGCGTGCAGCGCGGGCCGGACCACCTGCTCGATGACCTGTTCCCGAGCCCGTTCGACGGCGGCGAGCTGGAGTTCCTCCTTGGAGCGCCAGTGTGCGAACAGGCCGGACTTGCTCACCCCGAGGGTGTCGGCGAGGCGAGCCAGCGACAAACCGTCCAGCCCGTGCACGGTGGCGAGCGAGACCGCGGCGTCCAGTACCGCGGCCCGGGTGCGGGCTCCCCGGATCAGCCTGCCGTCCCGGGTGGTCGGTGTTGTCGGCACGGCCCCGACCCTAGCACTGTTTACGACCGACCGGTCGTGTTTCTTGTCACGGCGATCGACGACCCCCGAGACACACACGGCGCGGGAAGTGCCGCGCGGACACCTTCCACCGGCCGACGCCGGCACCCCCGGAGGCGGGCACGGCCACGCGTGACGAGGGCGTTTCCGCCCGCCGATGTCGCCGTTTCGTGACACCGGTCGCCGCGGACGTGCTTGCCCTCGGTTACTCGCGGGTAATACTGTTGTTGTTACCGGCCAGTAGGGGGACGCCCCGCCGGGTCACCCGCGACTTACGGGAGCTGACGAGATGGGCCACTACAAGAGCAACGTGCGGGACCTGGAGTTCAACCTCTTCGAGGTCTTCAAGATCCAGGAGCGGCTGGGCAAGAAGCCGTTCGACCAGTCCGACGAGGACACCGTGCGGGGCGTGCTCGCCGAGCTCAACAACCTGGCCACCGGGCCGCTCGCCGAGTCGTTCGCCGACGCCGACCGCAACCCGCCCACCTTCGACCCGGCCACCCACGAGGCCAAGCTGCCCGAGTCGCTGAAGAAGTCCTACCAGGCGCTCTGGGAGGGCGAGTGGTACCGGCTCGGCCTGCCGACCGAGCTGGGCGGTTTCGGCATCCCGCCGACCGTGCAGTGGGCCGCCGCCGAGCTGATCCTGGGCTCCAACCCGGCCGTCTTCATGTACATGAGCGGCCCCAACTTCGCCACCGTGGTCCACCGCAACGGCAACGAGGAGCAGAAGCGGTGGGCCAAGATCATGCTGGAGCGGGGCTGGGGCGCCACCATGGTCCTCACCGAGCCCGACGCCGGTTCGGACGTCGGCGCCGGCCGCACCAAGGCCGTGCTGCAGGAGGACGGCTCCTGGCACCTGGAGGGCGTCAAGCGGTTCATCACCGGCGCCGACCAGGACATCACCGAGAACATCATGCACCTGGTGCTGGCCCGCCCCGAGGGTCCGGGCATCGAGCCCAAGCCGGGCACCAAGGGCCTGAGCCTGTTCCTGGTGCCGAAGTACCTGTTCGACACCGAGACCGGCGAGCTCACCGAGCGCAACGGTGTGTTCGTCACCAACGTCGAGCACAAGATGGGCCTGAAGGCCTCCACCACCTGCGAGCTGACCTTCGGCCAGCACGGCAAGCCGGCCAAGGGCTGGCTGCTCGGTGACGTGCACGACGGCATCGCGCAGATGTTCCAGGTCATCGAGTACGCGCGGATGATGGTCGGCACCAAGGCCATCGGCACCCTGTCCACCGGCTACCTGAACGCCCTGGAGTACGCCAAGGAGCGGGTGCAGGGTGCGGACCTGACCCAGATGCTCGACAAGACCGCGCCGCGGGTGACCATCACCCACCACCCGGACGTGCGTCGCATGCTGATGCTGCAGAAGGCGTACGCCGAGGGTCTGCGCGCCGTCTACCTGTACACCGCCACCTTCCAGGACGCGGTGGCCGCCGGTGACGGCGACACCAACCTGGCCGAGCGGGTGAACGACCTGCTGCTGCCGATCGTCAAGGGCGTGGGCTCGGAGCGGGCCTACGAGATGCTCACCCTGTCGCTGCAGACCCTGGGCGGCTCCGGCTTCCTGCAGGACTACCCGATCGAGCAGTACATCCGCGACTCGAAGATCGACTCCCTCTACGAGGGCACCACGGCGATCCAGTCCATGGACTTCTTCTTCCGGAAGATCGTCCGGGACAAGGGTCAGGCCCTGGCCTACGTGGCGGGCGAGATCCAGAAGTTCCTGGAGTCCGGCAACGGCCGGCTCAAGGAGGAGCGCGCCCTGCTCAAGCAGGCCCTGGAGGACGTGCAGGGCATGCTCGGCGCGATGATCGGGTACCTGACCTCCTCGCAGGAGGACCCGCGCAACGTCTACAAGGTCGGCCAGAACACGGTTCGCCTGCTGATGAGCGCCGGCGACCTGCTCGTCGGCTGGCTGCTGCTGCGCCAGGCCGAGGTGGCCCTGGACGCCCTGGACGCGGGTGCCTCCGGCAAGGACAAGTCGTTCTACGAGGGCAAGGTCGCGGTGGCGTCGTTCTTCGCCAAGACCGTGCTGCCGGAGCTGTCCGCCCGCCGCAAGGTGGTGGAGAGCACCGACAACGCGCTGATGGACCTGGACGAGGCCGCGTTCTGATCCCACGGACCTCGACGGACGGGGGTCTCCCGGTGCGGGAGGCCCCCGTTCCCCTTTCCCGCCCCTCCCCCACACCGGGGCCGGGACAGGCACTCCCGGAGGGCCGGACGTTCCTCTCCCTCCGGCGCGGTACCCACCGCACGGTGCGGGGCCGCTCCGACCCCACCCGGCCCGGCTGACCCGGCCGGAGCGGTCTGAGCGGGCCGGGAACAGCGGGAACACCGGAAACGACCGTGGGGGCGGCCCGCCGTCGAGCGGACCGCCCCCACGGGACGGAGGGTCGGGCGCCGAGCGCCCTCGGATCAGTTGTTCTCCTGGGTCTGGGCGGCCGCCGCCGTGCAGACGATCTTCGGCTGCGGGTTGTACCGCACCGTACGGGTCTGCCGCTTCACCTCACGACCGTTGAGGTCCCGGATGATCCGGGTGTCGGTGACCTTGAACCCGGGCCCGCCGTTGCTCGGCTTGCAGCCGGCGTCCGAGACCTCCACGGTGGGCGGCGGCGTCTGGTCGAACGGCTGCCCGGTGATCGACTCCACCTGGTAGGTCTTGGTGCCCCAGAGCCGGACCGTGATCGACGACGGGGTCCAGATCGTCTCGATCAGGATGCCGGTCTGCGTGGGGTTCCGGAACTTGACGTCGATGATGCTGCGCCCCGACGGGTCCTGGAACACCGTCGCCTCACGACCCATGGGGTACCGGCTGATGTAGTAGCTGTGCTCCTTGTGCTCGACGTCGTCCATGCCCGCGAAGTACGCGGCGTTGTAGAGCGTCGTGGCCATCTGGGAGACACCGCCACCGACCGCCCGGCCCGGCTTGCCGTTCTCGATGATGCCGGCCTCGATGTAGCCGGTGGCCTTGGTCCGCGGGCCGGTGTGGCCGTTCATGCTGAACGTCTCGCCCGGCTTGACGATCGCGCCGTTGAGCTGCTGGGCCGCCCGGCGGATGTTGTGCCCGGAGTCGGGGGCGAAGTTGTGGGTGGTGAAGGTGCTGATGACCTCCTTGATGCCGAGCTGCTCGGCCTGCTCGGTGGTGAACTCGGCCGGCTGCTCGGCGTACTCGGCCTTCACCGTCCGGTCGTCGGTGCGCTTGAGCACGTCCAGCACCGAGGCGAAGCTCTTCTCGTAGTCGATGCCCCGGCCGTCCTGGGACGGCTTGATCACCGGCTTGCCGCCCTCCAGGACGATCTCCGCGTCCTTGCCGGGCTGCTCGGTGGAGGCGAGCTGCGGCTTGGCCGCCTCGGCGAGCTTGGCCGTGTCCACCTGCGGGTCCAGTCCACCGGAGGGGTTCGGCGTGAAGGTGAGCGCCGTGGCGATGACCTCGGGGCTCACCGTGGCGTTCTTGCCCTCGCCGAGCACGGTCAGCGGGCCCGAGACCGCCGGCTTGGCGACCTCCTCCAGCGCCTGGCGCACCCCTTCGGGAGTGGTGGTCACCGGGGTGGTGGTCACCGGCAGTTCCACCGGGGAGCCGTAGGCCCACCGGGCGAGCACGGCGTCGGCCGCGCCCGACACGTCGAGCTTCTGCCCGGGCTTGGGGTCCACCGCGACCGGCTCGGTGCCCTCGAAGCGGATGGTGCCCTCGGCGGGCTCCCGGTCGACGGTCCCCCGCAGCTCTTCCAGCGTCTGGACGACCTTGTCCCGGTCGGCGGTGGTCACCACACCCACCTCACGGGTGGTGAAGAACGACATCAGCCGGGTGAACGGGTTCAACGGCTGGTCACCGACCTGCTCCAGGGTGGCCGCCCAGTCGAGCTGGAGACCGGCGGCCTGGGGGTCGATCTCGGCCTCCACGTCGCCGGCACGCACCGGTACCGGCTTGTCGAGCCGGGGACCGATCTCCTCCCGTAGCCGCTGCTCGGCCGCGGCACGTTCCATCCCGCCGACGTCGACACCGGCCACGGTCACGCCCCGGGGGATCTCCCCCTGGCTGACCAGCAGATCCAACCCGTACAGCAGGACGAGGAAACCGGCCACGGCACCGAGCACCAGGGCCAGGCGGCGTCGCCGCCCGTCTCCGCCGGTGACCTGGTTCCCTCCCCCGCTGCCGTCGTCCCCGTCGTCCGGGCCGACGGCGGCCGGGGGCCCGGCGGGTCCGTCCGCCGGGTATGCCTCGTCCTGGTGACCGTCGACCGGATGACCACCGGTGGGATGACCCTCGGAAGGAGGACCACCGGACGGGTGACTCGCGGCCGGCGGCACGTCCCCGGCAGCGCCGGACGAGCTGAGCGGACGGAGCACCACGGTGCGTTCGGCCTCGGTCTCGGCCTCGGCCGGAGCCGGCGGCGCCGGAGTCGGATCGCTCCGGTCCGGGCGCACCGGGGCGGCGAACACGACGGTCCGCTCGGCGTCCCCGGTCTGCTGCTCCTGCTGCTCCGCCGACGCGGTGGGAGCGAATCGCACGGTCGGCTCCGCACCGGAGTCACCGCTCCCGGTGTCCGAGGAGCCGGAACCGCCGCCGGAGGCCGCCCCGGGCCGGTTCGGGGAAAGCTGGAAACGGACGGTGCGCTCACCACCGGTTCCCGCCTTGTTCGCCGAGGGCTCGTCCGCGTGGGACCGGTCCTCGCCCTCACCGTCCTGCTCACCCCGCTGGCCGGCGCCGGTCCGAGCCGTCGGGGTGCGCTCGGTGGGCGCGTCCTCCTGCTCCAGGGCACGGCCCTGTCCGCCCTGGTCGTCGGCACGGGTGGGCTGGCGGTCACCGACGGCGGGTACCACCACCGTCGGTTCGGAGTGCGAGTCGTTCTGCTCCTGACGCACCGCTTCCCCTTCTCAACATCGACAACACGGGGTACCTCACCCCGTGTACCTACCCGCCATCCGTCACACCCGAATTACGGAGTGTGGGCGGTGCGGGAACGGACTCACAGATAAAGACCCGTACCGTGCTCGGTACGTTCCGTTGCAACTGCATGCAAGTCGCGTTCCCGCATGACGAGGTAGGCCTGGCCCTGCACCTCGACCTCGTACTGGTCCTCGGGATTGAACAGGACCTTGTCGCCGACCTTGACCGTTCGCACGTGGTTGCCGACGCCGCAGACCTCTCCCCAGGCCAGCCGCTTGGCGACCTGGGCGGTTGCCGGGATCAGGATTCCTCCGCTGCTCCGGCGCTCGCCAGAATCCTGCGAGACCCTAACCATGACCCGGTCGTGCAGCATCTGGATCTCGAGCTTGGCTTCAGACACTGGAAGAGTCTACTTCCGCCGCCGGGAAGCTCGACGGAGCAGCATCCCCGTTTCCCAAGGTCATTCCCGTTTCTCCGACGTGCGGGGCAGGAACTGGGCCGTCGGTCACAACGCGGATTCGTCCATTCCGCCCATCATGAGCACGAGCCGCGGCGCACCGTCGTCGACCACCCGCACCGGCACTCCCCAGTCCTGCCGGGTCAGCCGGCACACCGGGTGTTCCTCGCCACCGTCGTCGCAGCTGGCCGCCTGGGCGACGATGTGCAGCACGCCGGAGCGGACCTCGGGGGAGACCACGAGTCGACGACGCAGGTCGGTCCCCACACCGGTGCCGGAGAGCAGCAGCTCCGGCGGTGAACAGGTGACCTCCAGGCGCGTGGAGGGGCCGTACCGGTCGTCCAGCTTCTGTCCCGGCGGTGGGACGAACACCACATCCAGGGTGATCTCGCCGGGTGCGATGTCCGACGGCGGGCGGCGCACCTGGTGTGCCTCCCCGGCCACCAGCCGGGCGGTCACGCCGGGCGGCACCGGCCGCTCCAGGCGGTGGGCCGCAGAGGCGACCACGACCAGTTCGCCGTCGACCACCACCGCCCCCGAGGGCTCGGCCACCCCGGTGGCCAGGGTGGACACCTCGTCCGTGACCGGGTCGTACCGGCGTACCGCGCCGTTGTAGGTGTCGCACACCGCGACGCTCCCGTCCGGGAGCACGGTCACGCCGAGCGGGTGCTGCAGCAGCGCCTGGCCGGCCGGGCCGTCCCGGTGGCCGAAGTCGAACAGGCCGGTGCCCACCGCGGTGCGCACCGCGAATCCGCCGTCACCGGTCGGCTCCACCCAGCGCAGCGCGGAGGTCTCCGAGTCGACCAGCCACAACCGGTCGGGCGCGGCCGCAAGACCGGAGGTCTGGGCGAAGAACGCCTGTTCGACGGCACCGTCCCGCAACCCCTCCACGGTGGTGCCGGCGAAACGACGCACGGTCCCGGCCACCGGGTCGAACAGACCGAGGGTGTGGTTGCCAGCCATGGCCACCACGACACCACCGGCGGGTTCCCACCAGGCCACGTCCCACGGGCTGGTCAGGTCCACCTCGAGGGCGGGCCCGGAGTCGGTGCCGTCCCGCCACTGCCGTCCGGTGCCGGCCACGGTGGTCACGTGCCCGTCGGACAGCCGCACCCCGCGCAGCAGGTGGTTCACCGTGTCGGCGACCACCACGTCATAGCCCACGCGTTCGGCGATCTCGGGCGGCAGCAGGGTGAGTCCGTTGGGCTCGGAGAAGCTCGCGGTGGCGGGGTCGCCGTCGTCCCGTCCCCGGCGTCCGCTGCCGATGCGGCGCAGCAGGCCGTCCCCGCTGCCGTCGCCGTCCGCGGCGAACTCGGCCAGCGAGTGGTGGGCGGTGTCGGTGACCAGCAGGGTGCCCTGCGGGGTCGGCACGGCCTTGCCGGGGAAACGCAGGGCGGTGCTCGCCGGGGGCGGGGGCACGTAGGGGCCGTCCCCGCGGTGCAGGGTGCCTCTGGCC
>DATCJU010000033.1:0-2385 GCA_036562635.1 Pseudonocardiaceae bacterium
TACTGGCGGTACCAGCGGGAGTGGGACGCGGCTGCCAAGGACATGCAGAACGTGGTGGCGCAGCTGGGTGCGGCGATCGGTGAGGCGAACGCCAATTACCAGGCTGCGGAGCGGGCGAACACCGGCATCTGGAGCGGCTGACCCAACCACCGACCGACGCCCGCCGATCCATGCCCGGGGGCTTGGACTTGCGACCCGGAGAGTTCCGGTCACGGGGAACGGCCGGGGCTCTCCGGGTCGGGCGCCGTGCGGTTCGCGGTCGACCCGCGGCAGTCCCGGGGGCGGTGAGCCTTCACCAACCGGCCGGGTCCAGGGGAGACGACCCACCTCCACTGCGGTGAAGGCTCAAGTGACCAGCCGCGTCGGCGGCGAACGACAGGAGGTGAACGGATGGGTGTGCACAACCTGCCCAAGGCGCAGTCCAAGGAAATCGAGATCAGCCGCGACCGGCTCCGCAAGCTCGCCGATGCGCTCCAGAAGGACCTGGACAGTCTGAGGAACGAGCACCTCGTCGAGGGCATCGACGAGGCGTCACCCAGGAGCAGCCACATCGGCAACTACCAGGCGGGGCACGGGCTGAGCCGCACGGTCGAGAGCGCTCGCACGCATGTCAGCAGCACGATCTCGCAGTTCCTCCAGGCGTACCAGAACGTGATCAACGGGCTGTACGCCTCGGCCAGGAACTACGACCGTGCCGAGGACCGCAACCAGGAGACCCTGCGGAACATCAACAGTGGTGGTGGCAACAGCCCTTCGCTGGTTTGATGAGCGGCGCGGGACGGCGGAAGGATTGGGGTGCCGGTAAATGACGACCCACCAGATCCGGCATAACGTCAACTCGAGCAACGAGGGCATCGGCGGGTGGAACTCCCTCAAGATCTGGCAGGACCAGTTCGACAAGCTCCGCCAGATCGTCGACGGGATGGACCCCGGCAAGGTGGAGTCCGGTGCCAACGCCTATGAGAAGGTGGCCTCCCGGATGGAGACCACCGTCAACCTGCTGCGGGAGATCGGCTACAAGCTGCACGGCGAGTGGGGCGGCGAGGACGCCAAGAAGGCCCTCGAGCAGATGAACAAGGCCTACGTGCAGGCCCAGGAGATCCGCGACCGCAGCAAGCAGGTCGGCAAGGCGCTCCGCTCGCACGCCGCCCAGCAGAAGGAATGGAAGTCGAAGTACGGTACCGGCGGTACCACCGATAGCTGGGTGCGCGAGGTCGTCCGGGTGTCGGGGACCCTTCCGGCGGCGGCCAACAACTTCGGTGCCGGCAATGGCATGGACGAGGTGAACACCGGCACCACGCGGACCAACGACATGTTCCCGGACGGCATCCGGCAGGACATGCCTCAGGTCCGCAGAGACTACACGAACTTTGAGCCTCCGCCTACCACGACTAAGCCCACCAACCCCGTTGGCCCTGGTATGCCCGGCG
Source organism: Pseudonocardiaceae bacterium (assembly GCA_036562635.1). Classification (GTDB taxonomy): domain Bacteria; phylum Actinomycetota; class Actinomycetes; order Mycobacteriales; family Pseudonocardiaceae; genus DATCJU01. The sequence continues at coordinate 1,431 of DATCJU010000033.1, forward strand.
GGCCTGGGAGCCCTGGGACTCCCAGTTCTCCCAGCGCGCCGAGCGGTCCGAGCGGGCTGACTCCGGAGCAGTTCGACGGGGTCATCGACAACAGGGAATTCCCCGGGCCAAATTCTCCGGACACCGGCGGGCCGAGCGGGCCGGGTGGACCCGGAGGACCGGGTGGGACCGATCTGACCGGTCCCGGTTCCGGCATCGGCTCCGACCTGGCCGGGGTCGCGCCCGGCGCCGGCGGCGGGACGAGCCTGGGGCTCCCCGGTGGTCCGGGGGGCGCTCCCGGTCTCGGCGCCGGAGGCGGTGCCCTTCCCGGTGGCCCGGGCGGTGCCCCCGGTGCTCTCGGCGGCGGTCTTGGCCCGGGTGTCATGCCCGCGCCTGCCGCCGGTGCTCTGGGCCGCGGCGGTGTGATCGGCGGCCCCACCGGGCCCGGTGGGCCTGGCGGTCCTGGTGGCCCCGGTGCCGGTCGCGGTGGCGTCACCGGCATGGGGATGCCCATGGGCGCTGGGGCCGGTGCCGGAAAAGGCGGCAGGGACGAGGAGTACGAGCGCACCACCTGGCTCAGCGAGGACGAGGAAGTCTGGACCGACGGGGACGGCGTCACTCCCGGAGTGATCAAGTGACATGACTGCATCGCCATTCCGCGCGGTGTGTCCGCAGGGACGGCGATCAAGGTTCAGGCGTGGCCTGTCCAGTGATCCACTGGACAGGCCACATCGGTTGTAAGACGGGCAGACCAGGTGGGACCCTGGTCTGCCCGTATTGTTGAGCGAACGGTTGCGACATGCGAGGTGCCATGCTTCGGCAACGGGGTCGTCCCATGCTCATGTCGGCCATGGCGATGCTCCTGCTGGGGGCTGCGGGTGCTCCGGGAGCTGCGGCGACGGTGACCAAACCGCTGCCTGACCAGTGGTGGTTCACCACCTGGGGGATCGAAACTCATCTATGGCCGCATTCCAAG
>DATCJU010000041.1:0-31793 GCA_036562635.1 Pseudonocardiaceae bacterium
GCCGTGGGTTGGGGACCGGAGTCGGTGGCCCGTTCGGGTCGTGTGGTGGGACCACGTGTTCCGGCATTGGGTCACGAGTACCCCGGTGGGGGTCGCGCCGAACGTGCCGGTACGAGGTGAGGGTTCCCGGGGTGCAGGGTCGTGCCCGGTGCCGGTGTTGGTGGCGGGTTCTGGGTGGCGATGGGGGCTGCCGCGCTCAGGGGGCCGTACTCACCCGGACGGTTGGCGAGGTGTTGCGCGGGCAGCGTGAACTTTTGACAAGACAAGACAAACTTCTGCTCGGCGTATGCAAAAGGTCCTACCGTCTTGACGGAGTGTGGCGATCCGGTCGCCTGGAGTGACCAACCGCATCTCGGGACGGAGAGGACCACACGATGCCGTCACTACGTCGACCCCTGCTGATACTCGGCCTCACCGCGGCGGTGGCGCTGTCCCAGGTCGGTCTCGGCCCCGCCGCGGCCCAGGAGCCCGACCCGGCCGCGCCCACCCCGGAGGCCACGGTCACCGTGACCATCGGCAGCATTCCCTTCCGGGGCGCAGGTAGCGACCAGTTCGAGAAGAAGAGACTGACCACCGACGTCGGCGAGCCCATGGCCCTGGCCGTCGCCCCCGACGGTCGTGTGCTGATGACCGACCGCCGGGGTGTGGTGCGGATCTTCGATCCGACCACCCACAACGTGACCGTGGCCGGGCAGATCCCGGTCTACACCGGCGAGGAGGACGGGTTGCAGGGCATCGCCCTGGACCCCGACTTCGTCGACAACCACTGGGTCTACGTCTACTACTCCCCCGCCGGTACCGAGCCCAAGAACGTGCTCGCCCGGTTCCGGTTGGAGGGCAACACCCTGGACATGTCCTCCGAGCAGCGCATCCTCGAGGTGCCCACCCAGCGTGACCTGTGCTGCCACGTCGGTGGGGACATCGACTTCGACGCGGAGGGCAACCTGTACCTGTCCACCGGGGACAACACCAACTCGTGGGCCTCCGACGGGTACACCCCCATCGACGAGCGTCCCGGGCGGGAGCCGTTCGATGCGCAGCGCACCAGTGCCAACACCAACGACCTGCGGGGCAAGCTGCTGCGGATCAAGGTCAACGAGGACGGGTCCTACTCCATCCCCGAGGGCAACCTCTTCCCACCGGGTACGCCCCAGACCCGCCCGGAGATCTACTACATGGGTCTGCGCAACCCGTTCCGGTTCGCCGTGGACCAGAAGACCGGTTGGGTGTGGATGGGCGTGGTGGGCCCGGACGCCAGCGAGGACAACCCCGACCGCGGCCCACGTCAGTACGAGGAGCTGTTGCTGATCACCCAGCCCGGCAACAGCGGTTGGCCGTACTGCATCGCCGACGACATCCCCTACCGGGACTACGACTTCGCCACCGGGGAGTCCGGGCCGCCGTTCGACTGCGACAACCTGGTCAATGACTCCCCCAACAACACCGGGCTACGCCAGATCCCACCGGCCGACGAGCCGCTGATCTGGTACCCCTACGCCTGCTTCGACAAGTTCCCGCAGATCGACTGCCCCGGCGGGGGCACCGCGATGGGCGGCCCGGTCTACCGTTACGACCCCGACCTGGACTCGGAGACCAAGTTCCCACCCGAGTTCGACGGGGCCGAGTTCTTCTACGAGTACTCCCGCGGGTTCGTCAAGACCGTGCGGGTCGACGAGGCCGGCAACCTGGTCTCGATCGACCCGTTCCTGCCCGAGCTGGACTTCGACCAGCCCATGGACCTGGAGTTCGGGCCCGAGGGTTCGTTGTACGTGCTGGAGTACGGCGGTGGGTTCTTCACCCCCGGCCCCAACGCCGGGTTGTACCGCATCGACTACACCCGGGGTGCCCACTCCCCCACGGCCACGTTGACCGCCGGGCCCACCTCGGGCGCGGCACCACTGACCGTGCACTTCGACGCGTCTGGTTCCAGCGACGCCGACGGTGACGAGATCTCCTTCGCCTGGGACTTCGACGGGGACGGCACCGACGACGCACACGGCCCCACCGCCACGCACACCTACACCACCAACGGGTCCTATCAGGCCAAGCTGACGGTCACCGACGCCACCGGCAAGGTGACCGTGGCTCGCACGACGATCGTGGTGGGCAATCACGCTCCCCAGGTCGAGCTGCAGCTGCCCGCCGACGGTGGGCTCTTCGAGTTCGGGGACCAGGTGTCCTACCGGGTGTCGGTGACCGACGTCGAGGACGGCACCACCGGGGCGGGCATCGACTGCGACGACGTTACCGTCCAGGTGGCACTGGGCCACGACGAGCACGCCCACCCGCAGCGCACCCTGTACGGCTGCGAAGGGGTGATCACCACCCAGACCGACGACGGGCACGGGCCGGGCAGCAACCTGTTCGTCGTGTTGCGGGCCAGCTACACCGACCGCGGCGGTGACGGGGCACCGCCCACCACCGGCACCCAGGAGATCGTGCTGCAGCCCAAGCGCAAGCAGGCCGAGCACGCCGACGCCAGCGAGGGCACCGTGATCGTCGACGACACGGCCGCCGAGGCCGGCAAGGCCGTCGGTGACATCGACGCCGGGGACTGGATCGTCTTCGACCCGATGCACCTGGGCATGGTGCAGTCGGTGTCGGCCCGGGTCTCGACCGACGGCGCCGGTGGGGACATCCAGCTGCGCGCCGGCGCACCGAACGGGGCGTTGGTGGCTACCCTGTCGGTTCCCGGTGGCGGTGGCTCCGGGCAGTACGTCGACATCGGGCCGGTACCGGTCACCGATCCCGGTGGCAGTGGCCCGCTGTACGTGGTGTTCGCTGGCTCCGCCGGTGACTCCACCGGTGAACAGGACCTGTTCCGCCTCGACTACCTGCAGTTCACCGGGCTGGGCGCCGCGGGACCGCTGAACGTGCACGCCAAGGCCGACGCCCTTGCGGGGGCGGCACCGCTGAGGACGACCCTGCAGGCCGAGGTGGCGGGCGCACCCGCTGATGCGGTCTACTCCTGGGACTTCGGCGACGGCCGCGCCGGCCAGGGCCGGCAGGTGACACACACCTACACCCGCCCCGGCTCCTACACCGCGACGGTGAAGGTGACCGACGCCGAGGGCAACCACCGCGGGAGCAGTCAGGTCACGATCCGGGTGGAGCGGGCCGTGACCGGTTGGCTCGCGCTCACTCCCGACCAGGCCGCTCCTGCCACCGGGGAGCAGCACCGGGTGACCGCGACGTTCGACCCGCGGCACGGCCGGGCCCACAGCCACGAGGTGACCTTCGAGGTGTACCGGGCCTCCCGGCTGACCCCGGTGCCCGACGGGTTGGAGGGCACCGCGTACGTGCTGATGGAGCGCGGGGTGTCCACCACCGACCGGGACGGCAGGGCCGGGTTCGCCTACACCAGTTCGGTGGCGGCTCACGACGTGGTGGTGGCCTGCCTGGGGTTCGGTGGCAGCTGCCTGCGCGGGGACGGCCCGCTGGTGGTCGACGACACCGGGCCGGTGAACCTGCGGGACGACCTGATCCTGGACACCGTACGCACCGAGTGGCGGGCGGTCCCCGACGCCGACGGGTGGATCACCCTGTTCGACGGGCGCAGCCTGGTCGGCTGGGACTACGCCGGCAGCGGTGGTTTCACCGTCGACGACGGGATGCTCGTCACGCAGGGCGGTGGCCGTGGCCTGCTGTGGTACGCCGAGCAGCAGTTCGGCGACTACGTGCTGCAGGTGGACTACGAGCACCACAGCGTGTCCGACAATTCCGGGATCTACCTGCGCTTCCCCGATCCCCAGGGCGGGATGACCATCCCGGACCGGCAGGGCTACCAGGTGTCGATCCTGGACCGGGTCGACGACGTGCGGTACCGGACCGGCTCCATCGACGGGATCAAGGCCGCCGAGTTCCTGGCCGCCAAGCCGGTGGGCGGGGGATGGAACACGTTCGAGATCCAGGTGATCGGCCAGGAGTACCAGGTCACCCTCAACGGGCAGGTGGTGACCACCTACACCGGTGACCGTGCCCTGTCCGGGTTCGTCGGGATCGAGAACGCCTCGGCCGGGATCAACTTCCGCAACATCCGCATCAAGCCGCTGTCCCCGGCCGGGTCCTGACCTGCCGTGTCGGGTGGGGTGTGCACCCCACCCGACACACCGTCGGTCGTGCCGGACCAGGAATCGGGTAACCGACACACGAGGAGGGCGCGGAATGCGCAGGGCGACAGGTGTTGTGGTCGCGGTGGTGCTGGCGCTGGCCGTACCGGCCAGTGGGGCGGCCACCACGGACACCTCCCCGGTCACGGCGACCGGGGCGGGTGCTCCGGCGTGCGGGAAGCCGGTGAAGTTGTTCGACGGCAGGTCGCTGCAGGGCTGGTCGCAGGCCGGTCCGGGTGGGTTCGACGTGGTGAACGGGGTGTTGCAGTCCCGGGACGGGATGGGACTGCTGTGGTACCACGCGCGGCGTTTCGCCGACTACGAACTGCACTTGGACTGGCGGGTGACCGCTGCCACCGACAACTCCGGTGTCTTCGTGCGTTTCCCCGACCCGGGTGACGATCCGTGGGTGGCGGTCGACCGGGGCTACGAGATCCAGATCAACGACAACCCCGACGGTGATCCGCAGAAGACCGGGGCCATCTACAACTTCCAGCAGCCCATCACCCAGGCGTCCCGTCCGGTGGGTGAGTGGAACCACTACCGGATCCGGGTGGAGGGGCACCGCTACCAGGTGTTCCTCAACGGGGTGAAGGTCAACGACTTCACCAGCACCCATCCGGACCGCGGGCTGGAGGGGTACGTCGGGTTGCAGAACCACGACCCGGACTCGCGGGTGCAGTTCCGGCACATCCGGGTGCGCCCGCTGTGCTGACCTCGGCCTGACCTGCGAGAAACGGTGGGGGTGGACCGGATGCCGGTCCACCCCCACCGTCGTGTCACGGGCTGGACGGGTCAGGCGGCGTTCCAGTGCGCGGTGTACCCGATGGCCTCACCGTTGAGCCAGGCGTCCAGCCGGGCGCGGGGGGCGTTGCTGCGCAGCCGGTGCATCCGCGAGCGACGCACGTCGAGCATGGCGGGGCGGCCGCCGGGCAGCAGCTCGTCCATGTGGCGCTCCATCAGGCGCAGCACCGCCTGCGCGGTCGGGCGGGGCAGCTCGGGCTCCTTGAGGTAGAGCAGTACGGCCCAGGTCTGCCCGGACCGGTCGACGATGCCCAGCTCCGGGCGCAGCACCACCTCGAGGTCCCCGCTGGTCCACACCGTGGAGCCGACCGGAACCAGGGTCGGCGCCGGGTGGGGCAGCCAGCCCAGGAACCCCTCGAACAAGGCCCAGAAGTGCGGGCGCTGCGCGTCGTTGGCCTGCTCGACGGCCTCCAGGAGCACCGGGTGTGGGTCCGGCTCGGCCAGGCAGCGGCGGATTGCCGAGATCATCGGACGGTAGAAGAACCAGGCCAGTCGGTTCGGGTCCTCGTAGCGCTGGCGCTGGGCGGTGACGATGGACATGCGGTCCCGGCCGACACCGGCCAGGTAGTCGGCGAACACTGCTGCGCTGATCCTGATGGGCGCCACGGTGCGTGCTCCTCCGTGCGGTCCGGTGCCGTGCCGCGACCCGGTGGGGCCTCGGCCGGCACCCGCGGGTGACCTCCCCTGCCCGCGGTACCTCCACAGTAGCGATCACCACCGACAAAATCCGGCGCGTGCGAGCAGCTCAGCACCCTTTTTTCGAATCCTTGTTCGATCATCGGGGGTCGGTCGGGAGGGGCTGCCCCGCTCCTCTCAGACGGGAGTCGGGGCCGGTTCCACCGTGGCAGGCGTGGGCGCGGTGAGTCGCAACACCGAGGTTCGTTTGACCTGGCTGTCCTCCAGGGTGTGCGGCACGGGGACCTCGTAGGTGGCCACCACTTCGAAGCGGGTGCGTGGCAGGTAGGCCCGTCCGGGGTCGCCGACCAGGATGTGGGCGCCCCGGGCGTGGGCCCGGTCCAGGAAGGCCAGCACCCGTCGGGCCATGGGTCGTTCGTAGAAGACGTCGCCGGCCAGCACCACCTCGGCGTCGTCGTCCTCGTCCAGGAGGTCACCGAGCAGGGGGATGACCGTGACGTCGTTGGCCTGGGCGTTCAACTCGATCGCGGCGATCGCGAAACGGTCCACCTCGTTGGCCACCACCGTGGCCGCCCCCGCGCGGGCCGCGGCGATCGCCACCAGGCCGGAGCCGGAGGCCAGGTCCAGGACGCGACGGCCCGCCACCAGCTGGGGATGGTCCAGGACGTAGCGGGCCAGGGCCTGTCCGCCGGCCCAGGCGAAGGCCCAGAACGGCGGGGGCTGGTCGGACTGGCCGAGCTGCTGCTCGGTGCGTTCCCACACCAGGTACACGTCCTGGGCCAGGTGGAGTTGGATCTCCGGGACGAGCGGCACCGTGTCGAGGCGGGTGTTGGTGTGGACGAAGTGTGTCGGGGCGGCCGAATTCACTCCGTACCTCCTCCAGTCGGCCGAGTGCTGCCTACGCTGTCAGTCTGCGTTCCTTCGACCGCCCGTGCCGGGCGGCCACCGCTCCGACCGGGCCTAGGCTGCCCGTCGTGACCCCTTCGGAACTGGGGCGCCGGCTGGGCGTCGGGGACGCTGTGGTGATCGGCCTGGGCTCGATGATCGGGGCCGGGGTGTTCGTCAGCTTCTCCCCCGCTGCCGCGGCCGCCGGTTCCGGTCTGCTGCTGGGGTTGTTGGTCGCGGGGGTGGTGGCCTACTGCAACGCCACCTCCTCGGCACGGCTGGCGGCCCGCTACCCGCAGTCCGGAGGCACCTACGTCTACGGCAGGAACCGGCTGGGGGACTTCTGGGGATACCTGGCCGGGTGGTGCTTCGTGGTGGGCAAGATCGCAAGCTGCGCCGCGATGGCGCTGACCGTGGGGCACTACCTGGCTCCGCGCTGGGCCGGCCCGGTGGCTGCGGTGACGGTGCTGGCACTGACCGCGGTGAACTACTTCGGCGTGCGCAGGTCGGTGTGGGTGACCCGCGTGCTGGTGACGGTCACCCTGCTGGTGCTGCTCCTGGTGGTCGTGGCCGCCATGGCCGGCGGGCAGGCCGACCCGGCGCGTCTGGAACCGTTCCCCGGCACGGACGTGTTCGGGGTGCTGCAGGCCGCGGGCATGGTGTTCTTCGCCTTCGCCGGGTATGCGCGGATCACCACCCTGGGAGAGGAGGTGGTGGACCCGGCCAGCACGATCCGGCGGGCGGTGCCGTTGGCGTTGGCGATCGTGCTGGCGGTGTACGCGGTGGTGGCCCTGGCGGTACTGCTGGTACTGGGGCCGTCCGGGGTGGCCGCGTCGGTGGCGCCGCTGGGCGAGGCGGTGCGTGCCGGGCGGATGTCCTGGGCGGCGCCGGTGGTGGGTGTCGGGGCCGCGGTGGCCGCGGTGGGGTCACTGCTGGCGTTGGTGTTGGGGGTGTCGCGTACCTGGTTCGCCATGGCCCGGGACCACCATCTGCCGCGATGGTTCGCGGCGGTACATCCGCGCCACCGGGTGCCGCACCGTGCCGAGCTGGCGGTGGGCGTGATCGCCGCCGCGCTGGCCATGGGAGTGGACCTGCGCGGGGCGATCGGGTTCTCCTCGTTCGGGGTGCTGGTCTACTACGCCATCGCCAACGCCGCTGCGTGGACGTTGCGTTCCGCGGAGGGCAGGCCGCCGCGCTGGGTGCCGGTGCTGGGGCTGACCGGGTGCCTTGTGCTGGTGGTCAGCCTGCCCACCTCCTCGGTGGTGGCTGGGGTCGTGGTGACCGGGATGGGCGCGGCGGCCTGGGGAGTGCGCAGACTGGTTGCTCCGCGGCGTTGAACTCCTGGAACCAGGCACTCCCTCAGCGCAGGGCGCGAGCGGCGGGCAGCACGCTGGCGCACAGCAGGGGCAACAGCCCCAGGGCGAGTGGCAGCGAGGTGGCGTGGGCGAGGTTGCCGATCAGGGGCGGGCCGAGCAGGAACCCGACCCACCCGGTGGTGGCCACCGCGGCGATGGACTGGCCAGGGTGACTGCCCGGCACTCGGGCGGCGGCGCTGAACACCACCGGCACCATGCAGGCCAGGCCCACCCCGAGCGCGGCCAGCCCGACGAACGCGATCAGCGGGTGACCGACCAGCAGTGCGACCGCGAGCCCCACCGCGCCGAGGGCGGCCAGGGTGCGGATCAGGGTGCGCTCGCCGAAGCGCTGCACCCACCGGTCACCCAGTGCGCGACCGACGAACATGGACATGGCGAAGACCGCGTAGGCCGCCCCCGCCACCTGGGCGGGCGCCTGGAGGGACTCCCGCAGGTACAGCACGGACCAGTCGGCGGCCGCGCCCTCGCACAGCAGGGCGGTGAAGCCGATCCAGGCCAGCACCAGCAGGCCGGGCTGTCGCCAGGGCAGGGCGAAGTGCTGCCCCGGTTCGGCCTGGTCTCCGTCCCGCATGCAGCGCACGAGCAGCGGGGCGACCAGGACGATCAGTGCGCCCAGGACCGCGAGTTCCTGGAGCAGGGTGACTCCGGCGCCCAGGGCCAGTGCCCCCACTCCGGCGCCCAGGAACGCGCCCAGGCTCCACCAGGCGTGAAAGCTGGACATGATCGGCCGGCCGTACTCGCGTTCCACCGTGACGGCCTGGGTGTTCATCGCCATGTCGGCGGTGCTCTGGAACGCTCCCCACACGGCCAGGGCGGCGAACAGCTGCCCGCCCGAGCCGACCAGACCGAGCAGCGGGCCGGTCAGGGCGTAGGCGATCAGGCCGGCCAGGACGACCTTGCGGCTGCCCCAGCGGGCCAGGACGAAGCCCACCACCAGCATCGCCGCCATCGAGCCCGTCGGGGCGCCCAGCAGAGCCAGGCCCAGGGCGCCCTCGTGCAGACCCAGTGCGGTCTTGACCTCCGGCACGTAGGGGGTCCAGGCCGCGAACAGGGCGGCGTGCAGGGCGAAGACCGTGCTGGTGGCGATGCGGGCGGTACGCGAGGAAGGGATGGTGAGCCGGTCAGACAAGGTGGACCTCCACGCCGGCGTCGCGCAGCCGGGTGATCTCGTCCTGGGGGGCGTCGGTGTCGGTGACCAGGGTGTGCACCGTGTCGACGGGGCAGACCCGTCCGAAGGCGGTGCGACCGAACTTGGAGCTGTCGGTGACTGCGATCACGCGGCGTGCCGCGGTCAGTGCGGCCCGCTTGACCTGGGCCTCGGCCAGGTCGTAGGCGGTGACGCCGTCGGCGGTGGTGATACCGCAACAGCTGAGCACGAAGGTGTCCACCCGCAGCCGGTCCAGGGCCTGTTCGGCGAGTGGTCCCACCATGGTCAGTTCTCCGGGGCGCAGGTCGCCGCCGGGCAGGACGAGTCGAGCCCGGCCACCGCCGGCCAGGGCCCAGGCCGCGTGCAGGGACAGCGGCAGCACGGTGACCGGCCGGTCGGCCAGCAGTGTGGCCAGTTCCAGGGTGGTGGTGCCGCTGTCCAGGACGAGGGTCTCTCCGTCGTCGAGGAGCCCGGCTGCCGCGGTGGCGATGCGGCGCTTGGCGTCGAGGTGCTGGTGGCTGCGGGTCCCGAAGGGGATCGCCTCTCCGGCCAGGGTGCTGACCGCGCCACCGTGTACCCGGCGCAGCAGGCCGTCGCGTTCCAGATGGGCCAGGTCGCGGCGGATGGTCATTTCCGAGCAGCCGCTCTGCCGGGCGAGTGCGGTGACGGTGACCCGTCCCTGTTCGCGCAGGCCCTGGAGGATCATCTCCACCCGTTCCGAAAATTCCACCTGTTCATTCGAGCAGGTTTGGTGTTCGAAAGGCAAGGGGTGGTGCCGTGTTCCCGGTGTGATCGGCGTCGGTCCCGCCGCCTCTGTCAACTTTTTTCCTGAATGTCGTCTGGACGGTGACGTGGTGGCACCGGCAAAGTGGTATGGACCATTTTCACGGCAAGGGGACGGAGCATGACGACGGCGCAGACAAGGCACACCACGCACGGCGACCAGGTGCGTGACCACCTGTCCCGGGTTGAGCAGCACAACGCCGCCGCCCTGGACGCCGCGGCCGACCTGCTGTTCACCGCCGTCCGACACGGTGGTCTGGTGCACACCGGCGGAGCCGGCCACTCCCTGGCTGCGGTGGCCGAGACGTTCTACCGGGCCGGTGGGCTGGCCTGCGTGCGCCCCCTCTACCACCCCGAACTGCTCCCCCTGCACGGTGCGGCCGCGAGCACCGCCGCCGAGCGGCGCACCGGCCTGGCCGCCCAGGTCCTGGACACTGCCGGACTGGGGGAACACGATGTGCTCGTGGTGTTCTCCACCTCCGGGGTCAACCCCTACCCGGTGGAGCTGGCCACACTGGCCCGCCAGGCCGGACGGCCGGTGATCGCCGTGACGTCGCCGGCGGTCACCGCGGCCGCACCACGCCGCGCACACAGCACCCTGGCCGAGCAGGCCGACATCGTGCTGGACACCCTCGTCGTACCCGGCGACGCCAGCTACCCCGCGGACCGGCCGGTCACCGCGCCGCTGTCCACCCTGGCCAACGTGCTGCTGTGGAACCTGCTGCTGGTACGGCTGACCGACCGCGCCGCGGCCGAGGGCGTGGAGCTTCCGCTGTGGCGCAGCTCCAACATGCCCGACGGGGACCGGACCAACGAGGACCTGGCCCAGCACTACCGCCGGCGCGTCCCCCAGCTGTGACCGCACTCTGGCGGGAACAGGACCGAGACCGGGTGGTGCCTGGGGCACGAGCCGCCTGACGGACCCGCGCCCCAGGCACCACCCGGTCAGTCACAGCGCGACGCCCAGGAGTGCGTCGACCGCGGTGCGTACCAGGGTGGGAGCCTCGGTGTCCCGGCCGCCCTCGGTCAGGGCCTGCTCCGCCCAGGCATCCACCGCGGCCAGGGCGCGAGGCGTGTCCAGGTCATCGGTGAGGTGGTCCCGCAGCCGCGCCACCACGTCCTCGGCCGACGGGCCGGCCGGCAGCGCCACCGCCTGCCGCCAGCGCGCCAGGCGGGCCTGCGCCGTCTGCAGCAGCTCGGCCGTCCAGGACCGGTCGGAACGGTAGTGGTCGGCCAACAGGGCCAGGCGGACCGCCATCGGGTCCACGCCGTCCCCACGCAGCCGGGAGACGAACACCAGGTTGCCCCGGGACTTGGACATCTTCTCGCCGTCCAACCCGATCATGCCGGTGTGGCAGTAGTGCCGGGCGAACGGGAACTGACCGGTGAGGGTCTCGGCGTGCGCGGCGCTGAACTCGTGGTGCGGGAAGATCAGATCCGAGCCGCCGCCCTGGACGTCGATGCCGGTGCCCAGACGGTTCAGCGCGATCGCCGCGCACTCGATGTGCCAGCCGGGTCGGCCGGGGCCCAGCTCGGAGTCCCAGGACGGCTCCCCCTCCCGCGCGGCCCGCCACAGCAGGGCATCCAGCGGGTGCCGCTTGCCGGGGCGGTCGGGGTCCCCACCACGTTCGGCGAAGAACCGACGCATCGTCGGCTCGTCGTAGTTCGACTCGTAGCCGAACCGTCCCGAGGCCCGGTGGTCGAAGTAGACGTCCTTGTACTGCGGGTCGTCGACCCGGTAGGCGGCGCCGGCCGCCAACAGCTTGGCCACCGCCTCGGCGATCTCGGGGATCGCCTCCACCGCGCCGACGTAGTCCCGGGGCGGCAGCACCCGCAGGGCTTCCATGTCCTCGCGGAACAGTGCGGTCTCCCGCATGCCGAGCACGACCCAGTCCTCGCCGTCGCGTTCGGCGCGCTCCAACAGGGGGTCGTCGATGTCGGTGACGTTCTGCACGTAGTGCACGTCGTGACCGGCGTCCAACCACAGTCGGTGCACCAGATCGAAGGCCAGGTACGTGGCGGCATGCCCCAGGTGGGTCGCGTCGTAGGGGGTGATTCCGCAGACGTACATCGTGGCCGTCGCTCCCGGCGCGGTCGGACGCACCTCGCCCGTGGCGGTGTCGTAGAGCCGGAGAGGACGAGGCGTGCCGGGCACGCGGGGCACCGGAACCGATGACCAGGACTGCATGAGACCGACCCTAGTTGCCCAGCCGACGCCGACGGCGCCCGGGCGGACACCTCACGGCCTCAGACCGGTCACGGATCGGCCCACGCGCAGGTCGGCCCCGTGGACGCCCGTGATCACACCAGCGTGGCGTCCAGGGTGATTGTGGTGCCGGTCAACGCCTGGCTGACCGGACAGTTCTTCTTGGCCTGCTCGGCGGTCGCGGCGAACTCCTCCGGGGTCATACCGGGCACCTGGCCCCGCACGGTCAGATGGATACCGGTGATCCCGGCTCCCGGCTGGAAGGTCACGTCGGCCTGGGTGTCCAGGGCGCGCGGCGGCGACCCCGCCTGGGCCAGGGCGTGGGACAACGCCATGGAGAAACACGCCGAGTGCGCCGCGGCGATCAGCTCCTCCGGGCTGGTGCGACCCTCGGGCTGTTCGGTACGGGAGGCCCAGGTGACGTCGTAGGTGCCCAGCCGTGAGGAGTTCAGCGTCACCTTCCCCCGCCCGTCGAGCAGGTTTCCTTCCCAGTGGGTGTGGGCCGTACGCGTGGTGGCCATCTCGGCGACTCCCGTGTTCGGACGAACCAGCAGGGACAGGTCCCATCCGACCACGGGCCGGCCGGGCCGGCCACTCGCCGCGCACCGGCTGCATCCTTCCGAGGCAACCGCCTCCCCGGCGTCCCTGTCGAACCGCCCCGGTCAGCGGCGCCGGCTGCGCAGGTAGTCGCTGATCACCGCCGCGCCCAGGCCGTCCAGGGTAGGGGCGACCACCCGACCCCGACCCCGGCGGGCGATCAGGTCAACGAACGCCGCCAGACGCGGATCGTCCCCGAGCATGAACACGGTGACCGACGCGCCCATGCGAGCCAGTGCGTCCACCTCCGCCAGGGTGCGTTGCACTGTCTCCGGCAGTGGCGGGTAGTTGAACACCGCCTCGGCGTCGGCCTCCAGGTGCGCGGTGGGTTCCCCGTCGGTGATCACCAGCACCACCGGCTGGGCCTGGGGGTGTCGCCGCAGGTGGCGCCCGGCCAGCAGCAGGGCGTGGTGCAGGTTGGTGCCCTGTTCCCAGGCACCCTCCAGCGCGGTCAGCTCCCCGATGTCCACGGTGGACGCGTACCGACCGAAGGTGATCAGCTCCAGGGCGTCGGACCGGTAGCGGGTGCGCACCAGGTGGTGCAGGGCCAGCGCCGTGCGTTTCATCGGCACCCACCGGCCGTCCTGCACCATCGACCAGGAGGTGTCCACACACAGTGCCACGGCGGCCCGGGCACGTTGCTCGGTCTCGAGCACCTCCACGTCCTCCACCACCAGCAGGGGGCCCTTTCCGCCGGTGGCGGCGCGGCGCAGCACCCCGTTGGCCACCGTGCGGGCCACGTCCCACGGCTCGGAGTCCCCGAACTGCCAGGGCCGGGAGGTGCCGGTGGGCTCGCCGGCCGCTCCGGCGCGTGCGGCGTCCCGCTCGCCGCGGGGTGAGCGGAGCTGGTCCACCACCGCGCGCAGCGCGGTCTCACCCAGCCGGCGCAGTGCCTTGGGGGTCAGGCGCAACCCACCCTCCGGGGCACGTTCCAGCACGCCCTGTCGCTGCAGTTCGCGTTCCAGCTCGGCCAGGCGCTGCAGGTCCACCCGGGCCTGATCCCCCAGGTGCTGGGTCAGGGTGTCCAGGTCGACGTCCTCCAGGCGGGCTCCCGGGTAGGCCTGGCTGAGCTGTTCGGCCAGCCGGTCCAGCTCCCCCAGCTCCTCCAGCGCCGCGGTGGCCTCGGCCAGGCCCAGCGGCTGTTGTCCCCGGAAGTTGGCCCGCCCGGTCCAGTCCTGGTCCGGGCGCAGCGCCTGCAGTTGCGCGTCCAACAGCGCGACCTGCTCGGCCAGACGGGGGTCGCCGAAGGCCTGTTGCATCAGCTCGGCCAGTTCGGCGCGTTGCTCGGCGGACAGGGAGTTCATCAGGCGCTGCGCCGCCGCGGCGCGGGCGGCCAGCAGATCCACCAACTCCTCGACGGTGCGGGGGTTCTCCGGGAAGTACTCCCCGTACCGGCGCATGAACTGCTCGAACCGCTGCGGGGTGTCGGGGTCCCCGCGGGTGTGCGCGGCCAGCAGCTCGTTGAGCTCGGTGAGCATCCGTCGGATCTGCTCGACGTCGGCCGGTGTGGTGCTGCGCAGCGCGTCGGTCAGGCCACGGAAGCGCTGCTGCAGCACCTGGTTGCCCAGCAGCTGCTGGATCTCGGCGTAGTCCTGGCGGGCCTCGGTGGACCGCCAGTCGTAGGAGGCCAGCTCCCGCACCGCACCTCCGGTGTCACTGGGCAGCGCGTCCAGGGCCAGCTCCCGGAACCGGGCGTCCTCGCTGGGGTCCCGGGCCAGGGTCTCCCGTTCCCGACGCAACGCCCGCTCCAGCAGGCGCTGCACCTCGGTCAGGGTGCCGTCGAGCCGGTTCCGGCGCTGCAGTTGGCTGCGGCGCTGCCACACCTGGCGGAGCAGGTCGTCCAGGCCGCGGGTGCCGGGCAGTCCCCGGCGCAGCAGCTCGCGCAGCGCGGCCTGGGGTGAGGAACCCTCCATCACCTCCCGGCCGAGCTCCTCCACGGCCTCCCGCAGGTCCACCGGTGGGGCCAGTGGATCGGGGCCGCCGTGCCAGGGGCCGTAACGGTAGCGACGGGACGGACTGGTCATGACCGGTACACCACCCGGTCGTCCTCGACGTCCTTGGCCAGCTGCCGGGTCAGGTACAACATCTCCAGCGCCAGTTCCACCGCGGAGGCGATCCGGCCGGGTGGGTCGGTTGGGCCGGCGTCGAGTCGCTCGGCGACCTGGTGCAGCACCGGGAGCTCCGGCAGTGCGGTCAGCAGCTCGGCGGCCGACACCCGCTCCCCGGTGGCCACCGGATGCCCGTCGGTGATCGCCTCGACCAGCGAGCGCAGGTTCACCCCGGCCAGCCGGGCGCGGGCGGTCTCCGCGATCGAACGGCGCAGCAGGTGGGTCAGCAGTTCGTCCTCCCGGCCCTCCTCGCCGGCCTCGAACTCCAGCTTGCCCCGCAGCACCGCGGGCACCGACTCCAGGTCGATCGGGCGGGCCACCGCCGGATGTTCCCCGGTCAGGGCCGCCCGGCGCAGCGCCGAGGCGGCGACGGTCTCGGCGGCGGCGATGGCGAACCGCGCCGAGACCCCGGAGCGCTGGTCGATGGCCGGGGCCTCGCGCAGGTGGGCCACGAACCGGGCGAGCACCTCCAGCAGGTGGTCACCCACCTCGGCGACCAGATGGGCCTCCTGGCGGACCAGGGCGATCTCGTCGTCCAGCTCCAGTGGGTAGTGGGTGCGGATCTCGGCGCCGAAACGGTCCTTGAGCGGGGTGATGATGCGGCCGCGGTTGGTGTAGTCCTCAGGGTTGGCGGTGGCCACCAGCAGCACGTCCAGCGGCAGGCGCAGTGTGTAGCCCCGGATCTGGATGTCCCGCTCCTCCATCACGTTGAGCAGGGCCACCTGGATCCGCTCGGCCAGGTCGGGCAGCTCGTTGATGGCCACGATGCCCCGGTGGGCCCGTGGGACCAGTCCGTAGTGGATGGTCTCCGGGTCCCCCAGGCTGCGGCCCTCGGCCACCTTGACCGGGTCGACGTCGCCGACCAGGTCGCCGACCGAGGTGTCCGGGGTGGCGAGTTTCTCGGTGTAGCGCTCCGAACGGTGCCGCCAGGCCACCGGCAGGTCGTCACCCAGCTCGGCGGCACGGCGCCGCGAGGCCGGGGTGATGGGGGCCAGCGGGTGTTCGCCGAGCTCGGACCCCTCGATCACCGGGGTCCACTCGTCGAGCAGGGCCACCAGACTGCGCAGCAGGCGTGTCTTGCCCTGGCCCCGCTCACCCAGCAGCACCACGTCGTGCCCGGCCAGCAGCGCGCGTTCCAGCTGGGGCAGCACGGTCTCGTCGAACCCGACGATCCCCGGCCACACCCGGCGACCGCTGCGGAGCGCCGTGAGCAGGTTGCGGCGGATCTCTTCCTTGACCCCCACGGGCTGGTGGCCGGCGGCGCGCAGCTCACCAGCAGTGCGCGGCAGGTCCTGGGGTGGTGTGAGCGGATGCACTCCCTCGACGCTACGCACTTCGATCCTTCGGTGCGAGGGGAATGGGCTCCTGCCCGGTTCGCTGGTCGCGGAATTCGGTGCCCTGTCCCGGTTCCGCGTTCCTCGGCGCGCCGACGGGGTGACCGCCCCAGGGGCACCGGTGCGACCCGGGTGATCGGGACGTCGTCACGGCGCGCCCACGTCCGTCGGAAAGCACATCACCGAATCGGGAAAGGGCGGTGTTTCCACAAGGACAGGACGTGTGCCCGTGGTTACAGTGATCTCACTCTTGGTCGGTCGACCGGGATCCCGACACGAGGCGGGGGTGCGGCGGTGGTGGAAAGGAACCGCAGCGAGGTTGATGACGGGAGCGTCGCCCGCGCCGAAATAGCCAGTTACTTCGTGCACGCCGCATTGCGGGCACGGTGGCGCGCCCGCACCGGAACGGGGGACACGGGACCGAGCGAGCAGTGGTGGTGTCGGGCCGAGCAGGAGTGGCGGACCCACGGTCGATTGACCGAGGAGATCGCCCAACAGGTGTGGTGGCACTGTTGGGAGATGGTCACCGAGGTGGTGGGTGACCGGCAGGCACCACTGCCGGAGAAGGTCCATGCGGAGCGGCGGCTGGCGGCGCTCACCCGCTGGCTGCGCGCCCGCGGCCACCGGGTTCCTCCGGCGACGGCACAGGAGCAGCAGGCCGGCGGGAGGGGGCGTGCGCCGGTCTCGCGGCCCCACGCCGGTCGGGGCGCGGCCGAACCGGTGCTCGCTCCACCCCGCACCTGACCGCGGGCCCGGTCGGTTTCCCGCGTTCCGCCCCGCGACGGGGAGCGGGTGAAGCGCAACGGCATTCCGAGACGGAAGCGTCCCGGAAGGAATTACCGAGTGCTTGTGCTCTTGCCCCCACGGAAACGGTTCTGCAAGGAAATGATGTTTCCTCGGTGGTGCCGCCTCATTCTCCGACGGTGATTCGGTAATCCCGGCGCATCGGTTGCTACGCCCCCCTGCCGTCCTCGAGAGTCGCCCGGAATGGGTGACCCCGGCCCGTCGGTCCCCGACTTCATCCGGTGGGACGATCTCAGATCAGGAAGGACCCGTACGGCTGTCCGCGCCGCCGATGTTCCGCATCCTCAGACACCGCACTATCGGCTGTGGGCGGCGGCCGACCTGGTGTCGCCAGCCGCCGCGCACGCCTCCCTCACGGTGGTCCATGCGATCGCCGTGCTCGGCGCGCCGGTGGCCACCGGTCAGCCCCATCGGGTTCCGAGCCGGTCTCCCGAGCCAGGGGCACGCCGGTCGGTTCTCCCGTCCCGGTGCCCGGGCGCACACCCGGCGGAACTGAACTCGCCTCACGGCCCGGCGTCGACGCTCCGACGCCGGGCCGTTCCCCGTCACCGGGTGCCAGGGCGGGGCACTCCCAGGGTCGGACTGGTCGGGCACGACGGTGACACGGGCAGCGGTCCCGGGAAGAAGGACATGCCGAGTTCCTCCGCCGGGTGCCCGGTGGACAGTTCCCGAGCTGGGGTGGGTCCGTCGCACCGCTGCTCGGCGACGGTGGACCCGCTACCGTGGGTGTCGAGTCCTTCACCCCGCCTCCCGGGTCGGAACCTGTTCTCCGGTGGTGACGTCATGAGCAACCTGGAACGTGATCCGCTGGCCACCGTCTGCGGCACCACCGCGGCGACCGCCACCCACCCTGTGCGGGAGCTGCTGCCCGGCCGGGAGGTCCGGCTGGGTGTACGGAACACCACCGTCCGCCGCACCCTGCCGCACCGGGACCGGCGCATGGTTGGTGCCTGGTGTTTCGTCGACCACTACGGGCCGCAGGACATCACCGGAGAACCGGGGATGCGGGTACCACCACACCCGCACACCGAGCTGCAGACCGTCAGCTGGCTGGTGGCCGGGGAGGTGCTGCACCGCGACAGCCTCGGCACCGAGCAGCTGATCCTTCCCGGTCAGCTCAACCTCATGACCGCGGGCCGGGGGATCGCACACTCCGAGGAGTCCCCGCAGGACCATTCGCCCGTCCTGCACGGTGTGCAGTTGTGGGTCGCTCTTCCCGAACGGCACCGGCACGTCGCTCCGCACTTCGAGCACCACCCCGAGCTGCCCGTGGTCACCGGCTCCGGTCTGACGGTCACCGTGCTCATCGGTGAGTTCGACGGTGCCGTCTCCCCGGCGACGGCCTACAGCCCGCTCCTCGGCGCCGAGATCGCACTGCTCGCGGCGGCGCAGACCCGGTTGCCCCTGCGCCCGGAGTTCGAGCACGCGGTGCTGACCCTCGCCGGTGAGGCCGAGGTCGACGGGGTGCCCCTGCCCCCGGGTGCCCTGCTCTACCTCGGTACCGGCCGTACCGACCTGCTGGTCCGTGCCGAACAGCCGAGCCGTCTGCTGCTGTTGGGCGGGGAACCGTTCGAGGAGCGGATCGTGATGTGGTGGAACTTCGTGAGCCGCAGCCACGAGGAGATCGTGCGGGCTCGCGAGGAGTGGAACAGCGGTCGAGGCTTCGGCACCGTCCACGGCTACGACGGTGCGCCACTGGTCGCACCGCCCCTGCCCACCACGCCGCTGCGGCCGCGGGGTCGTCACCGCTGAAACCGGCGTGCCGGGCGGTGTCGGACCTGGCGGGGTGTCCGCGACGCCCGGACCACGGGCGGTGGATGTATCCCGACACGACCGGTGAGGCGTCCACCCCACCGCCTGGCAGGATCCGGGCACCCACGGTACGCGGTGGTCCCTCGCCGCACCCCACGTCCGGCACCGGATCGGCCCTCAGGTGGGCCGACGCTCGGCCGGGTGGTCCGCATGCCCGGGGCGGTACCGTTCCGGCACCCGGTCGTGGTCGCGGGGGCGGTCATCGCCCCGGTGTGCGGCCGGAGCTGCCGGTCATCGGGCCGCGCGGCTCAGAACACCGGCCACGGAATCGCCGGCCACTCTCCGGACGGTGCGGGGAAGACCCCCTCGTCCAGCAGGCGGTCGATCCGCACCCCCACCGCCTGGACCTCCTTGCGGGTCAGGTGTTCCGACAGCTGCTCCCCCAGACGCCCGTCCAGTTCCCGGCGCAGCCGGGGCAGCACCTCCCGTGCCGCCTCCGGCAACGGCTCCCCCAGCCAGCCCCACAGCACGGTCCGCAGCTTGTCCTCGGCGTGCAGGCAGATCCCGTGGTCCACCCCGTACACGGCGCCGTCGGCGGTGTGCAGGACGTGGCCGCCCTTGCGGTCGGCGTTGTTGACCACGATGTCCAGCACGGCCAGCAGCTGCATCTGTGGATGGTCGGCGTGGGCCAGCACCGCCGGGCCGCCGAACCGGTCGTGGGCGCGCAGGACCGCCCGCCACCCCTCGGGCACTTCCTGGGGCGAGACGATGTCGACCAGGTCGGTGTCGGGGGCGGTCTCCACCCACAGCTGCACCATCCCCGGTCCGAAGGGGCCCGGGCGCAGCACGGTCGGTGGCACCAGGTTCCAGCCGGTGGCCTGGGAGACCAGGAAGGTCGCGACCTCGCGTCCCGCCAGGGTTCCGTCGGGGAAGTCCCACAGCGGGCGCTCCCCGCTCACCGGCTTGTAGACACACTCGGCGGTGGTGCCGTTGTGGCTGACCGTGCAGTACAGGGTGGCGTTCGAGGCGTCGACGAGTCGACCGTGCACCTCGATGCGGCCGTGCTCCAGCAGTTCCAGGGCCGCCGGGTCGTCAGGGCCCATCGTGGCCTCAGGTCTCCTCGGCGACGCGGCGGTAGCCGTTCTGCCGCGGACAGATGTGACCGGAGGGATCGAGAGGCTCGGCGCACAGCGGGCAGGGCTTCCGGCCGGCGGAGACCACCCGTTCGGCCCGGAGGGCGAAGGCGCGAGCCTGTGCCGGGGAGAGGAACACCCGCAGGGCGTCGGGGCCCTCCTCGGTGTCGTCCAGCACCACCGACTCGTCGATCTCCTCGTCGGTGATGGCGAGCAGCTCGACGACCACGGCACGGGACTCGGCGTCCCAGCCCAGCCCCATGGTGCCGACCCGGAACTCCTCCTCGATGGGAACCTCGAGGGGATCGTTGTCGATCAGTTCCTCGGGTGCGGTGGCGGGCACGTCGGCGCCGAAGCGACGTCGCACCTCGTCCAGCAGCGCACCGATCCGTTCGGCGAGCACGGCGACCTGCTGCTTCTCCAGCAGCACGCTGACGGTGCGCGCCTCCTGTGTGGCCTGCAGGTAGAAGGCACGCTCACCTGGCTGCCCGACCGTGCCTGCAACGAACCGGTCGGGCTGACGGAAGACGTGGATTACACGGGCCATGGCTCTTCCGACCCTAGGGCACGGCCGAGCCGGGGGCACCCTCTGACCGCTCGGCGAAGCTGCGGATCTTCTCACAGCGAACACGGCTCGGTCGCACTCGTCACCCGCGCCACCGGGGCGACACCGGCACCGACTCGGTTCCCGCTTCCGGGAACGACAACCAGGCAACGGTCGGTTTCGGCACGTCACGACGTCGGTGGGCCCGTAGTCGACCCGGGCCGGTGGAAGCGAGGTACGCCGCCGGCGGCCGTGTCTGGGCTAGGCTGCCGCGCGTGCAGCTGATCTCACCGTATGGGACCTGGCACTCCCCCATCAGCGCGGCCGACGCCGCCAGAGTCGCGGGTGGCCCCTCCTGGGTCGATCTGCACCGGGGGTGGGTGTGGTGGGCGGAGAGCCGCCCCACCGAGGGGGGTCGGCTGGCTCTGCTGCGTGCGCGGCCCGGTGAGCCGGCGCAGGAGGTGCTGCCCGTCCCCTGGAACGTGCGGAACCGGGTCCACGAGTACGGCGGGCGCCCCTGGGTGGTGTTGGAGACCGCCGGGACGACCCGGGTGGCCTTCACGCACTGGGACGACCAGCGGGTGTACCTGCTGGATCTGGACACCCCCGGGGCGCAGCCGGTGCCGATCAGCCCGGAGCCGCCCCGGCCGCACGGATACCGCTACGCCGATCTGGTCGCCGCCCCCGACGGGCAGGCTGTGTGGTGCGTGCGGGAGACGGTCACCGGGGACGCCCGCACCGATGTGCGCCGGGACCTGGTCGCGCTCCCGGTGTCCGGGGCGGCCGCGACCGACCCGGACGCGGTGCGGGTGCTGGCGGCCAGCCACCACTTCATGACCGGCCCACGCCCCAGCCCCGACGGGCGGCACGTGGCCTGGGTGGGGTGGGACCACCCGGCCATGCCGTGGGACGGCACCGAGCTGTGCGTGGCTCCGCTGGGTGAGGACGGGACCTTCGGGGCGCACCGGGTGCTCGCCGGTGGGCCCACCGAGGCCGTGTGCCAGGTCGAGTGGGACGGCCCGGACCAGCTGTGCGTGCTGACCGACCCCGACGGGTGGTGGAACCTGCACCGGATCAGCCTGGACGGGGATGTCCGCAACCTGCACCCCTGTACCGAGGAGCTGGGTGGCCCCCTGTGGCGTCTGGGCTCCCGGTGGTTCGCGCCCCTGGGACAGGGGCGTTACGCGGTGCTGCGCGGGGACACGCTGGCGGTGCTGGATGAGCAGGCCGGCCGGCTCACCGACGTCGACACCCGGCTGCCGGTGTGGAGCGCCACCGTCGCCGCGGACGGGGACCTGGTGGCCGGGATCGCCGCCGGGCCGCATGCCCGGCCCGCCGTGGTGGCGGTGGACCTGCGCACCGGTGCGTTGACCGAGCTGACCGCGCAACCGGACGACCTGCCCGACCCGGCGTACCTGCCCACACCCGAACACCGGGTGTTCACCGGCCCGGACGGACAGCCCATCCCGGCGTACGTCTACCCCCCGACGAACCCGAAGTACCGGGCCCCCGACGGGGAACTCCCGCCGTACCTGATCCACGTGCACGGCGGGCCCACCGGCAAGAGCACTCCGGTGCTCGACCCGGAGATCGCCTACTTCACCAGCCGTGGGATCGGGGTGGTCGCGGTCAACTACGGAGGCTCCACCGGCTACGGCCGTCGGTTCCGGGAACGGCTGCGGGAGAACTGGGGCGTGGTCGACGTGGCCGACTGCGCCGCGGTTGCCGAGGCACTGGCCGCCGAGGGCGTCGCCGACCGGGAGCGACTGGCCATCCGGGGCGGCAGTGCCGGTGGCTGGACCACCGCCGCCTCGCTGACCTCGGTGGACGTCTACCGCTGCGGCACTGCCCGTTACCCGATCCTGGACTTGGCCGGATGGACCGGAGAAGGCGGGGAGACCCACGACTTCGAGTCGAGGTACCTGGACGGCCTGGTCGGTCCGCTGCCCGAGGCCGAGGAACGCTACCGGGAGCGGTCCCCGATCAACCGGGTCGACCGGTTGGCCGGCCCGATCCTGTTGCTGCAGGGCCTGGAGGACGAGATCTGCCCGCCGGTGCAGTGCGAGCGGTTCGTGACCGCGTTGGCCGGACGTGGCGTCCCGCACGCCTACCTGGCCTTCCCGGGCGAACAGCACGGTTTCCGGCGCGCCGAGACCGTGCAGGCGGCACTGGAGGCCGAGCTGTCCTTCTACGGGCAGGTGCTCGGCTTCACCCCGCCGGGGGTGCCGACGCTGGAGCTGCGTTCCTGATCACGGGCATCCCTGACCACCGGGTACGTCCGGAGCCTGACGTGACGGGCGGGGGTCGGATCGGTCGTCGTGACCGAGCCGACCCCCGCAGCCGGTTCGCCACCGGTTCACACGGAGGCGGCCAGGCGAGCCCGGGCCTTCTCGAGCCGCCCCCGCCACTGCTCGTCCGGGCGTTGCTGCTCACCGTGCAGGGCGTTGAGCAGTTCCATGGCCCCGGTGAGGACCGGGATCGACCACTGCAGGTAGCGCAGCTGCTGCTGGGCCTGTTCGACCGGGATCGGCAGTTCTTCGGCGCGTTCGGTGGTCGTGCTGTCCGACGAACTGGCCATCTCGATCTTCTTGCCCAGTACCCGGCTGTAGGCGGTGGCGGCGAGCGCCAACCCGGTGAACACCGTCTTGGCCACCGTGGAGGCGAGTACGCCCTTCTGCTTGCGCACCCGATCACGGTTGGCCATCGCGATGCCGGCGGCGCCGACGAGGTGGGCACCGATCGCCACGGCGTTGACCGGGGCCCACTTCGCCCAGCCGGCACTGGCGACCTTCGCGGTCCTGGTCCTGCCCCCTACCTCCTCGGCGGCACCGTTGAGCCCGACCGCACCCATCAGGGAGCCTCCGAACCATGCGGCGAGACCGAGGTCGTGCAGGGTGCGGACGAGGGTGTTGCGACGGGGCATCCCGATCCTCCTGTGATCCGGCCGGGCATCCCGCCCGGCGGGTGGGTGCGGTTGTCATGCCCGTCGTGGTGGTGAAGGCCACCTGTCGTTCGACCAGCCGACGGGATCTGTCCCTGGACATGCCCGCTGTCGAGCTGGGTACACGTCGCCGTGCCCGCATGGAGCCCGTATGGGGGAGGGCGCCACGCGGGTGTGACCCGCCCTCGTCACGCGGCGAAACCGGGACCACCCTCCGGACTCGTCACCGGTCGGGGTCGCGGTCCAGGAGCTCCACGATCCCCCGGTCGCCGTCCACCCGGATGCGTTGACCGGTGCGGATCCGGGTGGTGGCGTCGTCGACGGAGACGACCGCGGGAATCCCGTACTCACGGGCCACCAGCGAACCGTGGGTCATCTGACCGCCGACCTCGGTCACCATCGCGGCCGCGTTCAGGAACAGCGGTGTCCACCCGGGGTCGCAGTAGCGGCTCACCAGGATCTCCCCCTTGCGCAGCACCGCCCGGCCAGCGTCGAGGACGATCCGGGCCCGTCCCTCGGCCGAGCCGCCGGAGACGGGCAGTCCCACCAGGGCCCCGGTCGGGACGTCCTTCGGGACCGCAGCCCCGGTTCCCGTCTCACCGTCGCCGGTCATGACCCGGGGTGCCCGCAGCCCGGTGTACCGGGCGAAGGCCACCCGGCGTTCGGCCACATCGACCCCGAGGGGGATCGTCGGGTCGTTGAGGCTGGTCAACAGTTCCTCCAGCCGCAGGAACCACACGTCCTCCGCGGTGTCGAGCCGGCCCGAACGGACCAGGGCGGCACCGGCGTCCAGGAGGACGCCCCTGGCCTCCGCGAGGATCCGGGCCAGGGCGAACTTCGGCATCTCCCGGATGGGCAGGTAGGCGCGCACGACCTCGATCAGCCGCCCGACCAGTCGTCGTCCCACACGCCCCCGCACGGCGTGTTCCTGCAGGCGGTCGGCGGCGGTGCGGGCCTGTTCGACGAGCCGGTCGACGTGGGCGCGTTGTTCGCCGCGGGCTCCCCCGAGGAGATTGCCGCGGATCGCCCGTAGCAGAGGCGTGGGGTCCTCCCGCCAGCGGGGCCGACTCAGGTCGATCTCGGCTGGCCCCCGGAAGCCGTACCGGTCCAGGAACCCCTCGAGCGCGGCCGTGAAGTCCGCACCGCCCTCGATAGTCCGGATCTCGGTCGGGTCCCGGCCCTGGGCGAGTGCCTCCATCACCTGGGGATGGGCCCGGGCCACGTCGGCGACCTCGCCGAGGTCGAGGTTCATCGCCGTGATGACGTCCAGCTCCAGGCCCCTGGCCACGGCATCGATCTCGACCTCCCGTCCAGGGCACAGCCGCTTGAGCCAGGCCTCGGCGAGAACGGCGGCCAGGAGGAACGGGTAGCACCGGTTCACGAGGTCCTCCGCGACCCTCCGGGTCTCGGTGAGAAGACGGTGCACCCGGTCGAGCACGTCCGCCCGGGACCTGATCCGGGCGACCGCCGCGTCGGCGTAGCGGTCGTACCAGGTTCGTTCGCGGACGGCGACGCCGTTGGTCGTGTCGAGCAGCAGGGCACGCCCCACACCGATCAGGTTGCGTGGGGTGACCCCTACGACCGCCACGTCGTGCCACCGCAGCCGAGGCCCGTGCTGGAGATCGTTCCGCTGGAGCAGTGCGGACAACTCGGTCTCCGCGAGGCTGTCGCTCCACCGGAAGCCACGGAGCACCCACCGGCGGGCCAGCGGGCGGGTGAGGAACGGGGTGATGTCCAGGTAGAGCCGGCCTCCTGCCTCCACCATCGTCCCGACGGGACTCGCCATGTGTCGCCACAGATCCAGGACGAGTTGTGGCATGGCCTCCGGCATGGCCTGCTTGTGCCCGAAGGAGTAGTAGACGTGCGGTGCACCGTCGGTGGGAGGCGGGGCGGGCAGCGGGAACAGGGTCGTGATCGGGCGGGACTGCAGGATCAGGAAGGTACCGTCCCGTATCGCCCACTCCACGTCCTGTGGGCCGCCGAGCGTGCGCTCGACGTCACCCACGACGTCGGTGAGGGCCAGGGCCTGGGCGTCCGACAGCACCCGGGCCCGACGTCGGTTCCCCGTCAGGGGAGTTGTGGCCACTCCGCCTTCCGGTCGCGTCTCGACGGCGACGGACTTGTTCGCCATGGTGTGGTCCAGGATCCGCCGGTGGCGACGGTCCACACGGATCCGATCCGGCTCGACCCGACCGCTCACCTGCCCCTCGCCGAGACCGAACACCGCCTCGATCACCGCGACGTGCCGGTGACCGGTGGTCGGGTCGGCGGAGAACGCACCACCCGCGGCCTCCGACTCGACCATCCGCTGCACGACCACCGCCATGGCCACCTCGTCGGGGCGGATGCCCTGTCGGGCCCGGTACCGCACGGCACGGTCGGAGAACAGCCCGGCGATGCAGGTCAGGACCGCCTCGGCGATGCGCTCCTCGCCCCGGACGTTGAGGACGGTCTCGTACTGGCCGGCGAAGGACGCGTGGGGCAGGTCCTCGGCGGTGGCGCTTGAACGGACTGCGTAGGCCCGGTCCCGGCCGGTCCTCTCCAACGCCCGGGCGAGGGCGTTCCGCACCGGTGGCGGCAGTGACCGCCGACCGATCTCGTGCCGCACCGCACCGGCGAGGCGGGTCAGGGTGTCGGTGTCCTCCGGGTCGGTACGGGACAGCTGTTCGACGAGATCGTGGACCCGGTCTTCCGTCACCAGGAGCGCACACGCCTCGGTCGTGACGCAGAAGCCGTCCGGCACGGCGAATCCGCGCTGCCGGAGCCGGGCGAGGTTGGCTCCCTTGCCGCCCACCAACCGGAAGTCCGTCGCCTGCGGGTGATCGAGTGCGACGACGACCGGTGTCGGTGTTTCCCGGTGCCCTCGGTTCACCGGTGGGCGTGCCGGAGCGGTCCTGGTGTGGTTCTCGTGAGGCAGTGCCACGGCGACCATCTCCTCCCTGCGCCCGGGACAGGTCGCCGTGTCCACGGTATGCGCCGGGCCGAGACGAAGCAGACGTGAAGGAGAATCCCCCAGGTCGGGCCCTGGTCGTGCGATGTTCCGTACGGCCGGTCCCGGCGAGCCGGTGACGGTTTCCGTGCCCGACGCGAAGGTGGGTGGAACCGGACATGCCGGCCCCACCCACCGGTGACGGATCATCCCGCTGCTCCCGGCTCGGTGCCGGGGACGCGGTGGTCCAGGTGTTCAGACCCGGATCGCCACCTCCTCCTGTTGCTGCTGCGGGCCGAACGTGCAGGTGGAGATGCCGGACAGCTGCTCGGCTGCACCCCTGTCCCGCGGCTCGGGCAACGTGGACTCCGTGGTCGTCGTGGTCGTCGATGCAGGCAGCGGTCGGGGCACGGACACCAGACCGGTCATCAGGCGTCGGGCGGTGCGGTACAGGCCGGCGGTGCGGACCTGCCATCCGTCGTCCGGGCTGACCTCGGCGGTCGTGGTGAGCACCCCGCCCGCCGTGGCCAGCCTCAGCCGGGTCCCCAGCGGACGCTGGAGCAGCTCGGCGGTCACCGTGCCGGGAATGTGCGGTGCCACCGCGGCACACAACAGCACGTTGGTCGGCAGGGTGGGCTGTACCCGCCCGTGGCTGAACAGCCGCACCGCGATGTCGTGTTCGTCGGCGTGCACGAGCTGCCCGCCGAGGGCGTGGAAGGGCTGCGGTGCGGCTGCCACCACGACCGAGGGGCTGTCCTCGGGGACGGTGTCCTCGGTGGCGGCCAGTCCGATGCACACGGCGGCTCGGCGACGGATGAGTTCCAGGCGGTGGAGGATGTCCGGACGCCCGTTGAGCTCGGCGGGTTGTTCGTTGCCCCGCAGGCCCAGGTCCCGGGCGGAGACGAAGACCACCGGGCCACCCACGTCGACCACCGAGATCGGGATTCCTCTCCAGTGGTGGGTGTTCACCTTCTGCTTGGGCAGACCCGTGGGCAGGGCCGAACCGGTCAGCCTGCTCACCGGGTTCAGGAACTCCACGTGCACCGGGGCCCCGCCGCCACTGACCCCCGGAATGGTGAAATCACCACTGGTTTCGGTGACGCCGTTGCGCACTTCGAAGCGGCAATTCAGGCGCTGTCCCGTCTCGGAATTGAGCATTCTGATGGTCACCTCTCCGTCGGTGACCGAGCAGATGCGCTCGTCCACCGCGAAGGGAGCGACCGCCGAGGCCAGGTCGGCGCACTCCAGGCCGTACCGGATCTCCCCCTGCTCGGGGCGCACCTCGGCCAGCAGGTACTCCACGTCGACATCGCTGCGCTGACCTGGGCCGACGAGGGCGACGTTCGCGCCGTGAGGGCAGAGGGAGCCCATGCCGTCCGGTTGGGTGCCCGGGGCGCAGGGACCGCCCATCACCTCCATCAGCAACTGATCACGCTGCGGGCCGGGGAACGGCATGGCCCAGCGATGGAAGAACAGACCTTTGCGTGCGCCGCCGCGCATGAAGACAGCATGGATCCACCTTTGTGGCACGGTCCGTCACCGCCTTTGAGGAATGAAGAACGTGGTTTCCACGTGGTTTCCATAACGTTACCGCCGACTACAGTGGAGTCGAGTTGGGGGAAGCGGAAATCCCTCGAAGGCGAAACAGAAGTGGGTGAAATGGTTACCCGTCGCTGTCTTTGCGGTATTGCTCTCACCCACCGGCCCGTCCCTCGGCCACGTCGGGCACGGCGGAGTGTGCGCGATCCGTTGTGGACCTTGCCCGAAAGTGTAGGTTCATGCGCAATCGTGGGGCCCTGCCGGAGCTGCTGGTGAATGCCCGGAGCCGAGCAGCCGGGTCGAGCCCCGCGGCCGGGCAGGGTGACGGCCGTCGAGTCGGCTCAGGTCAGCTCGGAAAGCGGTGAACGCATTGCGGGAGCCGCGCTCCGGACGATCACCCGAGGTCGGCGCCCGGGCAGGTGAGGGAGCCACCCGGATGGACTCGCCCGCGACGGTGAGGTCGGGGCGACCGGAAGGTGTCGTGGGTAGCCGTCCGGTGCGTTCGGCCGGGGCGACGCAGAGCCCTGACCAGGGGAATTCGATCCGGTCCCGGTCAGGATCGTCGGGGCCCTCCCCCGTGGGCCGGGGTAGCCGGGGGCGGTACCCCGTGGGGTGAGCCGTGTCCTTCCGCCGGGGATCTTGCGCTGCGCACCGGGCTACGGCGCTCGACAATGAGGGCGGAGCCGGTGCTGGGCGCGGGAGGCGGGTATGGCGATCAAGGCGATCCTGCAGGGCGGCCCGGAGAACCTGCCGGCGTCGACGAGACACTGCGAGGTGCCTACGCTGGAAGGGGAGTACAAGGTGGAGCACGCCGGCGGATACGAGCACTTCGTGCACACCGGGGAGTTCCGTGAGGAGGGCGGGGAGCGACTGGCGGTCTTCCGCTGGAGTTCCCGCACCGAGATCGCGGAGTAGCGCAGGCGCCGTCTCCGAGGCACACGGCGGTCGCCCCTCCCCGGGAACCGGGCCCGTCGCCCTGGAGTGTCGTGCGGCCCTGTCACCGTTCCGTCGGCACACCGGGTTCGACGCGCCGTCGGGGAGCCAACCGACCGTCTCCTGCCCGGGGTGCGCGGTGCGGAAAACGGTGGCGACGCCCCTCGCGGAACGGCACACTGCCACGTCGTGACCATGGTGAGCCGGGACGGTGATCCGGTCGGTCTGCGGGACTGGACCCCCTGACCTGCCCCGGCCTGCTGGACGTGAACCGACCGTGGTACGACACCAACGGTCCCTACTTCGGACGACCGACCGAGCACGAGATCACCGCCAAGGTCCGGCGGATCGAGGAACTCGCCGCGCTCGCACCGCAGGAGTGCGCGGTATCACGACCACGACTGGCCGTGGTGGAGACCGGGAGCGGACGGCTGGTCGGCGAGGTGTCCTGGTACTGGGAGTCGCAGGTGACCGACTGGTGGCGTCTGGGCGTGGTCGTCCACGACGAGACCTGCTGGGGACGGGGCTACGGCACCGAGGCCCTACGGCTGTGGACCGGCTACCTGTTCGCCACCACGGACGCGCTGCGCCTGGACCTGGCCCCCTACTCCGGCAACCCGGGCATGATCGCCGCCGCCCGCAGGCTCGGCTACGTGGAGGAGGGCCGATTCCGCCACGCCCGCCGCTAGGCCGGGGGTGTGTACGACGCCGTGGTGCTCGGGGTGCTGTGTGAGGAGTGGCTGGAGCGACACACCCTGTCGGCGCTGAATGGCTGACCCTCCGGCACGGAGGTCACCTTCCTGCTGTCCCGGCACGGACGCTCAAGGTCGGACGACTGGCGGGACGACGGACGGGGTACCCGTCGGGGAACGGTACGGAGGTGGTGGTCGTGTGCTGCTCGCCACCCGGCTGCCCCCAACCCTCGGGCCCGTCGGCATCGGGCCCGGCAACGACGAAGGAGACCCCATGACCGTGCCCGAGCCGCGCTCGGCCCGTCCCCGCCGCGTGGTGGCGACCTATCCTGACTACGCCCAGGCCGAACGATCCGTCGACTACCTGTCGGACCACGACTTCCCGGTCGAGCGGACCGCCATCGTTGGGCGCGACCTGGAGATGGTGGAACAGATCACCGGTCGGCTCACCTACTGGGGAGCGGCGGGACGTGGCGCCTCGTCCGGGGCTGTCGCCGGTGCACTGATCGGCTGGCTGTTCGGCCTGTTCGGCTGGGTCAACCCGTTGGTCGCCGGGTTGCTCCTCGCCCTGTACGGCGCGCTCATCGGGGCCGCCGTCGGTGCTTTGGTCGGCGTGATCGGCCACGCCCTCACCGGTGGTCGCCGCGACTTCAGCTCGACACCCGGTTTCCGGGCCAGTTCCTACGACCTGCTGGCCGACGACGAGGTCGCCGACGACGCGGTGCGCGTGCTGCAGGAGGCCGGGGCACCGGGTGTCGGACGACCGGCCACGACCTGACCGGGAGTACCGGCCGACCGAACACCCGGTGCCCCGGCGGAGGGCTCAGTTCGGTTCGACCACCGAGGCGGCCGTGGCGTGACAGGCCACCTCGGCCTGCTGCCCACCGGTCAGGATCGGCAGATCCACGGTCCGGCACCGGTCGGCGACCTCCGCGGCCGCCCCCGAGGCCAGCAACGGGCAACGGGGGTGGAACCGGCAACCGGCCGGCACCTGCGTGGGGTCCGGGGGCTCCCCGGACAGCACCGTCGGTGTCTCCCTCGACTCCGGCAGCACGGACAACAACGCCTTGGTGTAGGGGTGGCGTGGCGCGGTCAGCACCTGCTCCACCGGACCGACCTCCACGATCCGCCCCAGGTACATCACCGCCACCCGGTCGGCGATGTTCCAGGCCAGCCCCAGATCGTGGGTGACCACCAGGGCGGCCAAGCCCAGCTCCTCGCGCAGCCGCAGCAGCAGCGCCAGGATCTCGCCCCGCACCGAGGCGTCCAGCGAGGCCACCGGCTCGTCGGCGACGAGCAGCCGCGGCTGCAGGGCCAGCGCACCGGCGATCACCACCCGCTGCCGCTGCCCACCGGACAGCTCGTGCGGCATGCGCAGGAAGAACCGCTCCGGGGGACGCAGCCCGGCCCGGGCCAGCGCCTCGGCCACCTGCTCCCGCTCGTTCCCGGGGATGCGGTGGATGCGCAACCCCTCCGCCACGGCCTCGTACACGCTGTGCCGCGGGTTCAACGCCCCGGTGGGGTCCTGCAGCACCAGCTGCACCTGGCGGCGGTACTCCCGCAGCGCCCGGGACGAGGAGGGCAGCGGCCGTCCGTCGAAGAGGACCTCACCGGCGCTGGGGCGCTGCAACCCCAGCAGGGTGCGGGCCAGCGTGGTCTTGCCGCAGCCGGACTCGCCCACTAGCGCCACGATCTCCCCGGAGTGCACCTCGAGGTTCACCCCGTCCACGGCCCGGGCCTCCACACCCCGCGCCCGGAACCGCACCGCCAGGTCCCGGGCCTGCAGCAGCACACCCATCAGTGCTCCTCCCCCGTCTGACCGGTCGGCGTGCTCAGGGCCGTCCCGTCCTGCGGCACGTGCACGCACGCGGCCCACCGCTGCTCGGCGGCACGGCGCAGCATCACGTCCACCGTCCGGCACTCGTCCGTCGCCTTGGCGCACCGCGGGTGGAACGGGCAGCCGTCAGGCAGGTCGGCCGGATCCGGCGGGTCACCGGGTAGCCCCTGCGGGGCCATCCGGGACGCCGGGTCACCGATGGTGGGGAAGGCCGCGGACAGGGCTGCGCTGTAGGGGTGCACCGGTTCGCGCACCACCTGCTCGGCCGGGCCGAGTTCCACCACCCGCCCGGCGTACATGACGGCCAGGCGCTGGCAGGTGGCGGCCAGCACGGACAGGTCGTGGCTGATCATCACCAGGCCGATGCCGCGCTCGGCGACCAGCTCGGACAGCAGGGCCAGCACCTGGGCCTGCACCATCACGTCCAGGGCCGTGGTCGGCTCGTCGGCGATCACCAGCCGGGGCGAGCAGGCCAGCGCCATGGCAATCATGACCCGCTGCCGCTGCCCACCGGACAGCTCGTGCGGGTAGGCCCCGGCCCGCCGGGCGGGCAGCCCCACCCGCCCCAGCAGCTCCGCGACCTGACGGCGCAGCTCGGCGTCCGAGGGCTGCCGGGTGCCGCCGTCCTCGGTGGGCACGCCGTGCAGCCGGATCGGCTCGGCGATCTGCTCACCGATGGTGCGCACTGGGTTCAGGGCGTGCAT
>DATCJU010000042.1:0-14661 GCA_036562635.1 Pseudonocardiaceae bacterium
CAGCCATGCCCTGAACGGGCGGCGGCCCCACGGGGCCGCTCGGAGGGACAGCGGTCCACGAGGATTCGGTCGCCGTGGAGCCGGTGCCACGGCCGACCGGCGCCGAACCCCGTGCGGGCAAGATCACCGACTTCTATACTCGCCGCCACACCCGATCACCGGACGGTGTTCGGCTCGTGTCGGGAACAGGAGGGGGACACATGAGTGCCGAGGCCGCCGCCACCCTACGTCGGCTGCACCAGCCGGGACGGCCCTTGGTACTGCCCAACGTCTGGGACGCCCTCAGCGCCAGGATGGTCCAGGAGGCCGGTTTCCCGGTGGTGGCCACCAGCAGTGATGCCGTGGCGGCCGCGCTCGGGTTCGAGGACGGCGAGAAGGCACCCGTGGACCAGATGTTCGCGGCCGCCGAGCGCATCGTCCGCGCCGTCTCCGTGCCGGTGACGGTCGATGTCGAGTCCGGCTACCAGCTGGAACCGGAGGAACTGGTCACGCGCCTGGTCGCCGTCGGAGCCGCCGGGTGCAACCTGGAGGACACCGACCACCGCACCGGTCGGCTCGTCGACGTCGACGAGCAGGCCCGCAGGCTCGCCGCGGTCCGGGCGGCGGCCGACCGGGCGGGCGTGCCGCTGGTGCTCAACGCCCGGGTCGACGTGTTGTTGCACGCGAAGATCACCGGTGACACCCGTCCGGAGTCCGAGTTGGTCGGTGAGGCGGTGCGGCGGGGCCGCCGGTACCTGGAGGCCGGTGCCGACTGCGTCTATCCGATCCTCGCCCTGGAGGAGGAGACCGTCCGGAAGCTGGTCGACGAGCTGCCCGGACCGGTCAACGCCCTGCTCAGCCCCCAGGGGCCGTCACTGGCGACCCTTGCCGAGCTCGGCGTGGCTCGGGTGTCGCTCGGCCCGTACCTGTTCCGAGCAGCCGAGGACTGGCTCCGCGGGGAGCTGGGGAATCTCTCCGAGCAGGCCGGCGGCGACCGCTGAGCCGCAGGATCCGGGCCGTTCCCACAACCCGGCGGTCGTGCACCGGCCTGCCGTCCACCCTGGACCGAAACGTCCGGGTACTCCGGACTCAGACGTTGGCGGCGGCCAGGCTGGGCACCAGGTGGGTGGCGAACCTGCGGCGCCGGTAGCACCACCAGGTGACCAGGGCGCTCAGCGCGTAGCAGGCCAGGAACGCCACGAAGGCGCCGATGGCGGTGCCGGTCTGCGTGATCGAGGTGGCGAACGCCCGACTGACGAAGAAACCGCCGAGGGCGCCGACGGCGGCCGCGAGGCCCATCACCGCCGCGGCCTCGCGCCGCGCCTGTCGAGCACCCTCCGGCCCGGCCTGGGCCTGGGCGGCGAACACCGCGGGGATCATGCGGTAGACGGAACCGTTGCCGATACCGCTGGTGACGAACAGCAGCAGGAAGGCACCGAAGAACAGACCGAAGTGGTGGACCCGCTCCCCGACGGCGGCGAGGCCGGCTGCCACCCCCATCGCCACGAAGTTCCACAGGGTGACCCGGCTACCGCCGAGCCGGTCGGCCAGCCAGCCGCCCACCGGCCGGGTCAGTGAGCCGACCAGCGCACCCAGCCAGGCGAAGTGCGCACCGCCCACCTCGGGGAAGCGGGCCGAGATCAGCAGCGGCAGCGCGAACGAGTAGCCGATGAACGAGCCGAACGTGCCGATGTACAGGAACGAGATTACCCAGGTCTGGGGCCGCCGGACGGCGGTGATCTGCGCGGAGAAGTCGGACCGGACGTCGGCGAGGTTGTCCATGAACAGCAGGGCGCACACCGACGACAGCACGACCAGGGGCAGGTACAGCATGCCGGCGTAGGCCAGGTGCACCCCGGTGCCCCAGGAGATCACGACCGGCACCAGCAGCTGCGCCACGGCGACGCCCAGGTTGCCCCCGGCGGCGTTGATCCCCAGCGCGAGACCCTTGCGCGACTCGGGGAAGAAGTAGGAGATGTTGGCCATCGAGGACGCGAAGTTGCCGCCGCCCAGCCCGGCGGTGGCCGCCGCGAGCAGGAACATCTCGAACGGGGCGTGCGTGGTCACGCAGTGGATCAGCAGGGCGCAGGGGATGAGCAGGAGCAGGCCGCTGATGACCGTCCAGTCACGACCACCGAAGTAGGGCACGGCGAAGGTGTAGGGCAGCCGCAGCAGCGAGCCGAGCAGGTTGGGCAGGGCGGTCAGCCAGAACAGCTGGTCCACACCGAAGTCGAACCCGGCGGCCGGCAGGCTGACCACCACCACGCTCCAGATCGACCAGAGCGAGAACGCCACGTGCTCGGCGAAGACGGAGAAGACCAGGTTGCGGAGGGCGACCCGGCGGCCCGTGGTCTTCCAGAAGACCGGGTCCTCCGGGTGCCACACGTCGATCCGGCGTCCTCGTCCGCGCCAGCTCCGCGGGGACGGTGGCGAGGGCTCGGCCGCGGCGGGAGCGGTGGTTCGGGTGGTGTCGGTGGTCATACCTTGGCTCCTGACTGTGCAAAGTGATGGTGGGTGGTGAGGGAGGGCTCCGTTCGGGTCGCCGCGGCACCGGTGCCGGTGGACACGCCCTGCTCCTCCAACCAGGCCGCCAGCACACACACCGTGTCCCGGCAGCCGCCGCAGCCGGTGGTGGCGCGGGTCCGGGCGGTCAGTGCCGGCACCGTGTGCGCACCGTCCTGCCACGCGGCCACGAGCTGCCCCTTGCTCACTGTGTTGCACCGGCAGATGAGGGTGTCCTCGGGCAGGCCGGCCACACCGGACGTGTCCGAGGAGTGCGTGGACGGGGGCAGTGCCCGACCGAGCAGCAGGGCCAGCCGGTCGCTGGGCGCGGGTGTCCCCTGGTCGTAGCACTGGGTCACGGTCGCTGCCGCGTCCGGCAGGCCGAGCAGGACGGCCCCGGTGATCCGCTCGTCGCGGAGCACCAGCTTGGCGTAGCGGCCGCGGGCCGGGTCCTCCAGGCGAAGCACCTCGGCGGAGGGGTCGCCCGGCTCGACGTGGGTTTCCCCCAACGCGGTCAGGTCGACGCCCCTGGCCTTGAGCCGGGTCACCACGGGGGTGCCGGAGTAGGTCGCCTCCGGATCCGCCCCGGTGAGGCGTGCGGCGAGCACGGCGGCCTGCTCCCAGGCGGGCTGGACCAGCCCGGGAACCGTGCCGGGATGCTGGGCGCAGTCACCGAGGGCGTACACCTCGGGATCGGAGGTGCGCAGGGCGTCGTCGACCAGGATGCCGCGGTCGACCGCGAGTCCGGCCGCGGCGGCCAGGCCGGTCTCCGGGCGCACCCCCGCGGACACCACCACGAGGCCGGCGGGGACCAGGCTGCCGTCGTCCAGCTCCAGGCCCCAACCGGGCACGTGGCGCACCGCCGTCCGACCGATCCGGAACGCGATGCCGAACCCACTGAGGACGCGGGCCAGTGTCCGGCCCGCCGGCGGGTCGAGCTGTCG
Source organism: Pseudonocardiaceae bacterium (assembly GCA_036562635.1). Lineage (GTDB taxonomy): Bacteria > Actinomycetota > Actinomycetes > Mycobacteriales > Pseudonocardiaceae > DATCJU01. The sequence goes on from DATCJU010000042.1 coordinate 3,426, forward strand.
TTCCATCAGGTGGCTCTCGGGGTGCACCACGGTCACCGGGTGTCCCCGTCCCGCCAGGCCGCGAGCGGTCTCCAGGCCGAGCAACCCGCCACCGAGCACCGCGACCGGGGCACCGGGCCGCACCGAGCCCAGGATCCGCTCGCAGTCGTCCAGGGTGCGGAACACGGCGACCCCGTCGGCCGGTGCACCGTCGTCGGTGCACAGCCCCTCGACCGGTGGGATCCACGCCCGACAGCCGGTGGCCAGCACCAGACTGTCGTAGGGCACCGTCCGGCCGTCCCGCAGCACCACACGTCTGTGTTCCCGGTCGATCCGGGTCACCCGGGTGCCCCGTACCAGGTGGACACCGTGCTGTTCGGCCCAGTCCGACCGATGCAGCAGTACGTCCTGAGTGGACATGGTGCCCGCCACCACGTGGGACAGCAGCACCCGGTTGTAGGCGGGATGGGATTCCGCGCCGATCACGGTCAACGCCACCCGTTCGGCGCGGGGGTCGTGCCGGCGGATCTCGTCGGCGAGTCGGGCACCGGCCATGCCGTAACCGACGACGACAACACGTCGGACACTCATCGGGACTCCGTGGGGGTGGGACGTACGGCGGGCTCCAGGCGGACCGCGCACACCTTGAACTCCGGCATGCGACTGACCGGGTCGAGCGCGGGGTTGGTGAGCAGGTTGGCCCGCTGGGTGTCGGGGAAGTGGAAGGGCAGGAACACGGTGTCGAGGCGCAGACCGTCCACGCAGCGCACCCGGGCGGTGGTACGGCCGCGCCGGGAGACGACGTGTGCCAGGTCCCCGTCGGCCAGACCGGCCCGGGCGGCGGTGTCCGGGTGCACCTCGACGAACACCTCGGGCACCGCGGCGGTCAGCTCGGCCACCCGCCGGGTCTGTGCCCCGGACTGGTAGTGCGCCAGCACCCGGCCGGTGGTGGCACGCAACGGGTAGGTGGCGTCGGGCAGCTCCGCCGGCTCGGACCACTCGACCGGAACGAAGCGGGCCCGCCCGTCGGGGTGGGCGAAACGGTCCAGGAACAGCCGCGGGGTGCCCGGGTGCTCCGGGTGCGGCACCGGCCAGTGCAGTGCCCGCCCATCCCGCAGCCGGGTGTAGTCGATCCCGGAGTAGTCGGCAGGGCCGCCGGCGGAGGCACGGGCGAGTTCGGCGAACACGGCCTCCGGGTCGGTCGGGAACCGCGCGGCCGGTTGCCCCAGCCGCACCGCCAGCCCCTGCAGCACCGCCAGGTCACTGCGCACCCCGGGCGGCGGGGCCACGGCGCGGCGCCGCAGCAGCACCCGGCCCTCCAGGTTCGTCATCGTGCCGTCCTCCTCGGCCCACTGGGTGACCGGCAGTACCACGTCGGCCAGGGCCGCGGTCTCCGAGAGCACGAAGTCGGCCACCACCAACAGGTCCAGTGCGGCCAGCCGCTCGGTGACGTGGGCGGCACGCGGCGCGGACACCACCGGATTGCTGCCGAACACCAGCAGCGCCCGCGGCCCCTCGGGAGTGCCCAGGGCGTCCAGCAGTTCGTAGGCCGACCGCCCGGGCGGCGGCAGGGTCTCCGGAGCCACCCCCCACACGGCGGCCACCCGGGCCCGGTCCTCCGGGTCGGCCAGCTTCCGGTAGCCGGGCAGCTGGTCGGCCTTCTGCCCGTGCTCCCGTCCACCCTGGCCGTTGCCCTGTCCGGTCAGGCAGCCGTACCCGGAGCCGACCCGCCCCGGCAGGCCCAGCGCCAACGCCAGGTTGATCCAGGCCGACACGGTGTCGGTACCCCGGGCGTGCTGTTCGGTGCCACGGCCGGTGAGCACGTAGGCCCGCTCGGCCTCGGCCAGCAGCCGCACCGCCGCCCGCTGGTCCGCGGCGGCCACCCCGGTGACCCGCTCGGTCCGCTCGGGCCACCAGTGGGCAGCGATCCGCCAGACCTCCTCGAACCCACTGGTCCGGGACTCCACGTACGCCCGGTCCAGGTGGCCCTCGGTGACCACGATGTGCAACAGACCCAACGCCAGCGCCAGGTCGGTGCCCGGTGCCGGTCGCAGGTGCACCCGGGCCAGCTCCGCCGTCGCCGTGCGCCGTGGGTCCACCACCAGCAGCCCGCCGCGGCGGCGAACCCGTTCCAGGTGCCGCAGGAACGGTGGCATCGTCTCCGCGGGGTTGGATCCCACCAACAGCACCGCGTCCGCCTCGGCCAGGTCGGTGACCGGGAACGGCAGCCCCCGGTCCACCCCGAAGGCCCGCAGCCCGGCCGCGGCCGCCGAGGACATGCAGAACCGGCCGTTGTAGTCAATCTGTGAGGTGCCCAGTGCCACCCGGGCGAACTTGCCCAGCAGGTAGGCCTTCTCGTTGGTCAGTCCACCCCCGCCGAACACCCCCACCGCATCGGACCCGTGTGTGTCGCGCAGCGTCCGCAGCCGCTCCGCCACGTGGTCCAGGGCGGTGTCCCAGTCCACCGGGCGCAACGGCGCATCCCGGCGGGTGCGCAGCAGTGGGCTGGTCAACCGGTCCGGATGGGTCAGCAACGTCGCCGACGTCCATCCCTTCTGACACAACCCGCCCTGGTTGACCGGGAACTGCCGTCCCCGCACCTGTACGGTCCCGTCCTCGGCGGTGATGGTCATGCCGCACTGCAGCGCGCAGTACGGGCAGTGGGTGTCGATGGTCATCCCGTGCCCTGTCGCGTGGTCACCCGTTCCCGGAGGGCCGGCCCGCGCCCGGCACGTCCTGCCTGTGTTCACCGAGGTGGGACGCAGGGCGTGGGTCGACCGTGACTACTCAAAGATGATCATGAAAGAGCGTATCGGTGCGGTCCGGGGCGGCCTGCGCCCCCTCCGGTGTCACCAGGTGGTCGGCCGGGCGGTCCCGCCACGACCGGCGAGTGGCAACGCATCCCGTTGACCGGTGAAGGTGGTCCGGTGTGGAGGTCCACCCCGGTGCGCCGACCGCGGGTGCCGGTCGTGCGTCGGTTCCGGCGGGTGTCCTCCGGCACCGCCGAACGGTGAGTGGATGCCCTGGTGGTCCGATCGGGCCCCGAGCGCCGGCGGACCACCGACCGGATCGGCCCAGCGTCGGTGTCACGGTCACGCGTGGTGCCGGGACTTTTCATCCGGAAGGAGAAGACGCCGTCGAATTCGTCGACCGACATGCCGGCCAACTCCGTCCCGTTCCCGACGACCGGAGCCTTTCTGTTCGTCTCACCGGAACACGGACGGCGGAAGGTCGCCGGTGGCCGGGCCATCGATTCGGAATGTGTGCGTCCCGCACTTCTCGACCCACCATCAATGAACACGAATGGCCGATCGGGGTGGGCTCGGGCTGTTTCCCGTGCCCCTTCACCGGTGTCTCGACTGCCAGGTCTTCTCCGGCGGTCGACCTGTGGACACGGCCCAGGAGTCCCTGGTCGATGCCGGTTTCCCGGCCGTGGCCGACGGCCCGCAGACGCACGACACCGGTGCGGCTGCAGTATGGTCCACCGTTTTCCCACGGGGCAGCAGTCGTTTCCCCATCGCACCCGGTGTGGTTCCGCCCGGTACGAACGCCGATGTCGTTCACCCACCACTATGGGCCACAACGGATGCCGTGACCCGACCCCGGCAGTACAGTGGGCCTCCCACCCACAGTGCGGTACCGCCGGACACCGTGCGGGAGAGGAGGGTGGCGGATGGGCATCGTGTCACCCGGCTTTCACGGCAAGCGGCGAGCGGGGGTGCGATTGCCACCCGGTCAGTACCTGACCGAGGGATTCCCCGTGCTGTCCGCCGGCCCGACACCGCGAATCCCCACCGAGAACTGGGAGTTCGTGGTCACCACCGAGGTCGGCCGGGAGTACCGCTGGACCTGGCAGGACCTGCTCGCCCTGCCCAGCGAGTCCCCCACGGTCGACATCCACTGCGTCACCACGTGGTCCAAGCTCGACACGCACTGGGAAGGCGTCTCGTTGGACGTACTGCTCGCCGGGGTGGAGACCGCTGCGGACTTCGCACTGGTGCACTCCTACGGCGGGTACACCACCAACCTCCCCCTGGAGGACCTGCTCGGCGGGCAGGCGTGGATCGCCTACCGCTACGAGGGCGCCGACCTTGCCCCCGAACACGGTGGCCCGGCCCGACTGCTGGTGCCGCACCTGTACTTCTGGAAGTCGGCCAAGTGGGTGCGGGGCATCCGTCTGCTGCTGGAGGAGGAACTGGGCTTCTGGGAGACCGTCGGCTACCACGAATACGGTGACCCGTGGCGCGAACAGCGCTACCAGGGGGACTAGGCGGTCGGCGACTGGCCTGGCGGGTGGCCCGGCTGGTCGAGCGTCGCGACGAGACCCCCACGGTCCGCACCCTGGTCCTGCGGGTGCCCGACTGGCCCGGGCATCTGGCCGGACAGCACGTCGACGTCCGGTTGACCGCCGCCGACGGATACCGCGCCCAACGCAGCTACTCCCTGGCCGCCCCGGCGAACGGCGACCTGGTGGAGCTGACCGTGCAACGGGTGTCCGACGGGGAGGTCTCCCCGTACCTGACCGACGTGCTGGCACCGGGAGACCCGGTGGAGATCCGTGGGCCGGTGGGCGGATGGTTCGTCTGGCGACCGACCGCCACCGAGCCGGTACTGCTGGTGGCCGGTGGTTCCGGCATCGTCCCGCTGATGGCCATGATCCGGGCTCGTCGGGTCGCCGGCAGTCGCGCTCCGTTCCGACTGATCTACTCGGTACGCACTCCCGCGGACGTGTGCTATGCCACCGAGCTGCGTCGACCCACCCGCGCCGACGACGGACTGGACGTGACCTTCCTCTACACCCGGGTCGCCCCCGAGGGATGGCCCAGGCCACCGGGGCGGATCGGGCTCGCCGACGTCACCACCGCCGGATGGCCGGCGGAGTTCGCGCCCTCCTGTTTCGTGTGCGGCCCGACGGGTTTCGTCGAGACCGTCGCGGACATCCTCGTCGCCCTGGGACACGACCCGGCGCGGATACGTACCGAGCGATTCGGCCCGAGCGGAGGTTGACATGATCGAGCAGTACCAGGACGGCAATTCCCTGGCCGGGCCGCTCCGGGAGATCTTCGCCGTCGACCTCACCACGGCCGTCAGCCGTTGCGCACACTGCGGGCGTACCGGTCCCGTGGCGGAGCTGCGCGTCTACACCCGTGCCCCCGGCCTGGTGGCGCGCTGCCCCGGCTGTGACCAGGTCGTGTTGCGCCTGGTCCGCGGGCCCGGAGCCGCCTGGCTGGACCTGCGGGGCGCCATGCACCTCCGTATCCCCATGTCGGTGTGAGTGTGCTCACACGGTGGACGTCGTCCCGTGAGGAGAGGACCGCTCGTCACCACGTGTCAGGTGTCTCGGCGCGGTGGAGTGACGTACTCTCGCAGGATGCGCCTGGCGGGAGTAGCCGAAGTTGCCAGGGGCTTCGGTAATCATGATCATCTGTGCTGGTCCTACGAGGAACGGGACGAGCTCCGTCGACGTGTCACCGAGTTTCTGGACGAGGGGCTCGCCGCGGGCCAGCAGGTCTGGTACGTGGCCGACGGAACCGTCGAGGAGTTGATGGGTGATCTTCGTGGCCTCGGTGCAGTGAGCCGCGCCGCGGAACGGGGTGCCCTGCGCGCCCTGCCGCTGGACACGGTCTACCGCCCCGGAGCCCTCACCCATCCGGGGGAGCCGGTTCTGGCCTACAGGGCCGCGACCGAGGCGGCACTGGCGGCCGGTTTCACCGGGCTGCGGGTGGCGGCCGAGGGAACCTCGCTCATCCGCACCCCCGAGCAGCTCGACACGTTCGCTCGCTACGAGCATCTCGTCGATCGGTACCTCGTCGACCATCCGGTCACCGGTATGTGTGCCTACAACCGGGCCGAGCTCGGCGAGGACGTGATCACGCAACTGGCTTGCATGCACCCTGTCACCAACCATGACACGGTGCCGTTCCGGGTACACGCCACGGAGCACGCCGAGGTCGGACTGCGTGGGGAGATCGACCTGACCGGTGAGGAGTTGTTCCGGTGGGTACTGGAACGGGTGGAGTTTCAGCCCGCCGGCGGCAAGACCGTCGTCGACGCCACGGGTCTGGACTTCATCGACCACCATGGGCTGCTGACGCTGGAGAACCACGCCCGGAACCACGATGCGACGGTGGTGCTGCAGACCAGACGGCCCGTGACGGCGCGCCTGATCGAACTGCTCCGCCTGACACGAGTGCGCGTGGAGCTGGTGGGATGAGAACGGGTGCGGCACGAGGCCACCAGGGGTACTTCCACGAAGCCGCCCTCTACAGCTCCGACGACGAACTGCTGGAAATCGTCATTCCGTTCCTCGCCGAGGGGGTGGCGGCGGGGGAGCCGACGCTGGTGGTCCTCGGGGAACAGCGGGAAGAACTGGTTCGCCGTGCGATGTCCGACGACTGCGGGGTCGTCTTCATGTCCTCGACCCAGTACACGCGACCGGCGTCCGCCATCAAGCGCTACCGGGAGCTGCTGGCCGGGCACGTGGCGGCGGGGGCGCGGCAGATCCGTGCCGTCGGCGAGGTACCGCATCCCGGCACCGGCGCACCGTGGGGGTGGTGGTCGCGGTACGAGGCTGCGGTGAACCACGCCTACCAGGACTTTCCCCTGTGGGGTGTGTGCCCCTACGACACCCGTGTCACTCCGGACGAGGTGCTCGAGGACGTCGTGCGCACCCATCCCCGGTTCGTGACCGCCGACGGGCGGCACGTTCCCAACGCCCGCTACGAGCTCCCGGTGGACTTCCTCGTGCGACCGGCCTCCGTGATCGACTCCCTGGAGCTGTCCCCACCGGTGCTCGAGCTGACCGACCCCCTGCCCGCGGTGGCCCGACACGCCGTGATCGCCGCCTCCGGCGTCACCTGCCTGGACACCGGGCAGGTCGACGACATGGTGTTCGCGGCCAGCGAGGTGGTGAGCAACGCACTGCGTTACGGCAGGCCCCCGGTCCGTCTCCGCCTCTGGACCGCACCGGACCGGCTGGTGCTCACGGTGACCGACCAGGGGAAGGGGCCGGACAACCCGTTCGTCGGGTTCCTGCCCGAGGAGAACACCTGCTCTGCCGGTTTCGGCCTGTGGATCACGAACCAGATCTGCGACTACGTGGAGCTCGACCGAACCGAGGACGGATTCACCGTCCGTCTGGTCGTCGGCACCCCCCACCTGGTGTCCCGCCCGTCCAGGTAGGCTTCCCGCCCGCTCCGGGCAGGTGCGCGCGAGACCGGGAGAACGGCTCGCATCCCACGGCTGTGGAGGGACGGCGCCCCCGCCACCTCGCAACCGGATCGACCAGTACGCGCCCTGCCGGCTGCCGGAAGGACGGGACATGACCGAGTTCGCTTCGCCGGTCGAGCCGTACGACCACGGCATGCTCGACGTCGGCGACGGCAACCTCGTGTACTGGGAGACCTGCGGCAACCCGGACGGCAAACCGGTGGTGATCCTGCACGGCGGCCCCGGACAGGGATGTTCACCGCGGATGCGGCAGGGGGTCGACCCGGAGCGCTACCGGATCGTGCTGTTCGACCAGCGTGGATGTGGGCGCAGCCTGCCGCACGCCAGCGACCCCGCGACGGACCTGAGCTGCAACACCACCGACCACCTGGTCGCCGACATGGAGCGGCTGCGCGAGCACCTGGGCATCGACCGGTGGCTGCTGTGCGGTGGGTCCTGGGGCTCCACCCTGGCCCTGGCCTATGCCGAGCGTCATCCGCACCGGGTGTCGGAGATCGTGATCACCGCGGTCACCACGTCCCGACGCGCGGAGATCGACTGGCTCTACCGCGGGGTGGGACGCTTCTTCCCCGAGGCGTGGGAGCGGTTCCGGGACGGGGTGCCCGAGGCCGACCGGAACGGTGACCTGTTCTCCCTGCTCGCCGCGTACGCCCGCCTGATGGGGGACCCGGACCCCGAGGTACGGGCCCAGGCGGCGCTCGACTGGTGCACCTGGGAGGACACCGTCCTGTCTCGGGAGCCGAATCCGAAACCGGGCCTGTGCACCCTTCCTCCGGACGCCATGCTGGCCTTCGCCCGTCTCACCGCGCACTACTTCTCGCACGGTGCGTGGCTGGAGGAGGGGGAGTTGATCCGCAACGCCGGGCGTCTGGCCGGTATCCCGGGGGTGCTGGTCCACGGACGCCTGGACATGAGCTGCCCGCCGGACACCGCCTGGGAACTGGCCCGTGCCTGGCCGGACGCGGAGCTGCACATTCTCGACGACACCGGACACCTGGGCAGCGACGCCAAGCGCGCCGTCCTGCGCGACGCCTTCGACCGGTTCGCCCGCCGTTGAGCGGGTGGCTGTCACCGCTCGACATTCCTCCGGGTGCACCGTCGGTTCGACACGCTGCTGTGGCGCCCGGGTGATCCCCGGCCGGGTGGCCTGGGGCGCCCGTGTCGTCCCTGCCTCCTGTCGGGCGACACCGGTCCTCGCCGGGCCCGATCCCGCGGTCCTGGCCGGGCGTGCGGAACCGTGTTCGTCGGCAGTCGGTACGGGCACGTCCGAAGCTCGCCCGGTGAACGACGTGCGTCGTTCTGGGCGTGCCCCGGGGCGAAACGGGGAGACCGACCGGTGGGCGAACAGGCAGGCGGTCACATCGCGCGACGCTTCGAATCCCAGCTGCTCGCCGAGCAGGATTACTTCCTTGTGCTGAACAGGGGCGGAATCTGATCACCGAGCGAGGACGTGTCCGACATTCTCGGGCTGGGGTGCACGAAAGAGGGGCACGAAAGCATGAGTGGATGCGGCCGGCACGGGCTCGAGGGGGTGATCAGATGGGTGCCGTTCGATTCCGCCGGGAAGAGGTGGCCCGGCCACTCCCGCGTGATGATCCGGGTGGCGGAGGACTGTTCTCCGTCGTTGGCTCCGACCGGAGCGAACAACGCAGTCGTCCGGTGACGTCGGAGAAGAACGGCCGGACCGTCTCGCGGCACGCTCCCGGGGTGCAGGACCACAGCGTCCCTGCACCCTGCCCTCGCCCGTCGCTTCACCGTGCCCACAGCCCCGGAAGAGGTCCCCTGGCTGCCCCCCTGCTCGACGGTGCCCTGCCCACCGCCACCGGGTCGAGGAACCCTGCGGTCCTGCCACCGCGAGGTCGGCGAAGACCGATCTCGCGGTGAGACCGCCACGTACGTCGACGACGCGGAGACCTCGGGCACGTCCTCGGACTCTTCGAGGACGAGCCGTGTGAGCGCAGCGGACGGTGTGACGACGGTGCGGAGAACCGCCACCGACAACGTGCTCCGGACCGAGTGCGCCGGGTTTGCGTGTTGCCGTGCCGGGCGATGCCGCCAGCGCCCCCGAACGCACGGCAGCTGGGACTTCACCACGTGTCGGGCGCGTGTCGAGGAGGAACAGAATGCTGGGCTACCGGTTGTTCGTCGAGGTCGGAGGTGACCGCAGAAAAATCGAGAAGGACACCCGTGAGCAATTCCTCGCGTGGCTGCGGCGGGAGAGGTACGACACGGACGCACTGGAATCCGGGCGACTCGTCCCCGTGGGCGAAAGGGCGCGGGGGCAGTTGCTCGAACTGTCCAGGGAGGACGGTTCGCGGGCGTTCCGTGCCGTCCTGAAGGAGAACAGGGAAACCGGACGCCGGGTGACCCGGCTGACCGTGGACGTACCCGGTTCCGAGGAACGGAAACCCTGGTTGTGGCTCGAGGTCGAGTCACCCGACGAGCGTTACGTCGCCACCCCCCGGCTGGCATGTGACCTGCTCAGCGTGTTCGACGCGTGGGACGGGGGTGTCCGGCTGGGCACCGTGCCGGTCCATGTCGGCGTGGACGGTGCCGATGCCCTCGTCGATGCGGTGCTCGACCCGTCCCGCCGTGGTCTGGTGTTCGTCGCAAGCGTGGACGAGCAGGGTTCGGGCACCCAGTGGCTCTCGAACCTGAAGTGGTTTCTGCAGGAGACGGTCGGTCTGGCCGGCGCATACGTGCTCGATCCCGCGGCGACGGTCGCCTTCAACCAGGCGATCGGGCCCCACCATGTGGTGAGTTCGGGAACGATGCGGACCTTCCGACCCGGGGTGGAGCCGGGCAACCTGCTGGACACGGTCCGGCACCGGGTGCTGAGCAGGGAGCGCATCACCGGTGACCTGGACCCCTATCTCGCCAGGCTGCTCGGACGGAGGGCCAGGGAGGCCGTCCTGGAGGCACCGCTGCCCGAGGCCGCGTCACGGGTCGACCGGGAGTTCGAACAGGAGATCGACAAACGGCTGGTCGCCCCGTTGTCCGTCCCACGGTCGTCGCAGCCGTCGGAGACACTGATCACCACGGCGGACGGATTCGGGGCGACCGTTTTCCCGGCCCCGCCCGCGGAGGTCCGTGCCGTCCTGGGCGTGCTGGAGGCGGAGCTCGGTGCTGACCTGACACCTGAGCGCGTCCGGGAGACGATCGATCTCGCCCGACTGGGCCGACAGGCTCGGGAGAACCAGGCGGCCATCGCCGAGCGACTACGCACCTTCGAGGAGCGGGTCGAGCAGCTCACGAACATCGAGGCCGAGCTGCGCCAGCAGCTCGAGGACACCCAGCTGGAACTGCGGATCTCCGAGGACGAGAAAACGGAGCTCGCCGCAGAGGTGAAGCGGTTGAAGCTGCTGCTGAAGGATCTCGGCTGGGACGAGGAGACACAGCCACCGGGAGAGGACACGAAGGCCGCCGAGAGACCCGACGGCATCGAGAAGCTGCTGGACCGGCTGAACGAGCTCAGGTACGTCGAGTTCACCGGTGATCGTCAACACGTCCTCGAACTCGACAAACACGACAAGGCCGGCGTGTGGGCCGGGAAGATCTGGGACGCCCTCTGCGCCCTCGACGACTACGTGCGGGCCAAGGCGGAAGGCCTGTGCAACGGTGACGTGGAGAGCTACCTGCGCAACACCCCCAGTGGTTACCGTGGCTTCTCTCCTCAGCGTCACGGGCGGGACGAGAGCGAGGACGTCAAGCAGAACCCCCGTTTCCGGAAGGCACGGATGCTTCCCGTGCCTCCCGAGGTGGATTCGGCGGGCAAGGTCTTCATGAGGGCACACTTCAAGATCGCGCAGTGCGGGATGATCAGCCCCCGGCTGCACTACCACGACGACACGGCCCGGTCGGGCAAGATCTACGTCGGATACATCGGCCGACACCTGCCCACCAAGAGGACCAACTGAGCTGGTGGGCAGGGCACGGAGCCCACCGGTTACCGGCCCGCCCACCCACCCGGGCCGCCGGGTGGGTGGGCGGGCCCCGGTCTCAGTTCCGGCCGACCGCGGTGAGCAGG
>DATCJU010000044.1:0-23705 GCA_036562635.1 Pseudonocardiaceae bacterium
GGCCACGTCGATGCACCGGTAGGCCTCCGCGGCGCGGGGGCTGACGTCGGCCAGCAGCCGCCGAGCCGCAGGGGCCGGCACGGCCAGCACCACCGCGTCCACGTCGAGCACGTCGGGGTGGGGCGCCGCGCCGATCTCCAACCGCCACCCGTGTCCGGTGCGCCGCAGCGCGCGGACCGGAAGACCGAGCCGGACCCGGGCACTGGACGCGACCACCAGGCGGTCGACCAGGGTGGCCAGTCCACCGCGCAGGCTGCCGAACACCGGGGTGCGGGGCGTACCGGGCGGTGGAGTCGGTGGCAGCATCGAGCCGACGGCGGCCAGTACCGAGCCGGCACCGGCGTCCAGCGCGGCGGCCAGGCCCGGCATGGTGGCACGCAGCCCCAGGTTGTCGGCCCGTCCGGCGTAGACCCCGCCGAGCAACGGGTCGACCAGTCGGTCCACCACCTCGTCCCCCAGCCGTCGACGCAGCAGGGCGCCCACCGCGACATCGGCCCCGTCAGCCCCGTCGGCTCCGGCACCGGTCTCGTCCAGGCGCAGCGGGGGCAGGTCCGGTTCCGCCGCCACGGCGGCCAGGCCCTCCGGGGAAAGCACGTCCCGCACGTCGTCCGCCGAGGCCGGCACACCCATCAGAGTCCTGGTGGGCACCAGGACGTTGCGGCCACCGGCCCGCAGGGCGGACCGTGCCCCGGTGGCGTGCACCACCTCGTGCGCCAGCCCGAGCTCGGTGATCAGGTCGAGCACCTCGGGGCGTCGGGCGAGGAACGCCTCGGCCCCGACGTCGAACCGCTGCCCGGCGAGGTAGACGGTGCGCAGCTTGCCGCCGAGCCTGCGGTCCTGCTCGATGACGGTGATCCGCAGCCGGGGCCCCAGCAGCCGACGCAACCGATAGGCCGCGACCAGACCGGACACACCGCCCCCGACGATCGCGACGTGCCGGCCGGCCACCCCCGGATCGTCGCTCCGCACGCTCACTGTCGTCCCGGCTCCAATCCGTGCACCAGCTCGGTGATGCGCGTCAGCACGTCGGGGTCGGTGATGGGCAGCACGCCGTGTCCGAGGTTGAACACGTGACCGGCCGCGGCGCGGCCCTGCTCCACCACCCGACGCACCTCGGACTCCACCACGGCCCAGTCGGCCAGCAGCACGGCGGGGTCCAGATTGCCCTGGAGCGCCGCTCCGGGACCGACCCGCCGGGCCGCCTCGTCCAACGGGACCCGCCAGTCCACACCGACCACGTCGGCACCGGCCTCCCGCATGGCGCCGAGTAGTTCCCCGGTGCCCACACCGAAGTGGATGCGCGGCACCCCGGCCTCGGCCAACCCCTCCAGGACCCGCCTGGAGTGCGGCAGCACGAACCTGCGGTAGTCGGCCTCGGAGAGGGCGCCGGCCCACGAGTCGAACAGCTGGATCGCGTCGACACCGGCGTCGACCTGGACCTTGAGGAAGGTCAGGGTGATGCCGGCCAGCTTGTCCAGCAGTGCGTGCCAGACGTCGGGCGCGGAGTGCATGAGCGCCTTGGTCCGTTCGTGGTGCCGACTGGGCCCGCCCTCGATCAGGTAGGAGGCCAGGGTGAACGGGGCACCCGCGAACCCGATCAGCGGGGTGCGCCCCAGCTCGCCCACCAGCAGCCGCACGGTCTCGGCGACCGGCGCCACCTGCTCGGGATGGAGCTCGGGCAGGGCGGTGACGTCGTCGACGGTGCGCACCGGGGCGGCCACCACCGGGCCGGTACCGGGCACGATGTCCAGGTCGACCCCGGCCGCGGCGAGCGGCACCACGATGTCGCTGAACAGGATCGCCGCGTCCACACCGTGCCGGCGCACCGGCTGCAGGGTGATCTCGCAGGCGAGGTCGGGCGTCATGCAGGCGCGCAGCATCGGCACGCCTTCCCGCACCCTGCGGTACTCCGGCAGGGAACGCCCGGCCTGGCGCATGAACCAGACGGGAATCCGGGACGGCACGCCCCCGCGGGCCGCGACCAGCAACGGGGCATCGGAGAGGTCCCTGCGGGTGGGGACCGGCGCTACGTTCGTCATCTCGTGCCCATCGTCCCACGCCTCCGGAGGAGCCGGAGGCCACCCCGCTGCCGTCGTGACGACCACCGCCCGGCGCGCGGTGGTCGTCGGATGACACCGACGGGGAGAAGGTGGCCCGGACGTGACCCCGGTCGCCGGTCGGCGTGCCTGGCACGTCCCGACGCCTCCGGGGCCTACAGTCCGTGCTGTGACCGGGATGTCGGGAGTACCCGAGGTGTTCCGGCGGGCAGTGGCGACGCTGCGGTCGGTGCGACCCCGACCTGAGGTGGACCTGGACGAGGAGCGCCCGCCGCAGCGGCTGGCGCCCTGGGCGTTCGCCCTGGGCGCCGAGGTGGACGGTGTGGCCGGGGAAGTGGCGATCGGCCGGCTGGTGCTGCTGTACGACCCGGACGGCGTGGAGGCGTGGGGTGGCACGCTGCGGCTCGTGCTCTACGCCCGGGCCGAGCTGGACGCCGAGGTGGCGGGTGACCCTCTGCTGCCCGACGTGGGCTGGTCCTGGCTGACCGAGGCCCTGGAGACCCGGGGAGCGGACTACCACGCCCTCGGCGGGACCGTCACGCGGACGTCCTCGGCCCGTTTCGGGGACATCGCGGGGCCACCGCACACGCACGACCTGGAGCTGCGTGCCTCCTGGACGGCCGGTGACCCGGAATTGACCGCACACGGCGAGGCGTTCTGCGACCTGCTGGCCACCGCAGCCGGCCTCCCCCCGATCGGGGTGACCTTCCTGGGACAGCAGCACGGCTGGTAGGGACGGCGGCCCTCCGACGTCCCGCCCCGCGCGGGGTCACTCCCGGCGTGCCGCCGCGGCGACGGCCTCGGCCTCGTGCAACACCCGCAGCACGTTGCGTCCGGCCAGCTTGGCGCAGTCCTCCTCGCTCCAGCCGCGGTCCAGCAGCTCGCCCAGCAGCACCGGGTAGCAGGACACGTCGGACAGCCCCTCGGGGAACTCGGTGGCCCCGTCGTAGTCACCGCCCAGTCCGATGTGGTCGATCCCGGCGACCTCCCTGGCGTGTTCCAGGTGTGCGACGACCTGGGCCAGGGTGGCCCGGGGACGGGGGTGGGTCCGGACGCGGCGCTCGGCGGCACGGTTCCTCGCCCCCAGGTCGCGGAAGTCCTCCCCCGCGCGCTCCATCTCCTCGCGGAGCGCCTCGTTCCAGGCGGCCACCTCCTCGGACACGAAGGCGGGGACGAAGGTGATCATGCACACCCCGCCGTTGTCCCGCAGGGTGGACAGCACGTCGTCGGGGACGTTGCGCGGGTTGTCGGTGATCGCGCGGCAGGACGAGTGGCTGAACACCACCGGTGCCCGGCTCACCTCCAGCGCGGCGTGCATGGTGGCGGGCGCCACGTGCGAGAGGTCCACCAGCATGCCCAGCCGGTTCATCTCCCGCACCACGGTGCGGCCGAACTCGTCGAGGCCACCCACGGCGGGTTCGTCGGTGGCCGAGTCGGCCCAGGGGACGTTCCGGTTGTGGGTCAGGGTCAGGTAGCGCACCCCGAGGCGGTACAGGGCGCGCAGAACGCCAAGGGAACCCGCGATGCAGTGACCACCCTCGGCCCCCAGCAGCGAGGCGATCCGTCCGGACGCGAACGCCTGTTCGGCCTCGGCGGCCGTATGGACGACACGCAGGTGGTCGGGGTGACGGGCAGCGAGCGCGTGCACCAGCTCCACCTGTTCCAGGACGGCGGTCACCGCGGCGTGCCCGGTGAACTGGCAGGGCACGTAGACCGACCAGAACTGCACACCCACTCCCCCGCGGCGCAACCGACTCAGGTCGGTCTGCAGCTGCGGATGCTCCGCCGACTGGTCGCGGGTGAGGTCGATGCGGTCGAGGGCGGCCAGCGGGTCACCCAGGATCTCGCGCAGCGCCCAGGGGAGGTCGTTGTGGCCGTCCACGAGCGGGGTGCGCTCCAGTAGCGCACGGGCTCGGCGCACCGCCTCCTGCGTCGGCACCTCGAAAAACCTCCTCATCGCGGAAGAACGGCCCAGCGTTAGCCGCCGTCTGTGCAATCGCTCGATCGTCCTAACGGAAGACCAGCAATATGCAACCCGATCGGGATAGTTACCCGTTTGATCGTCCCGTAAAGCCGTTCCTCCCGCTACGCTGCCCCCGTCGACACCACTTTCGGTCGATCAGTGGCGCGGCTGATCGGTCGAGAGTCCCGGTGCCGGTCGGGGGGCACGACCGACTCCAGGGAGGTATTGACGTGGCTGCCGTCGGCTTAGGACAGGCCGTTCGAACCACGCCTGCCGGCACGCTGCCGGCCAACATGGTCCCGCACCCGCGGGAGGAACTGTTCTCGGTGCTGGTGGTCGATGACCATCCGCTTCTCCGGGAGGCGATCGCCGCTCGGTTGACGCAGATGGGCGCGGGCACCGTGCACGAGGCCGCATCGGTCGCGGAAGCCAGGGCGCGTGCCCTGGCCACGGGGCCGTGCGACCTCGCGATCCTCGACCTCGGGCTCCCGGACGGGAGTGGCATCGACCTGGTCACGGAGCTCCGTGCCCAGGGCTGGCCGCGGATCGTGGTACTCGCTTCGTCCGACGACCCCTATGCGGTGCGCTCGGCCTTCCAGGCAGGCGCTCAGGCCTACCTGCTGAAGTCCGCCTCACCGATGGTGGTCACGGACGGCGTGCGGCGAGTGCTCGACGGCGGCGTGTACGCCGACCCGAGTGTCGCTCCCGTCCTCGCCGCAGGCACCCGGGTGCCCGGCACCGACAACACGCCGCGGGAGCTGTCCGCGCGTGAGGTGGAGGTGCTGCAGCTGGTTGCCGATGGGCGCTCCAACAAGGAGATCGGCGAGGCGCTCAACCTCTCCGCGCTCACGGTGAAGAGCCACCTGTCGCGGATCGGGCGCAAGCTCGGGACGGGGGATCGCGCCCAGATGGTGGCGCTGGCCATGCGTGCCGGTGTCATCCGCTGATGCGATCACTCTGATGACCATGCGGGGCCACCGCCTCGGCCGTCGGCCGGGGCGGTGGCCCTTCGTGTGCCGGGCCACCGGTCCCCTGTGAGCCGGACAGCCACCCGACTCCGTCGAACAGCTCCGCAACGACCGCCGTCCGACGTAGGGTCAGCGTTCGTGGAAGCTGGCTTCACCGATCCCACCGGCGCCGAGCCGATCCCGCTGACCGAGCCCGCCGACGGGGTACCCCCCGTCGTCACCAGTGCCCGGGCGTTGCGCGAGGCCGCGGAGGCGCTCGCGGCGGCGAGCGGGCCGGTTGCGGTCGACACCGAGCGTGCCTCGGGATACCGCTACTCGCAGCGTGCCTACCTGGTGCAGCTCCGCCGCGAGGGCGCGGGCACGGTGCTGGTCGATCCGATCGCCCTGGGTGGCCGGGTCGAGCCCTTGGTGAAGGCCCTGGAGGGCACCGAGTGGGTGCTGCACGCCGCGTCCCAGGACCTGCCGTGTCTGGCCGAGCTGGGCCTGAGGCCGGCCACGCTGTTCGACACCGAGTTGGCCGGCCGCCTGGCCGGCTACGAACGGGTGGCGTTGGGCGCCCTGGTGGAGCGGCTGCTGGGATACCGGCTGGAGAAGGGCTACGGCGCGGCGGACTGGTCCCGCCGACCGCTGCCGGTCGAGTGGCTGACCTATGCGGCACTGGACGTGGAACTGCTGCTGCCGCTGCGTCGGGTGCTGGAGGAGGAACTGGCGGCGCAGGGCAAGCTCGACTGGGCGCTGCAGGAGTTCGAGGCGGTGCGGACCTCTCCCCCGCCCCAGCCCCGCCCCGAGCCGTGGCGGCGTACCTCGGGCATCCACCGGTTGCGGTCCGCCCGGCAGCTCGCCGCGGTACGGGAGCTGTGGCTGGCCCGGGACGAGCTGGCACGGCGCCGGAACCTGGCCCCGGGACGGGTGCTGCCGGACAGCGCCATCGTGCAGGCGGTGCTGGCCGATCCCCAGGGCATTCCCGACCTGCTGAAACTGCCGGTGTACGGGGGGCGGGTGCAGCGGCGTCAGGCGGGCGTGTGGATGGCGGCGCTGGAGCGGGCCCGCAGGTTGCCCCGCAACGAACTGCCCAACCCCACGCCACCGCAGGACGGTCCTCCCCCGACGAACCGCTGGGCCGAGCGGGATCCGGCAGCGGCAGCCCGGCTTGCCGCGGCCCGGGCCGAACTGGCCAAGCTGGCCGAGCGGCACCGTCTCCCAGTGGAGAACCTGCTGCAGCCGGATCTGGTACGTCGCCTGTGTTGGGAGCCACCTGCCGACACCGATCCGGCCGGAGTGGGTGCGGCGCTGCGTGCGGGCGGGGCGCGTCCCTGGCAGGTGGAACTGACCGCAGAGGTGCTCAGCGCGGCTCTGCGGGCCGAGGCCGAGTAGATCGGTCCGCACCGTCCTGCACGTCGAGAGCGATGTGACACAGACAACAACGGGACTACCATGGTTACCGGCGGGTAACTGGGGCTAGAGTTCGTGTTACCGGTCAGTAGCAGCCCGTTCTGACCGACCTGTTGTCGCCCGCCCACCGGGGTTCCCGCCCCGGCCCCAGGCGGCATCACGTATCGAGGAGGAGCACGCCGTGGCCGCACCTGCACCGGCAACGCCCGGTAGCACTGCAGCGCGCGCCCTGCGGGACGTGGTCTTCGTCGACGGTGTCCGCACACCGTTCGGCAAGGCCGGCCCCAAGGGCATCTACGCCGAGACCCGCGCCGATGACCTCGTCGTCAAGGTGATCCGCGAGCTGCTGCGGCGGCACCCCGAGCTGCCGCCGGAGCGCATCGACGAGGTTGCCATCGCCGCCACCACCCAGATCGGGGACCAGGGCCTGACCATCGGTCGGACCGCGTCCCTGCTGGCCGGTCTGCCCCGGTCGGTGCCCGGCTACGCCATCGACCGCATGTGCGCCGGCGCCATGACCGCGGTGACCACCACCGCGGGCGGCATCGCCTTCGGTGCCTACGACGTGGCCATCGCCGGCGGTGTCGAGCACATGGGTCGGCACCCGATGGGTGAGGGCGTCGACCCGAACCCGCGCTTCCTGGCCGACAAGCTGGTGGACCCCTCCGCGCTGGTCATGGGCCAGACCGCGGAGAACCTGCACGACCGTTTCCCGCACCTGACCAAGGAGCGGGCGGACGCCTACGCCGCCGCCTCCCAGGCCAAGTACGACGCCGCCCTCAAGGCCGGGAAGATCACCGCCGACCTGGTGCCGGTGGCAACCCGCTCCGCGGAGAACGGCTGGGGCCTGGTCACCACCGACGAGCCGCCGCGGCCCGGCACCACGGTCGAGGCCCTCGCCGGTCTGAAGACCCCGTTCCGGCCGCACGGCCGGGTCACCGCCGGTAACGCGGCCGGCCTGAACGACGGTGCGACCGGCTGCATCCTGGCCGCGGAGGAGACCGCCCGCGAGCTGGGGCTGCCGGTGGCCATGCGCCTGGTCACCTACGCGTTCGCCGGGGTCGACCCCGAGGTGATGGGTGTCGGCCCGGTCCCGGCCACCGAGAAGGCCCTGGCCCGCGCCGGCCTGACCATCGACGACATCGGGCTCTTCGAGATCAACGAGGCCTTCGCGGTGCAGGTCCTGGCGTTCCTGGACCACTTCGGCATCGCCGACGACGACCCGCGGGTCAACCCGTGGGGCGGCGCCATCGCCTGCGGCCACCCGCTGGCCTCCTCCGGTGTCCGGCTGATGATCCAGATGGCCCGCCACTTCGCCGAGCGGCCCGACGTCCGGTACGGCATCACCACGATGTGCATCGGTATCGGCATGGGCGGCACGGTGATCTGGGAGAACCCGAACTGGAACGGGGGCGCGAAGTGAGCGACATCGCCGCGGTGCTGCGTGTGGACCCCAAGGTCCTGGAGGAGCGCAACCCCGACGAGGTGGTGACCCACGCCCGGACCCGGTTCGTCGAGGTCCCCGGGCTGGACGGCAGGATCGCCCTGATCACCCTGGACAACGGGCACGACCACACCAAGCCCAACACCTTCGGCCCGAAGAGCCTGCTGAGCCTGAACGCGGCCCTGGACGAGGCGTTCGCCGGCAACCCGGTGGCCGTGGCGATCACCGGCAAGCCGTTCATCTTCGCCGTGGGCGCCGACCTCACCGGTGTCCCGAAGATCACCAGCCGGGAGGACGCGCTGGCCATCGGCCAGCTCGGCCACGCGGTGTTCCGCCGGCTGCGGGACTCCCAGGTGCCGACCTTCGCCTTCGTCAACGGCGCAGCGATGGGCGGTGGCCTGGAGATCGCACTGCACTGCCACTACCGCACCGTGTGCTCCAGCGCGGCGGCCATCGCGCTGCCCGAGTGCTTCCTGGGCCTGGTGCCGGGCTGGGGTGGCACGCAGCTGCTGCCGAACCTGATCGGCCCCGACGCGGCCGTGACGGTGATCCTGGAGAACGCGCTCAACCAGAACAAGATGCTCAAGCCGGCCCAGGCCGCGAAGCTGGGCATCTTCGACGCGGTCTTCGACTCCGCCGACTACCTGGAGCAGTCCCTGCTGTGGGCGGCCAAGGTGGTCAAGGGCGAGATCTCCGTCTCCCGGCCCGAGATCGACCGGGGCGAGGCGTGGGACGCGGCCCTGGCTCGCGGCAAGGCGATCGTCGAGGGCAAGACCCACGGGGCCGCCCCGGGTCCGCTCCGGGCGCTGGAGCTGCTGGAGCTGGCGCGGGAGAACGACCTGGACCGTGGGTTCGCCGCCGAGGACGAGGCGCTGGCCGACCTGCTGATGTCCGACGAGCTGCGGGCCGGGCTGTACTCGTTCAACCTGGTGCAGAAGCGGGCCAAGCGGCCGGTGGGCGCACCGGACAAGTCCCTGGCCCGCCAGGTCACCAAGGTCGGCATCGTCGGTGCCGGTCTGATGGCCAGCCAGCTGGCGCTGCTGTTCGTGCGGCGACTGAAGGTGCCGGTGGTGCTCACCGACATCGATCAGGCCCGTATCGACAAGGGCGTCGGCTACGTGCACGCCGAGGTGGACAAGCTCCTGGCCAAGGGCCGGGTGTCCCCCGACGAGGCCAACCGGCTCAAGGCCCTGGTGTCCGGCTCGCTGGACAAGGCCGCTTTCGCGGACGCGGACTTCGTCATCGAGGCCGTGTTCGAGGAGATGGCGGTCAAGCAGCAGGTGTTCGCCGAGCTGGAGGAGCACGTCTCCCCCGAGTGCGTGCTGGCCACCAACACCTCGTCGCTGTCGATCACCGAGATGGCCTCGAAGCTGAACCACCCCGAGCGCGTGGTCGGCTTCCACTTCTTCAACCCCGTCGCCGTGCTGCCACTGCTGGAGATCATCCGTGGCGAGCGGACCGACGACGCCACGCTGGCCACCGCGTTCGCGGTGGGCAAGCAGCTGAAGAAGTCCTGTGTGCTGGTCAAGGACGCCCCGGCGTTCGTGGTCAACCGCCTGCTCACCCGGTTCATGGGTGAGATCGTCAAGGCGGTGGACGAGGGCACCCCGTTCGAGGTGGCCGACAAGGCGGTGGAGCCGCTCGGCCTGCCGATGACCCCGCTGGTGCTGCTGCAGCTCGTGGGCCCGGCCGTGGCGCTGCACGTCGCCGAGACGATGCAGCGTGCCTTCCCGGACCGGTTCGGGGTCAGCGAGAACATGCGGCGGTTCGTCGACGCAGGCAAGACCGCGGTCTACGTCTGGGACGAGCAGGGCAACCAGAAGGTCGACCCCGAGGTCGCCGAACTGTGGAAGCCCGGTGACAACCCGCTGACCGGCGAGCAGGTCCGCCAGCGTGCGCTGGAGGCGCTGGCCGAGGAGATCCGGCTGATGCTGGACGAGGGTGTGGTGGCCGAGCCGCAGGACATCGACCTGTGCATGGTCCTCGGCGCCGGCTGGCCGTTCTGGCTGGGTGGGATCACCCCGTACCTGGACCGGACCGGTGTGTCGGAGAAGGTCAACGGCCGACGGTTCCTGCCACCGGGCGTGGCCTCCGTGCCCACCGGCGCCTGATCCGCGGTTCTCGCGACGTGTCCGTGGGGCCGGCCGTCCGGAGTGGACGGCCGGCCCCACGCCGTTGTCGAGGACGGTTCACGTGGTGGCCGTGTCCCGATCACACCGGGCATCATCGACGCCGATGGAGCAGAGACCCGAACAGCTGGACCGACGGGCCCGGCTGGAGCTGGCCGTGGCACGGGACGGCCCCACCTGCGTGTGGTGCGGTCGCACGCTCGACGGGCTGGTCCGGCCCACCACCGACCACCTGGTGCCCCGGGTCAAGGGTGGGCCGTCGTGGCAGGAGAACGAGGTGGCCGCGTGCGGGCGGTGCAACCGGGAGCGGGGGCACCGTTCCCCTGCCGACTGGCTCGCCGAGTGCGTCCGGCGCGGATGGCAGCCCGACGCGGAGCGGGTGCTGCGCGTCCTGACCTCACTCCAGGAGGCCATCGCCCGTCGTGGTGGCCAACGCCGGGCCCGAGCCTACGTGGAGGCCCAGCTGCGTCGCCTGCGCCGGAGATGAGGCCGGCCCGGTCCCCCGGTCGTCGTGCACCACGGGGACCCGGTCCAGCTCGATGCCGAAGTGGGTGCGGTAGGCGGCCAGCACGGCGGCGTCCCCGGCCAGTTCCTGTTCGGTGCGCCGTCCGTGCTCGGTGCGGACGAGCCGGGTTCCGCTGAGCGTGACACGCCCGGTGGGGGTGGCCCGGGAGCAGGTCAGGGAACGGGTGAACGTCGAACCGGGCGAGGTCTGGTGCCACCAGCAGGCGACACCGAAGTCGGCCAGCTCCCGGGGCCGCGTCTCCAGGCGGTAGACGGGGCGCCCGTCGCGCAGCACGTCCAGATCACCGGTGGGGGTCTCGACGATCCGGAACACCCCTTCGACATCGTGTTGGTCCGCGCGGGAGTCCAGTCGCAACGGCCGACGGGCGAACCGACCGGCGCCGACGTCGACCAACAGTGGCTCGGGTGCGTCCACCCGCAGCGCGAGGTGGTCGAAGGGCGGCCCCGGCGTGTCGTCCTCGAACATCCGGGCCGCCAGCAGGAGGACCGGGTACCCCAGGGCCCGCAGCAGTGCGGCGAACGCTCCGTTGAGCTCGTAGCAGAAGCCGCCCCGCCGCCGGTGCACGATCTTGTCGATCAGGGCGGCCTCGTCCAGGTCGATCGGCTCGCCTAGGTGGATGCTCAGGTTCTCGAAGGGCACGGCCAGCAGATGCCGCTCCTGCAGGTCCCGGAGTGCATCGGCATCGGGCCGGGCGGGGCGGCGGGCACCGATCCGGCGCAGGTAGGCGGTCACGGTCGTGTCGTCCATGTGTCCACTGTCGAACCTCGACCGAACTGGAGGTCAAGTCGGAGGCTGCCACGCCCACAGTGGGCACGAGACGGTGGGACAAGACCGTCGACTGCCCGGTCAGCGGGCCCCGCCGAGGGAGACGATCAGGATCAACAGGAACAGCAGGCAGCCGACACCCAACAGGACACCGCTCACCCAGTGCCGCACCCGCCTCGAACCGGCAGCCACCGGCAGATCCTCGACCGTGGCCGCGGCCGGTTCCTCCCGGTGCTCCGCAGCGGGCTGCGGCGGCACCCAGACCGTCTGCCCGGACGAGGCGGTGTCGGGGTCGTCCGGAGCACCGGAACGAGCAGCCGGCGGCCCGGCCACCTCCGCCACGTCGTGCGCGGGCTCCTGTTCCCCGTCCACGGGTTCCGGTTCCCCAGGGCGGTCGTCCCGACCCCGGTCGCCCTCGGATCCGGCTGCATGGTCGAGCTCCTCCGCCGGGCTCGGCTCCGGCGAAGGCCCAGCCCCGTTCGTGGCGGGAACGGCCTCGGGCCGGCGAACCTTCTTCCCCGATCCACCGTTCTCCACCACGGTGACGGATCCCGAACCGGACCGGGCCGCAGCCGCGGACCTCGCCCGCCCTCCGGCCAGGTACCTCCGCAGCTCCGCCGTCGTCACCACCGGCACCCCCAGCTCGGCAGCGCGTCGCCGTCGCCGTACGTCCAACGGCCTGGTGCCGTCGACCACCAGGTGCGTCACCGTCGCGGTGAGATTCCTGGCGATCTGGTGTCCCTTCGCCTCCAGCAGCGTCCGCAGCTCCTCCGCCTCCGGTGAGGTCCCCACGACGACGGCCCGGATACGCTTCGGCCTGTTCTGCCTCGTCCTGGCCGTCCTGGACCGTTTGCCGGACGTGGGCCGCTCGGTCGTCCCGGACCGTTCCCGTGACGGGTCGACCACGGCCGGATCGGATGCGACCGGGTCGAGCGAGGTCGCCGGATCGGACGGGGCAGGTCCCGAGAGGGAGGGCACCACCAGCTTGTGCCCGTTTCGCCCCGCACGGCCGGACGACCGGGGCAGCAGCCTGCCCCCGGTCCGCAACCTCGGCAGTTCGGGAAACCGTGGTTCCGCGTCCAGGCGCAGCCCGTACTCGTTGACCAGTGCCACCAGCAGGTGTGCGCAGACGTACGCGTCGTCGAGCGCGACGTGGCTGGCCGTCACCGGCAGCCCGAGCTCCGCCGCCACCGCACCGAGCTGGTAGTTGGACAGCGGCACCGCCTCCCGGACCCCGTCCAGCGTGCACACCCCGGGCAGGGTCGGCAGCTCCACCCCGAGCAGCGCGATCTCGTGGGCGAGGAAGCGTTCGTCGAACGGCAGGTTGTGCGCCACGAGGATGCTGTCCCGGCACAGCTCCAGCAGGTCCCCGAGCACCTCCGCCATCGACGGGGCTCCCACCAGGTGTTCCCGACGGATCCGGTGCACCCACGTGGGACCCACGTCCACGTCCGGGCCGGGATCGACCAGGGTGGACAGCTCACCCAGTACCGTCCCGTCCCCCCGCACCCGCACCGCGCCGATCTCCAGCACCCGGCCCGGACGCCGCGCGTTCGTCTCGAAGTCCAGAACGGTGAACTCCCAGTCCCGCGCGGCCACACGGCCGGTGCGGCGCAACCGCAGGTTCTGCACCAGCCGTGTCGCGGAACGCGTCGTCCGGTCGTGCACTCGACGCTCCTCCCAGGGTCAGGCGAGATCACGCACTCCTGTGGCACCAGCCGTTCCGGAAACGTGATCAGAGCACGGCCCGAGATCCGCCGTCACACGAATGCCGCAGTATCACCCGAAGAGGTAGGAGCCACTGCCGGGGGCACGGCACGCCGGACACGCCCGGGCCCCGGCAGCGTTCACGGTGCCGGGGGCAGCTCCACCAGCACCGACAGTCCCCCGCCAGGTACCGCCGAAGCCCGTACCCGTCCGCCGTGTGCGAGGACCGCCGCCCGCACGATGGACAGGCCGAGCCCGGTCCCGGTGCGCGCGGTCCGCGCCACACCGCCCCGACGGAACGGCTCGAACAGTTCCTCCACCTCGTCGGGGGCCACCTCACGACCGGACGAGGTGACCTCCAGGCGACTCCACTCGGCAGAACTGGACGTGCGCACCCGGATCCACCCGCCCGGGACGTTGTGCCGGACCGCGTTCTCCAACAGGTTGCCGGCCACCCGCTCCAGCAGCGCCGGATCCCCGGTGACGAGCGCCGGCTCGGCACCGAAGGTGGCCTGTACCTCCCGCTGCTCCGCCTCGGGGCGCACCGCCCGCCAGGCACTGTCCACCACCGCGGCCAGGTCCACCGGCTCCCGCACCGCCAACCCGACACCCTCGGTACGGGCCAGCAGCAGCAGCGCCTCCACCAGTCGCTCGGCGCGCAGCGCCGCGTCCCGCACCACCTCGCCCATCCGCCGCAGCTCGGCGCGATCGGCGTCGGGGTCGGACAGGGTCACCTCCAGCTCGGTCCGGATCACCGCCAGCGGGGTGCGCAGCTCGTGGCTGGCATTGGCCACGAACCGTCGCTGCGCCTCGAACGCCGCTTGGAGCCGGTCCAGCATGCCGTCGAAGGTGTCGGCCAACTCGGCGACCTCGTCCCGCGGCCCGTCCAACCGGATCCGCTCCCCCAACGACTCCACCGACAGCCGGCGTGCGGTGTCGGTGACCTCGTGCAACGGGTGAAGCACCCGCCCGGTGACCACCCAGGAGAGCAACGCCGCGGTGACCACGACGCACAGGAACGCGATCGCCCCGGCCCGAAGCACCTCCTGCTGCGCCGCGTGTCGCAACACCGCGCCCAGTCGCGCGGCGGGGATCTCCACACCGTCGACCAGGACCCAACTTCCCTCCGGCAACTCGGGAACCGCGGTGGCCACCCGACCGGCGAGCAACCAGCTCAACAGCAACAGCAGCAGGCTCACCCCTGCCGCCAGCCCGGTGGCCAGCAGCGTGATCCGTAGTCGCAGGCCGGGCCCTCGCCTGCTCGTCACGCGGGGAGCCCGCTCAGCGGTCAGCGTGGCCATCACCGTCCGCCCCCTCACCGGCGGAGGGGATCCGGTACCCGGAACCGACGACCGTCTCGATGATCCCCGGCTCGCCCAGCTTCTTGCGCAGGGTCATCACCGTCACCCGCACCGTGGTGGTGAACGGGTCGGCGTTCTCGTCCCACACCCGCTCCAACAGTTCCTCGCTGCTGACCACGGCACCCCGCGCCGCCAGCAGCACCTCCAGCACGCCGAACTCCTTGCGGGTCAGTTCGACCGGCCTGCCGCTGCGGGTCACCGTGCGCCGGGCCGGGTCGAGCACCACGTCCGCCGCGGTGAGCACCGGCGGTGTGGCCGGGGTGGCCCGGCGGCCCAGGGCCCGCACCCGAGCCACCAGCTCGGGGAAGGCGAACGGCTTGGCAAGGTAGTCGTCGGCGCCGAGCGACAGACCCGCCACCCGGTCCTCGACCGTGCCGCTGGCGGTGAGCATGATCACCCGGGTGAGCGCCTCGGAGGCGACGATGTGCTGGCACAGCTCGTCACCGGACATCCCCGGCAGATCGCGATCCAGCACCACCACGTCGTACCGGGTGATCATGGCCTTCTCGTGCCCGCTGTCCCCGTCGTAGGCCACGTCGACGGCCATCCCCTCCCGGCGCAGGCCACGGGCGATGGCATCGGCCAACGACTGCTCGTCCTCCACGACCAGGATCCGCACGCCTACACCGTGCCACAGGCCCCGACGAGTCCTGCGGGGGCCACCACCGGTGTCGACGCGCACACCGACCGCGTCGACACGGTTCACCACGACCATAGCGCCGGACGCCCCGACACCACGGTGCCCGGCCGGACATCCGGCGCGACCTCGGGAACCACGCGGCCCTCCCTGCGGCACACGGCACCGCACGACGAACCGGGCCAACAGCGACGCCCCGGAGGCCGCCGGAGCGGCGGCCCCCAGGAGGACCGTACGGGGTGCGGAGCGGGTCAGCGGTCGGACTCGCCGACCACCGGCTCGCCGCCGACCTCGGTCGGTTCCGCCCCGCCCAGGTACTGGGCGGCCCACTCGGTGACCTGACGCGCCACGTCCTGCGCGGTCAGGCCCAGCTCGGCGAGCACCTCGTCGCGGGAGCCGTGCTGCAGGAACTTCTGCGGCACGCCCATGTCCCGCAGCGGCACCACCATCCCGGCATCCCGCATCGCCGCGGCCAGGGTCCAGCCGAACCCACCGTGTCGGCCGCCGTCCTCGACGGTGACCACCATGCGGTGCTCGGCGGCCAGGGTCAGCAGCTCCTGCGGCACCGGCATCACCCAGCGCGGGTCGACCACGGTCACCCCGATTCCCTGCTGGGACAGCCGCCGGGCCGCGGCCACCCCGAGCTCGCCAAAGGCGCCCACCGCCACCAGCAGGACGTCGTTGTCCTCGCCCTCGCCGGGCCGGTGCAGCACGTCGACCCCGCCGATACGCTCCAGCGCCGGCACCTCGGGCACCACGCTGCCCTTGGGGAACCGGAGCACGGTCGGGCCGTCGTCCACCGCGACCGCCTCACGCAGCTCCTCGCGGAGGGTGACGGCATCCCGGGGAGCGGCGATCCGGATACCGGGGACCACACCGAGGATGGACAGGTCCCACATGCCGTTGTGGCTGGCGCCGTCCGAGCCGGTGATACCGGCCCGGTCCAGCACGATGGTGACCGGCTGCCGGTGCAGGGCCACGTCCATCAGCACCTGGTCGAAAGCCCGGTTCAGGAAGGTCGAGTACACCGCGACCACCGGGTGCAACCCGCCCATCGCCATACCGGCCGCCGAGGTCAGCGCGTGCTGCTCGGCGATGCCGACGTCCAGGCAGCGGTCGGGGTAGGCCCGGGCGAACGCGTCCAGGCCGGTGGGCCCCAGCATGGCCGCGGTGATCGCCACCAGGTCCCGACGCTCGGCGCCCAGCCGGACCAGCTCGTCGGAGAACACCGAGGTCCAGGAAGTCTTCTTCGGGCCGAGCGGCTTGCCCGTCACCGGGTCGATGGCGTCGGTGGCGTGCATCTGGTCGGCTTCGTGGTTCTCCGCGGGGGCGTAGCCGTT
This sequence comes from Pseudonocardiaceae bacterium, assembly GCA_036562635.1. Classification (GTDB taxonomy): domain Bacteria; phylum Actinomycetota; class Actinomycetes; order Mycobacteriales; family Pseudonocardiaceae; genus DATCJU01. The sequence goes on from DATCJU010000044.1 coordinate 16,290, forward strand.
GCCCTTGCGGGTCACCGCGTGCACGATCACCGGTCCGCCGAACGCCTTGGCCAGCTGCAGCGCCGACTCCAGCGCGCGCTGGTCGTGGCCGTCGACGGGGCCCAGGTACTTCAGCCCCAGGTCCTCGAACATCACCTGCGGGCTCAGGGCGTCCTTGAGGCCGCGCTTGGCGGCGTGCAGGGCGGTGTAGAGGGGCTTGCCCACCACCGGGGTGCGCTGCAGGGTGTTCTTGCCCTTCTCCAGAGCACGCTCGTAGGCCGGGCGCAACCGCAGGGTGGCCAGGTGCTCGGCCAGACCGCCGATGGTCGGCGAGTACGAGCGGCCGTTGTCGTTGACCACGATCACCAGCGGCAGGTCCTTGGCCGCGGCGATGTTGTTCAACGCCTCCCAGCACATGCCACCGGTCAGCGCACCGTCACCGACGATGGCCACCACGTGCCGACGCTGACCACGCAGGCGGAACGCCCGGGCCAGACCGTCGGCGTAGGACAGCGCGGTCGAGGCGTGGCTGTTCTCCACCAGGTCGTGTTCGCTCTCGGCGCGGGAGGGGTAGCCGGACAGGCCTCCCTTCTTCCGCAGTCGGTCGAAGCCCGCCTGCCGCCCGGTCACGATCTTGTGCACGTAGGCCTGGTGACCGGTGTCGAACACCACCGCGTCGTGCGGGGAGTCGAACACACGGTGCACGGCCAGGGTCAGCTCCACCGCGCCAAGGTTGGGCCCCAGATGCCCGCCCGTGCGGGAGACCTTGTCCACCAGGAAGGACCGGATCTCCGCGGCCAGCTGCGCCAGTTCCGCATAATCCAGCCGTTTCAGGTCGGCCGGACTGTGCACGGATTCCAGCAGCGTCACCGCTCCACCTCGCTACCTACTCCGGCTGCCCTCTGTGTCACCCGTTCCGGGGTCTCCGCCCACGGGCGACTTCCCGCCAGTCTACGGAGGCCGTCCGATCCCTCCGCCCCGGCGGTCGATCAGGTGATCGCGACCACACCACCGAGGGAAGTCACCGAGCCTGTTCCTGCGGTCCTCAGCGGATCGCCCTCGCCGAGCGCAACCGCTCGACCTCCTCGGCGGTGAACCCCCACTCGGTGAGCACGGTGGTCGTGTGCTGTCCGGGATGGGGTGCGGGGCCGCGCACCGCGCCCGGAGTGCGGGACAACCGCGGGGCCGGCCCGGGCTGCGGCAGGCCGGCGACGTCGACGAACACCCGGCGCGCCGCCAGGTGCGGATGCTCGACCGCCTCCGCCGGGGACAGCACCGGCGCCACGCACGCGTCGGTGCCCTCGAAACGCGCGGCCCACTCGTCACGGGTGCGGGTGGCGAACACCGCCGCGAACCGTTCCCGCAGCGCCGGCCAGTTGGCCGGATCGGACCGGTCGGGCAGGTCCTCGGGTACCAGTTCCAGCCCACGCAGCAGCTCGGCGTAGAACCGCGGCTCCAACGCCCCCACGGCGACGTAACGGCCGTCCGCACAGACGTAGCACGTGTAGAAGGGCGCGGCACCGTCCAACAGGTTGGCCGCCCGCTCGTCACGCCACAGGCCGCCGGCCCGCCAGCCGTGCAGCATCGCGGTGAGCAGGGCCGAGCCCTCGACCATCGCGGCGTCCACCACCTGGCCCCGCCCCGAACGTTCCCGCTCCCACAACGCGGCCAGCACCCCGGCCACCAGCAGCATGCCGCCACCGCCGAAGTCGGCCACGTAGTTCAGCGGCGGCACCGGCGGCCGATCCGCGGGCCCCACCGGCCACAGCGCTCCCGCATAGGCCAGGTAGGTGATGTCGTGGCCGGCGACCCCGGCCAGTGGCCCGTCCTGTCCGAATCCGGTGAGCCGGCCGTACACCAGGCGGGGGTTCCGGGCCAGGCAGACCTCCGGACCGATGCCCAGTCGCTCGCACACCCCGGGACGGAACCCCTCCACCAGGACGTCGGCCCGCTCGACCAGCCGCAGTACCACCTCGGCACCGTCGGGGTGCTTCAGGTCGACGGCCACCGAGCGGCGTCCTCGCCCCAGCGGGTCCGGCGGGGGCGTGGCGAGGAACTCGGCGGGCACCCCGTCGGTCCGGTCCACCCGCAGCACCTCCGCCCCCAGATCCGCCAGCACGGTGCAGGCGAACGGCCCCGGCGCCAAGCTGGCGATCTCCACCACGCGCAGCCCGCTCAACGGTCCTGGCACACCGACCTCCCGAAGGTCCGGCACGGCTCCCGGTGCGCGGCACGCGTGCACCGCGCACCGAACCCCTACCAGCTCGGCGGCACTCCGGGCCACCCCTGCGTTCCGGTCAGCGCGTCAACAGGGCCACGCACTCCACGTGGTGGGTCATCGGGAACGCGTCGAACGCGCGCAACCCGGCCAACCGGTATCCGTGTCGGAGGAACAACGACACGTCCCGGGCCAGGGCCGCCGGGTCACAGGCCACGTGCACGACCCGCGTCGGGCCACGACCGGCCACCGCGTCGACCACCCGGCGTCCCGCACCCTTACGTGGCGGGTCCAGCACCACCACGTCCGGGCGTTCGTCGGCCAGGTCGGGGTGGGTGAGCACCTTCTCCACGTGGCCCGGGCGTATGCGGACCTGGGGCAGGTCGGCCAGGTTCACCACCCCCGTGGCCGTCGACTGGCTCGAGCACTCCACCACCAGCACGGACCCGTCCGGACCGACCTGTTCGGCCAGCACCGCGGCGAACAGGCCGACCCCGCCGTACAGGTCCCAGGCGACACCACCGGTGGGGGCGTCGGCCCACTCCCGGACCACCCCGGCGAGCACGTCGGCGGCCGCCCGGTGCACCTGCCAGAACACCGCCGGGCTCAGTCGCCACCGTCGACCGGCCGCGTGCTCGACCACCTCCCCGCCGGACACCGGGCGGGCCCGCCCGTGGCGGGGCAGCTCGGTGACGTGGAACTGCCCGGTGGCGTCCGCGACGACGCTCAGCTCGCTCCCACGGGGCCAACGGCGCCCGAGAACCTGTTCCACCGCTCCGGCGACGCTGATCGGGCAGTCCGTCACCGGCACCACCTCGTGGCTACGGTACTTGCGGAAACCGGGGCGTCCCCGGCGGTCCACCGCGAGCCGGACCCTGGTCCGCCAGCGCAGCAACGCGCCCGGCTCGTCGCCCACCGGGAGCGCCTCCACCTGCACCGGCAGTTCCAGCCCCGCGATCCGCCGCAGCTGCTCGGCGACGACCTCGGCCTTGAACCGCCGCTGCGCCTCCGCGCTGGCGTGCTGCCAGTCGCAGCCACCACAGCCCCCGGGCCGCGCGAGCGGGCACGACGGCTCGACCCGGTCCGGGGACGGCCGCAACACCTGGACGGCCTCGGCCCGGCAGAACGATCCGCCGTGGTCCTCGGTGACCTCGACGACGGCCAGTTCTCCGGGCAGGGCGTGCCGGACGAACACCACCCGTCCTTCGTGCCGGGCCACGCAGTGCCCCCCGTGGGCGACCGCGCCGATCTCGACCTGGAACTGTCGGCCGGTCCAGTCCAGCCGTTCGGTGCTCGTTTCGGTGCTCATCGTTTCCCGTCGTTCTTCGCCTGGTACCCGGCATCCAGCCCACGCCGTACGGCGCCCGGCACGTTCGTCGGCCGGTCGGTGATCCTCTTGGAGGAGTTCAACTGCCACGGCACGCTCGTCACCATCACTCCCTGCTCGAACAGCAGCCGTCCCTTGAGTCGCAGGGCGCTCTGGTTGTGCAGCAGTTGCTCCCACCAGTGTCCGACCACGTACTCGGGGATGAACACGGTGACCACGTCCCGCGGGTTGTTGCTGCGGATTCGCTTGACGTAGTCCACCACGGGCCGGGTGATCTCCCGGTAGGGCGACTCGACGACCTTGAGCGGCACCGGGATGTCGTGTTTCTCCCACTCGGCGATCAGGGCGCGGGTGTCGGCGTCGTCGACGTTGACCGTGACCGCCTCCAGCACGTCGGGCCGGGTGGCCCGGGCGTAGGCGATGGCCCGCAACGTGGGCAGGTGCAGCTGGGACACCAGCACCACCGCGTGGTTCCGCGAGGGCAGCACGGCGTCGGAACTGGTGAACCGCAACTCCTCGCTCACCCGGTCGTAGTGCCGACGGATCGCGGTCATCAGCAGGTAGCCGGCCCCCATGGTCACGATGGCGATCCATGCGCCGTGGGTGAACTTGGTGATCAGCACCACGACCAACACGCCGGCGGTCATGGTCAGGCCGAGGGCGTTGATGGCCTGGGAGCGGCGCATGCGGCGGCGTGTCGCCGGGTCGGTCTCGGTGCGCAACAACCGGTTCCAGTGCCGGACCATGCCGATCTGGCTCATGGTGAACGACATGAACACACCGACGATGTAGAGCTGGATGAGCCGGGTGACCTCGGCCTCGAACACCACCACCAGCAGGATGGCGAAACCGGCCAGGAACAGGATGCCGTTGGAGAAAGCCAGCCGGTCGCCCCGGGTGTGCAGCTGGCGGGGAAGGTAGCGGTCCTGGGCCAGGATCGAGCCCAGCACGGGGAAGCCGTTGAACGCGGTGTTGGCGGCCAGCACCAGGACCAGCGCCGTCACCACGGTGACGTAGTAGAAGCCCGGGGGGAAGGCCTCGAAGACCGCCCCGGCGATCTGGGCGACCAGGGTCTTCTGCTCGTATCCCTCGGGAGCACCGACCAGCTGCGCCCCCGGGCTCTCGACCACCTTCACCCCGGTGATCCGGGCCAGGGCGACCAGACCCATCAGCATGGTGACGGCGATCAGTCCCATCAGCAGCAACGTGGTGGCCGCGTTGCGGGCCTTGGGCTTGCGGAACGCCGGCACGCCGTTGCTGATCGCCTCCACCCCGGTGAGCGCGGCACAGCCGGAGGAGAAGGCCCGCAGCACCAGGAAGGCCAGGGCGAGACCGGCGTACTCCCCCTCCGGGGTGCTCAGCTGCAGGTCGGCGCTCTCCGCCCGGACCTCGTCGCCCAGCACGAACACCCGGAACAACCCGTAGGCGATCATGCCGAGGATGCCCACCATGAAGGCGTAGCTCGGGACGGCGAAGGCGACACCCGACTCCCGCAGACCCCGCAGGTTCACCGCGGCGAGCAGGATGATCGCCACCACCGCGAAATCCACCTTGTGGGTGGCGATGAACGGCACGGCCGAGCCGATGTTGGCCGCCGCGGAGGAGATCGACACCGCGACGGTGAGCACGTAGTCCACCAGCAGGGCACTCGCAACGACCAGGCCGGCACGCCGCCCCAGGTTCACGGTCGCGACCTCGTAGTCCCCACCTCCGGAGGGGTAGGCACGCACGTTCTGCCGGTAGCTGGCGACCACGACCAGCATGACCACCACGACGGCCAGCCCGACCCAGGGGGTGAACGCGAGCGCCGACAGGCCGGCCAGGGACAGGACCAGGAGGATCTCCTCGGGGGCGTAGGCCACGGAGGAGATGGCGTCCGAGGCGAACACCGGGAGGGCGATCCGCTTGGGCAGCAGCGTGTGCGCGATGCGGTCGCTGCGGAACGGACGCCCCACCAGGATGCGTTTAGCCGCGGTTGCGAGCTTGGCCACGGACTCGAAGCCTAGGCGTCCGATCACCTCCTTGGAGTAGTGAGAAGCGGTGAAGTGTGTCCGGGAACCCGACGCGACGAAATCCGGTACGAGCGGTACGGTTCACCAGCCCGCGTGAGCGAGGAGGCAGGTCGTGCACGTCGTGATCATGGGTTGCGGCCGGGTCGGTTCGTCCCTGGCCCAGGCCCTGGAACGGCTCGGTCACACCGTCGCCGTGATCGACAAGAATCCGCAGGCGTTCCGCCGGTTGAGCCACGACTTCCACGGTCGACAGGTGGTGGGCAACGGATTCGACCGCCACGTGCTGGTCGAGGCCGGGATCGAGCAGGCCGGGGCGTTCGCCGCGGTCTCCAACGGCGACAACTCCAACATCATCTCCGCCCGGGTGGCCCGGGAGACGTTCGGCGTCCCACACGTGGTGGCCCGCATCTACGACGCCAAGCGCGCCGCGGTGTACGAACGGCTGGGCATTCCCACGGTGGCCACGGTGCCGTGGACGACCGACCGGTTGCTGCGCATGCTGCTCCCCGAGGGAACCGCCACCGCGTGGCGCGACCCCTCGGGAACCGTGGCCGTGCTGCAGCTGCCGCTGCACGAGGAGTGGATCGGGCACCCGGTGCGGGAGCTGGAGGAGGCCACGGGCTGCCGCGTGGCGTTCCTGATGCGCTTCGGGCGGGGCATCCTGCCTCGACACGACACTGTGCTGCAGGCCGACGACGTGGTGTACGTCGCCGCCCTGTCCGGGACGGTCACCGACGTCACCACCGCCGCCGCACACCCACCTGAGGAGGGGCACTGATGCGCATTGCGATCGCCGGGGCCGGCGCGGTGGGCCGTTCGATCGCCCAGGAGCTGATCGACGCCGGCCACCAGGTGATGCTCATCGAGCGGGACAGCCAGCAGTTCGACCCCCGCAGCGTGGAGCAGGCCGAGTGGGTGCACGCCGACGCCTGCGAGCTGTCCTCCCTGGAAGAGATCGGTATCCAGCTGTGCGACGTGGTCATCGCCGCCACGGGGGACGACAAGGTCAACCTGGTGGTCTCGTTGCTGGCCAAGACCGAGTTCGCGGTGCGCCGTGTGGTGGCCCGGGTCAACGATCCCCGCAACGAGTGGCTGTTCACCGAGGCCTGGGGGGTGGACGTCGCGGTGTCGACACCGCGGATCCTGGCCGCCATGGTCGAGGAGGCGGTGAGCGTGGGCGACCTGGTTCGTCTGCTCACCCTGCGTCAGGGGCAGGCGAACCTGGTGGAGATCACCCTGCCGGCGGGCACGCCGCTGGCGGGTCGGCCGGTGCGGCAGCTCCGTCTGCCCAGGGACGCCGCCCTGGTCAGCATCCTGCGTGGAGGCCGGGTGATCGTGCCGCAGCCGGACGATCCGCTGGAAGCCGGTGACGAGCTGCTGTTCGTCGCCACGGCGGACGTCGAGCGTGACATCCGGACGGCGCTGGGCTGCTGAGGACGTCGAAGGCCCGCCCGTCCGGCACCGCCGGTCCGTGGCGCCGGCTCCTGGCACCGGTCAGGAGCCGGAGACCTGCTGCCGCTCCGCCGCCGTGAGGCGGGAGACCCGCCGGATCGACCAGATGGTGACCAGCAGGGCCAGCGCCGCCAGGGGCCACCCCATGGCCAACCGGGCCACGGCCAGCCAGCCGGTCTGGTCGGTGTCATACAACCAGCGCTGCACCACGAAACGGGCGGCGAACACCAGCACCCAGGCCAGGGTGGCCAGGTCGTAGGCGTGCCGCGCCCGGAGATCGTTCCGCCAGGCGAAGCCGCTGCCGTTCAGCACCGACCAGGCCACACCGACGAGGGGCCAACGGAACAGGACGGACAGCAGCAGGACACCGCCGTAGACCAGGCTGATCCAGATGCCCAGCAGGAAGAAGCCCTTGGCCGATCCGGTGC
>DATCJU010000045.1:0-1916 GCA_036562635.1 Pseudonocardiaceae bacterium
GCTGCGGGCACTGGCCGAGTCCAACACCGTCGCGGTGTCGATGATCGGGCAGGGCTACTTCGACACCGTCACCCCGGCGGTGCTGCGCCGCAACATCCTGGAGAACCCGGCCTGGTACACCGCCTACACCCCGTACCAGCCGGAGATCTCGCAGGGGCGGCTGGAGGCACTGCTGAACTTCCAGACCATGGTCGCCGACCTCACCGCTCTGCCGGTGGCCAATGCCTCCATGCTGGACGAGGGCACGGCTGCCGCCGAGGCGATGACTCTGGTGCGCCGCGCCGGTCGGTCCTCGTCGGCCCGTTTCGTGGTCGATGCGGACACCCTGCCGCAGACGCTCGCGGTGCTGCAGACCCGGGCCGAGCCGTTGGGCATCGAGGTGGTGACGGCCGACCTGTCGCAGGGGGTGGCCGGCCTGCCCGAGGGGGACTTCTTCGGCGTCCTGCTGTCCTACCCCGGCGCCTCCGGCGCGGTGCGTGACCTGGAGCCGGTCATCGCCGAGGCGCACGCCCGTGGGGCGATGGCCGTGGTCGCTGCGGACCTGCTCGCCCTGACCCTGCTGCGCCCGCCGGGGGAGATGGGCGCGGACGTCGCCGTGGGTACCACCCAGCGTTTCGGGGTGCCGATGGGCTTCGGCGGCCCGTCCGCCGGTTACATGGCGGTGCGGAAGGGCCTGGAGCGCCAGCTTCCCGGTCGACTGGTCGGGGTGAGCGTGGACGCGGACGGCAACCAGGCCTACCGCCTGGCGCTGCAGACCCGTGAGCAGCACATCCGCCGGGAGAAGGCCACCAGCAACATCTGCACCGCGCAGGTGTTGCTGGCGGTGGTCGCGTCCATGTACGCGGTCTACCACGGGCCCGAGGGCCTGCGGGCCATCGCCACCCGGACGCATCGGATGGCCGCGGTACTGGCTGCGGGGCTGCGTTCCGGCGGGGTGGAGCTGGTGCACGACCGGTTCTTCGACACCGTGCTCGCCCGGGTGCCGGGTCGGGCCGACGCGGTGGTGGCCGCCGCTCGGGAGCTGGGTGTGAACCTGCGCCGAGTGGACGCCGACCACGTCGGTGTCGCCTGCGACGAGACCACCACACGTGAGCACCTGGGCCTGGTGTGGCGGGCGTTCGGGGTGGACGCCGACGCCGACGACCTGGACACGCGGACCGCGGACGCCCTGCCGGAGACACTGCTGCGCACCTCGGAGTACCTGACCCACCCGGTGTTCCACACCTACCGGTCCGAGACCGCGCTGCTGCGTTACCTGCGTGCGCTGGCGGACAAGGACATCGCGCTCGACCGCAGCATGATCCCGCTCGGTTCGTGCACCATGAAGCTCAACGCCACGATCGAGATGGAACCCATCACCTGGCCGGAGTTCACCCAGCTTCACCCGTTCGCCCCGGTCGAGGACGCCGCGGGTCTGCTCCGGATCGTCGAGGACCTGCAGCGCTGGCTGACCGAGATCACCGGTTACGACGCGGTGAGCCTGCAGCCCAACGCCGGTAGCCAGGGTGAGTTCGCCGGTCTGCTGGCGATCCGGGCCTACCACCGCAGTCGGGGTGAGGAGCGCCGGAACGTCTGTCTGATCCCGGCCAGCGCACACGGCACGAACGCGGCCAGCGCCGTCATGGCCGGTATGCGGGTCGTGGTGGTCCGTTGTGACGCCGACGGCAACATCGACGTGGACCACCTGCGTGAGCTGGTCGGAACGCACGCCGACGACCTGGCCGCGATCATGATCACCTACCCGTCGACGCACGGCGTCTACGAGGACACCGTGCGCGAGGTGTGCGCCCTGGTGCACGACGCGGGTGGCCAGGTCTACGTGGACGGCGCCAACCTCAACGCCCTGATCGGGCTGGCCCAGTACGGCAGGTTCGGCGCCGACGTGTCCCACCTGAACCTGCACAAGACCTTCTGCA
>DATCJU010000134.1:0-33755 GCA_036562635.1 Pseudonocardiaceae bacterium
AACGACATCATCGCCACGGTGGACGCCATGCGCGCGGCCGGTGTGGAGTTCCTGGACACCCCGGACTCCTACTACGACGACCCGGAGCTGCGGGCCCGGATCGGCGAGGTGCGGGTGCCGATCGAGGAGCTGAAGAAGCGCCGCATCCTGGTGGACCGGGACGAGGACGGCTACCTGCTGCAGATCTTCACCAAGCCGATCGGTGACCGTCCGACCGTGTTCTACGAGCTGATCGAGCGGCACGGCTCCCTCGGCTTCGGCAAGGGCAACTTCAAGGCGCTGTTCGAAGCCATCGAGCGCGAGCAGGCGCGCCGCGGCAACCTCTGATCTCCCTCCACCGGCTCCGGAAAACATCCCGCCGGTGTCCACGGGCCGCCACCGACACCCGTCGGTGGCGGCCCACCCACGTCGGCACCACGACCGGGCGCAGCCGTGGATCAGCGGGCCTCGGTGGTGACGTACCCGGCGGCACGCAGTGCGGTCACCACCTGGCGCCGGTGTTGGGGTCCCCGCGTCTCCAGGTCCAGCTCGACGTACACCTCGTCCAGGGCCAGGTTTCTCGCCACCCGGGAGTGCTCGACGTTCAGCACGTTCGCCCCCAGTTCTCCGACCCGGGCCAGCAACGCGGCCAACGAACCCGGTCGGTCCGGCACCCGCACCCGCAGCGACAGATAGCGACCCGCCGCGGTCAGCCCGTGCTGGATGACGTGCAACAGCAGCTGCGGATCGATGTTCCCCCCGGACAGCACGGTCACCACGGGCGGTGAGAACCATCCCGGACGGGCCAGCAGTGCGGCCACCCCGGCCGCCCCGGCGGGCTCGACCACCAGCTTGGCCCGCTCCAGGCACAGCAGCAGTGCCTGGGACAGCTCCTCCTCGTCGACGGTGATCATCTCGTCGACCAGCTGCGACACGTGTGCGTAGGTGATCTCGCCGGGACACTCCACCGCGATGCCGTCGGCCATGGTGGCCCGCCGCTCCACCGTCACCGGGTGACCGACCGCCAACGACGGCGGCCAGGCCGCCATCCGACCCGCCTGCACCCCGACCAACTTCACCCGGGGCCTGGCGGCCCGGATCGCGACGGCGATCCCGCTGAGCAGCCCTCCACCACCGGTGGGTACCACCACCGTGCCCAGCTCGGGCAGCTGTTCCAGCAACTCCAGCCCCACCGTGCCCTGGCCGGCGACGACGTCGGAGTGGTCGAAGGGGTGGATGAACTCGGCTCCGGTACGTGCGGCGAACTCCCGGGCCGCGGCGAGGGTCTGCTCCAGCCCCACCCCCTTCAGGTGCACGTCCGCGCCGTAGGACCGGGTGGCGGCCACCTTCGGCAACGGGGCTCCCTCCGGCATGAACACGGTGGACCGGATGCCCAGCAGCGACGCGGCCAGGGCCACACCCTGTGCGTGGTTGCCCGCGCTCGCGGCGACCACTCCCCGCTCACGTCGCCGAGGAGGCAGCGCGTGAAGCCGCACGTAGGCACCGCGGATCTTGAACGAACCGGTGCGCTGCAGGTTCTCGCACTTGAGGTACACGTCGGCACCGCAGCGGCGTTGCAACACCCGGGAGTGTTCCAGTGGGGTGCGGCGTGCCACCCCGGCCAGCACCTCCTGCGCCGCCCGGACCCGGTCGGCCCCGACCAGTTCCATGCGGCCATGGTGCGCCACCAGGACGAACCGGGCATCGCCTGGACGAGGTGAGCCCTCGGGTTCGGTCCCCGCCCGATGTCGGGCCCGGGTACCCTCGTGATCACAACGAGGGGTGTCCGGGCGGGTGGTGCCCTGTGCCGGCGACCGGGGGAGCCGGCCACCCCTAGCACCGCTGCCGGGGAGGTGTGGCATGGCGCGCCGAAGCAGCAGCGCCAGCGTGGTCCCGCTGGTCGCGTCGGTGACCGCTGCGGCGGCCCTGACCGGTGTCGCGGTGTTCACCGTGACGCACACCGGGTGCACCGACCCGGGACGCTACGTACAGCGTGACGGCGGTGTCGTCGAGCTGGTCGGTGGCTGTGTGGAGCCGAACGACCTGACCGTGGTGCCCAAGCCGGAACGACGCACGGTGCAGCCCAGCCCGGGGCTCGAACCGCCCAGGCCGGGGGCGTTCGTCCAGCCCTGACCCGGGGCGGCCCACCGGAGCCGCCCCGGGTTCCGGGTGATCAGCCCAGCGCCTGGAGCAGGTCCTCCACCAGGTCGTCGGCGTCCTCGATCCCCACCGACAGCCGGACCAGGTTGCTCGGCACCTGCAACACCGAGCCGGCGGTGCTCGCGTGGGTCATCCGCCCGGGGTGCTCGATCAGCGACTCCACCCCGCCCAGCGACTCGGCGAGCGTGAACAGCCGGGTCCGGGCACACACCTCCAACGCCGCCTGCTCCCCGCCCGCGGCCGCGGTGAGGGTGAACGACACCATCCCACCGAACCGGCGCATCTGCTTGACCGCCACCTCGTGACCCGGGTGGTCGGGAAGACCGGGGTAGAGCACCTTCTCCACCTTCGGGTGGCTGAGAAGAGCCTGGACGATCCGTTCGGCGTTGTCGCTGTGCCGCTCCATGCGCACGGCGAGCGTCTTGATGCCGCGCAGGGTGAGCCAGGCGTCGAACGGGCCGGGCACCGCACCGGCGGAGTTCTGCAGGAAGGCGATCCGCTCGGCCAGCTCCCCGTCGTTGGTCACCACCGCGCCACCCACCACGTCCGAGTGGCCGCCGAGGTACTTGGTGGTGGAGTGCAGCACCACGTCGGCGCCGAGCTCCAGCGGGGTCTGCAGGTACGGGGATGCGAAGGTGTTGTCCACCACCAGCCGGGCGCCCGCGGTGTGGGCGAGATCGGCCAGCGCGGCGATGTCGGCGATGTTCAGCAGGGGGTTGGTCGGGGTTTCGCACCAGATGAGCCGCGTGTTGGGCCGGAGAGCCGCACGCACCGCGTCCAGGTCGGACAGGGCGACCGGGGTGTGCTCGACGCCCCACTGGCTCAGCACCTTGTCGATGAGTCGGAAGGTGCCGCCGTAGGCGTCGTTGGGAATGATCACGTGGTCGCCCGGCCGGCACAGGACACGCAGCACGACGTCGGAGGCGGCCATGCCGGAGGCGAACGCCCTGGCGTGGCGACCGCCCTCCAGCGAAGCCAGGCACTCCTCCAGCGCGGTGCGGGTGGGGTTGCCGGTACGGGAGTACTCGTAGCCGCTGCGCAGCCCCCCGACACCGTCCTGGGCGTAGGTCGACGTGGCGTGGATGGGCACGATCACCGACCCGGTGGTCGGGTCCGGCTCCTGGCCGGCATGGATGGCCCTGGTGGCGAAGCCGTCACTCATGCGGACCAGCCTACGGGCGTGGTGCCCCCACTTCGTACAGCCGGAGAGTCACCACCTGTTCGAGGGTGGCATCCCGGGTGGAGCAGACGCACCGGAACCCCACCCCGGACCGCCAGGAGCCGTCGGCACCCCCGGATACCCCGGCGCTCCCGGATACCCCGGCACACCCGGATGACCGGCGGTCGCGGTGTGCCGCCCCTTGAGGTAGTTCCCGGTCGAGGGCAGCAGAGCCAGCACCACCGCGGTGAGGGCCACCAGCGCGGCGATGATGAAGAGCCAGTTCACGAACAACGTCCACACGTACGCCACGACCGGGTGGACCAGGGTGCCCACCCCGCCGATGACCACCATCACCCGACCGGCGCCCACCCGGGCGAGCATCAGCACCGCCCCCAGCCCCAGCATCAGCAGGTCGACGATGGTCACGAGCTCGATGAGCGCCGGCAACGGGCCGTAGCGCAGCGACAGGACAGCGACCAGCGCCCCGCTGGCGATGTCCATGAACAGAAGGATTCCGTGGTGGACGGTCACCAGCAGGGCGAGGATCGCGGAGATCACTGCGGTGGCCGGGTTGCCACCCGCGGGAGCGGGCCCACCCGGGTATGGGGAACGGGGCTGCGCCGTGGGATACGGCCCTGCAGCTCCCGGATAGGTGTGCGGCCCCGGTGGCTGGTGGGGCTGCCCTGCGGTCCACATGGACCGGAACGTTAGCGCACCACCGGGCACGTGACGACGAGATCGAACCGATCACCCGAGGCGGTGGCCGGACCAGCCCCGGAAGGGGCCGTGGCCCCCGGCAACTCGTGCCGAGGGCCACGGGAGACGTACTCGTACCGTCTCACTGGGTACGGACGACCACGGTGTTGAGCATCTTGTCCGCGAAGGTCTGCTTCCGCTCGTCCCAGAGCGGCCACAGGAACCCCAGCATGAACACACCGTCCGCGACGTGGGCGAACTGTCGACCGATGGCCGCTCCCGCTCCGATGTGCTGGCCGGTCTCCGCGTGGACCAACCTGATCTTGGCGACCTTCTTGCCGATCGACTGACCGGTCGTCCCCTCCTGGATCGCCACCCAGATGAGCCCGGCCAGCCCGAGCAGAGCGCCGAGAATCGACAGGAAGAAGGTCAACGCGAACAGGTCGATGATGATGAGGATGGCGGGAAGCACCCCAACGATGAGACCGTCGACCAGGCGGCCGAGGAAACGGCTGCCCCAGTCCGCCAGCATGTGCGGCTGGGGCGGGCCCATCGGCAGGCCGTAGCCACCGGGCATCCCCTGCTGCGGGTACGCCGCGGGCCACGCGCCGGGCTGCTGGCCCGGCCAACCGGGCTGCTGCGGTGCCTGCGGCCACCCCTGCGGCACCCCCGGCTGCTGTGCGGGCCACGCACCGGGCTGCTGCGGTGCCTGCGGCCATCCCTGCGGTGCCCCCGGCTGCGGGAACCCGGTGGCCGGGCTGGGCGAGGTGCCCGCCGCGGCGACCTGCGCGGGGTTCACCACCTGGGTCGCACCCGCGTCCCCACCGGCCTGCTGCGCCGCCGCGGCGACCTGCGCGGGATTGACCACCTGGGTCGCACCCGCGTCCCCACCGGCCTGCTGCGCCGCCTGGGCGGGATTCGCGCCCCCACCGGTCTGTGCCGCCGCGGCGACCTGCGCGGGGTTCACCACCTGGGTCGCACCCGCGTCCCCGGCGCCCTGTCCTCCCTGCTGGGCGACGAAGGCCTGCGCGGGAGCCACGACCTGGGTCGCCTCCGCGTGTCCGACGTTCGGGCCGACAGGGTTCTGTGCCGGCTGCGACCCGGTGCTCGGACTCGCCCCCGGTTGCTGGTTCACCGGGGCACCAGGCTGCGCTCCCGGTGCCCCACCACCCGAATTACTCCCGTAGGGCGGCTGCGGAGCCGTCATCAGGTACTCAACCCCCTTGGCCTGACCGTGCAGTCACACAACGCCGCACACGCTAGCGGATCGTCCGAACGGATCAGTACCCAGCGTGACATTTCGTCACCACTGTGATCCTTCGTCACCGCCCGGCGAGGAACCCGAGGATGTCCTGACGGGTCACCACCCCGACCGGCTTGCCGTCCACCAGCACCAACGCCCCGTCCGCGTCGGACAGCGCCTTCATCGCCGCGTTCACCGGCTCACCGGCGCCCAGGGTGGGCAGCGGGGGCGACATGTGCTGCTCGATACGGTCGGAGAGCTTGGCGGCACCGGTGAACAGCGCGTCCAGCAGGTCGCGTTCGTTGACCGCGCCGGCCACCTCGGCCGCCATGATCGGCGGCTCCGCATTGACCACCGGCATCTGCGACACACCGAACTCCCGCATCACCGCGACGGCGTCGCCGACGGTCTCGTTGGGGTGCACGTGCACCAGCTCGGGCAGGCCGCCGCCCTTGCGGCGGAGCACGTCGCCGACGGTGGCCTCGGAGTCGGCGGCCGTCAGGAAGCCGTAGGAGGCCATCCAGGAGTCGTTGAACACCTTCGACAGGTAGCCCCGCCCACCGTCCGGGAGCAGCACCACCACGACGTCGTCCGGCCCGCACCGCTCGGCCACTCGCAGCGCGGCCACCACGGCCATACCGCAGGAGCCACCGACCAGCAGGCCCTCCTCCCGGGCCAGGCGGCGGGTCATCTCGAAGGAGTCCTTGTCCGACACCGCGATGATCTCGTCGCAGATGTCGCGGTCGTAGGTGGTCGGCCAGAAGTCCTCACCGACGCCCTCGACCAGGTAGGGGCGTCCGGTGCCGCCCGAGTACACCGAGCCCTCCGGGTCGGCCCCGATCACCCGGACCCGACCGCCGCTGACCTCCTTCAGGTAGCGCCCGGTGCCGGAGATGGTGCCGCCGGTGCCGACGCCGGCCACGAAGTGGGTGATCCGGCCCTCGGTCTGCCGCCACAGCTCGGGGCCGGTCGAGTGGTAGTGGCTCGCCGGGTTCTCGGGGTTGGCGTACTGGTTGGGCTTCCAGGCGCCGGGGATCTCCTTCACCAACCGGTCGGAGACGTTGTAGTAGGAGTCGGGGTGCTCCGGCGGAACAGCCGTCGGGCACACCACGACCTCGGCACCGTAGGCCCGCAGCACGTTCCGCTTGTCCTCGCTGACCTTGTCCGGGCACACGAAGACGCACCGGTATCCCTTGCGCTGCGCCACGAGGGCCAGACCCACCCCGGTGTTACCGGAGGTCGGTTCCACGATCGTGCCCCCCGGCTTCAGCTCACCCGACGCCTCGGCGGCCTCGACCATACGGAGCGCGATGCGGTCCTTCACGCTTCCGCCGGGGTTGAAGTACTCGACCTTGGCCAACACCAGCGGGCCGGCACTTCCGAGTTCGGCGGTGACCGAGTTCAACTTGACCAGGGGGGTGTTGCCCACCAGATCGACGACGTGCTCGACGTACTCCACCGCGTAACCCTTCCACTGCTACACCGTCGGACAGAGCCTAGGTGGTGGACGGCATCCCACCCCCACCGCTCTCGATCCCCCGTCGAGCTACCGCTCAGGCGGGTGAGCGACCGGGCTTCGCGGCGCACCCGGACGTCACGGCACACACCATGGGACGCGGAGCGCCGGCCGAAACCCTCCTCCGGGCCGCCGGACGGGCACGCCCGGCACCGACGAGGGCCCGTCCGGGCCTCGCTCGGCACGACGGGGCACGGGTGGCCGAAGGCGGTCGCGACCGAACGAGAACACGCACGAAACAGGTGCCGTCACCGTGGGTTTCCGTGTGCCGTGCCCCACGGAGGAACGATTCACCTACCCCCTCGGAACGCGGTTAACTCGAGTAGGACTCGGTTCGACACTGGTAGTGGACGACGCGAACGTCGGTGACAACACATCGTCAGTGACAGGGTTCACCATCCAGTCAAGGGAGGACACCGAGGTGGTGGGGATACGGATGCTACGGGCGGTGGCGCTGGCTGCGGGAGCGCTCGGCGGCTTGTCCGGCGCCGCCTACGGTCTCCTGTCGGAGCAGTCACGGCGTGCCCGCCGGGCCATCGGGAGCCTGGAGGGGCCGCCGCCCTGCGCCGACGGCGTGTACCTGCCCGACGGAACGGGTCCCCTCGCCCCGGACGCGCCGGAGATCGGCGAAACCCCGCTGGTGTTCGCCATGCTGGGTGACTCCTCAGCCGCGGGGCTGGGGGTGGACCATGCGGGACAGCTGCCCGGTGTGCTGCTGGCCCGCGGACTGGCCGCGGAGGCTCAGCGACCGGTCCGCCTGGCCACGTACGCCATCGTGGGAGCCACCTCACGTGAACTGGCCGGCCAGGTCGATGCGGCCCTGCTGGACCGCCCCGACATCGCCCTGGTGATCATCGGGGCCAACGACGTGACCACGAAGCTGTCGACGAGCACCTCGGCCACCCTGCTCGGGACCGAGGTGCGGCGGCTGTGCGACGCCGGTGTTCGGGTGGTGGTGGGGACCTGCCCGGACCTGGGGGCCATCCGCCCCATCCCGCAACCGCTCCGTTCCGTGGCCCGTGCCTGGAGCCTGGCCCTGGCCCGGGCGCAGCGTCGCGCGGTGGAGGCGGCGGGGGGTTACCCGGTGCCGCTGGCCGACCTGCTGGCGGAGGAGTTCCTGGCCCGACCGGCCGAGCTGTTCAGCGTCGACCAGTTCCACCCGTCGGGCGCCGGGTACGAGACCGCGGCACGCACGCTGCTGCCGTGGGTGTGTGTGGCGGCGGAGGTGTGGAGCGGACCCGTGCCGTCCGCCCCGGCCCGGTCGACGGCCGCGGAGGCCCAGCGCCCCACGACCAGGGCGGTCGCCTGGCTCAACCGTGCGCTCCGGCAGATCCGACCGGCACAGGCCGGTGACGTCCGCCCCTAGTCGGAAGGGGTTGCTCCCCTGGGAGGCCGTCGGTGTGGCGCCGATCCCTGTGACGATCCCGGCGCCACACCGACGGCCGTAAGCTGCCGGCCAGGGGCGTGGCTGAGGGCCCGCCCGCACACGTCGTGTCGAGCGAAGGAGTTCGCCATGCCCGAGGCCGTCATCGTGTCCGCCGTCCGTTCCCCGATCGGTCGGGCCGGCAAGGGCTCGCTGGTGGACATGCGACCGGACGACCTGACCGCGCAGATGGTGCGGGCGGCACTGGACCGGGTGCCGCAGCTGGACCCGCGGGACATCGACGACCTGATGCTGGGCTGCGGTCTGCCCGGCGGGGAGCAGGGCTTCAACATGGCCCGGGTGGTCGCGGTGCTGCTGGGCTACGACCACCTGCCGGGCACCACGGTGACCCGGTACTGCGCCTCCAGCCTGCAGACCACCCGTATGGCCTTCCACGCCATCAAGGCCGGCGAGGGGGACGTGTTCATCTCCGCGGGTGTGGAGTGCGTGTCCCGCTACGTCAAGGGCAACTCCGACTCGCTGCCCGACACCCACAACCCGATCTTCGCCGAGGCGGAGGCCCGTACGGCCCGTGCCGCGGAGGGGGCCACCTCCTGGCGCGACCCGCGTGAGGACGGCCAGGTGCCCGACATCTACATCGCGATGGGGCAGACCGCGGAGAACCTGGCGCTGGCCAAGGGCATCACCCGCGAGGAGATGGACGAGTTCGGGGTGCGCAGCCAGAACCTGGCCGAGAAGGCGATCGCCGACGGGTTCTGGGCCCGGGAGATCACCCCGGTGACGCTGCCGGACGGCCGGGTGGTCACCGCCGACGACGGTCCCCGCCCCGGCACCACCTACGAGAAGGTCGCGGCGCTCAAGCCGGTGTTCCGGCCGAACGGACGGGTGACGGCCGGCAACTGCTGCCCGCTCAACGACGGTGCCGCCGCCCTGGTGGTGATGAGCGACGTCAAGGCCCGGGAGCTGGGGATCACCCCGCTGGCCCGGATCGTGGCCACCGGGGTCTCCGCGCTCTCTCCGGAGATCATGGGGTTGGGCCCGGTGGAGGCGACCCGGCGGGCGCTGGCCCGGGCCGGCATGACCATCGACGACATCGACCTGGTGGAGATCAACGAGGCGTTCGCCGCCCAGGTGATCCCCTCCTACCGGGAGCTGGACATCCCGCTGGAGAAGCTCAACGTCAACGGTGGGGCGATCGCGGTGGGGCACCCGTTCGGCATGACCGGGGCCCGGATCACCACCACCCTGATCAACTCGCTGCAGTGGCACGACAAGGAGATCGGCCTGGAGACGATGTGCGTGGGCGGTGGTCAGGGCATGGCCATGATCATCGAGCGGTTGTCCTGATCCCGTCCCGGTCCTCCCCGACCGATCCGGCGGAGGAGCTCGGACAGACCGAGGGGCGCCCCGGTGGTGACCGGGGCGCCCCTCGTGGTCCGGGTGCGGATCGTTGCGTCGCTCCTCCGGGGGTGTCTCACTCCTCGCGGAGGTAGGACAGCAGCCGCAGGATCTCCAGGTACAGCCAGACCAGGGTGACCATCAGGCCGAAGGCGATGTACCAGGAGTACTTGGCCGGCACACCGGCGCGGATGGCCTGGTCGGCGGCGTCGAAGTCGAGCAGGAAGCTGAACGCCGCGATACCGATGCACACCAGGCTGAAGACGATCGCCAGCGGGGAGCCGTCCCGCAGGCCCAGGCCACCGGTGGTGAAGAAGCTCGCGATCAGGTTCGCCAGCATCAGCACGCCGACACCGATCGTCGCGCCCACGATCCACCGGGTCAGCCGCGGGGTGACCCGGATGGCACCGGTCTTGTAGACCAGCAGCATGCCGCCGAACACACCGGCGGTACCCACGACGGCCTGGAAGCCGATGCCGCTCAGTCCGCCGACGTTGTCCAGCACGTCGGTGAGGGCGCCGAGGAACACACCCTCGGCAATCGCGTAGCTCAGGATCAGCGCCGGGCTGGTCGACTGGCGGAAGATGATCACCAGCGACAGCACGAGTCCGATCAGCACGGCGGGCAGCGCCAGGAAGTAGGCGTCGAACCAGCCGGTGAGCACACCGGCCAGCAGCGCCGCGCCGGCGGTGATGGCCGTCTTGGTGACCACGTCGTCGATGGTCATCGGCCGGGCGGCCGACACCGGGCCGGGCGTGGGAGCGTACGGGTAGCCCTGCGGCTGGGGCGCGTAGCCGGGGTAGGCCTGGTAGCCCGGCTGGTTCTGGAACGTCGCGTAACCGCCGGTTGTCGGCAGGTTCCGGAACGCTGGGTTGCTCGTTGTGCGCACCTCGGTCCTCCTGGAGCGTGCTCGCACCGTCACCGGGTTCAACGGCCGGTACCGCCGGCCGGTTCCCGACGGGTAAAGGTGACTTTACTCTCTGGCGGATTTCCGTGGTGCGCGGTTTCCCGCGCCACGGACACAATACTGTGATCCGCGACACGGAAACGCACCGTCACCACGCGTTGAGCCGACCCGGTTGCGCACTCGCGCGCTCCGGTGAGCGAGTCCGATCCCCCGCCACTCATCTGAGCACTCCGTGATCGTTCAGGCTCATTCCACCGGCGTCTTGTGACGGAACGTGACCGCCACCAGCATCGAGCCGGGTGGCGCACCGTCCCCGAGCCGTCCCCACCCCACGGAGCCGTGACGTGGGGTGCGCAGGAGACGTGCCGGCAGGACCGGGTGCACCGCCGCCGCGTCACCACCTGCCCATCGCCGGTCGTCCCGACGCGACGACCGGCGCCGACGAAGGAGCGCGCATGCGCGGCGTATCGACGTTGCTCACGGGGGTCCTCGTGGGGAGCCTGCTCACGGCAGGCCTGCTCACCACCACGCCCGGTACCGCTGCCGCGGAGGTACGGACCGGGCTGGGACACGAGGTCCCCGCCCAGCCCTACCGCGGCAACCCCGACACCACGGACTGGCTGGGCTCCTACCTGTGGCACGGCAAGCAGGTCTGGTGCGTCCAGTTCGCCTACAAGGCCCCGGACAGCGACGAGCCCTACCGGTCCGGCGACGTGTTACGGACCAAGTGGGGCACGCCGTTGTCCGAGGACGTGGCGGCGCAGATCTCCTACCTGCTGCTGCGCTACAGCGACACCAGCTCGGCCGACGAGGCCGCGGCGCTGGCACACCTGCTGCACTCCTGGACCGCGGCACCCCGCGAGCCCGGTGATCTCGATCCGAGCCGGGACTTCCGACAGATCGCCTACGACGTGGAGGGCCACTTCGCCGCCCTGCCCGAGAGTGCGCAGCAGGCGGTGGAACGGTTGCGGGCTGACGCCGAGGCCAACCACGGACCGTGGACGGTCGAACTGCGTCCCCCGGACGAGCCCCAGCAGATCGGCACTCCCGGTACGTGGGAGCTGGTGGTGGCCGGGGCGTCCGGTCAGGGGATCGGCGACGTACCGGTCACCCTGGAGGTGACCGACGGCACGCTCGACGGGGAGGCGGCCACCGGGCAGCTCCACACCCCCGCCGACGGCAGCCCGCTGGTCTTCGAGGTCACCCCGACCGGTCCCGAACCCCGGGTGGAGGTCACCCTCGCCGCCCCGGCCACGCAGCCGCGGGTGGAGGTCCCCGAGGACGAGAACACCCAGCGCATCGTCACCACCGGCGGCGAGGAGACGCTCACCGAGGCGGTGTCGACCACGGCGGTCCCACCACCCGGTGAGGTCGTGCTGTCCAAGGTGGACGCCGAGAGCGGTGCTCCGGTGCCCGACGCGGCGTTCCGGATCACCGGAGCGGACCGCACCGAGCCCGCCGTGCGACAGGACGGAACCCCGCTGCTCGACCAGGACGGCCAGCCGGCGGTGCTGCGCACCGGGGACGACGGCACCCTGCGGGTGGAGGACCTGCGCGCGCCGCAGGAGATCTGCCTGGTGGAGGTCGACCCCGCCCCCGGTTACGAGGACGACTTCGACCCGGACCGGCCCCCGGCGGTGTGCGGGACGGTACAGCCCGGGGAGACGCTCACCCTGAGCCTGGCCAACGCCCCGAATCCCCCGCCGACGCCGACGGTGCCCAGCGTGATCCCCGCGGGGCTCGCCGCACCGCGAGCCGTGGCACCCACCGAGACCCGCATCGCCCCGACAGGACTGATCGGGCTGGGTGCACTGACCGTGCTGAGTGCGGGCCTGCTGGCGCTCGCGGTCCGGCGACGGGACCGGAGTCCGCGGCCCGGTCGTCGCTGACCCGCCGAGGGTCTGGGAACGAGGAACGGTATGACCGGTGCGATCGACCGTGCCCCGGCGGGCGGACGTCCCCGCCGGGAAACCGGAACGGGGCCGGTGGCCGCGGAAGCCGGGCCACCGGCCACCGTGCCGACCGGGCGGGCGCTCGCCGGTTCGACGGCGCTGGCCCTGGCCGTCGGGATGACCGGGCTGGTCCTCCTGCTCAGCCCGGTGCGGCCGGTGGAGGGCACGGCCCGGGCCGGCGAACCGGCGGCCGCTCCGGTGGCCGACCGGGACCCGACCGCGACGACGGTCACGGAGCAGCAGGGCGGCCGGACGAGCAGCGCCCTCCTGGACGCGTCCGGCACGAACCCGGCCCGCCCCGCTTCCCCGACCACCGGAACGACGACGGAACGGGGCGGAACCGGGCAACGGCCGGGCACGGTGCGGCTGCCGCAGGGAGGTACCGCCACCCTGGTGCGTCGCGAGGTCGGCCCGGACGGGGTGCTCCCGGTCCCGGACGGCGTGCGCGAGGCCACCTGGTGGGGCGCCGGCCTGGGCGCCGACTCCGGGGCCACCCTGCTGGCCGGGCACGTCGACTGGCGAGGCCGTATCGGCCCGTTCGCCGAACTGTGGCGGGTGCGTGCCGGGCAGGAGGTCACCGTCACCGACAACACCGGCCGAGTGTGGCGTTACCGGGTGGCGGAGGTGCACACGGTGCACAAGAACGACCTGCCGGCCAGGGCGGCCGCGCTGTTCGGCCAGGACGGCCCGCACCGATTGGTCCTGGTCACCTGTGGGGGCCGCTGGGTGGGCGGCACGCTGGGCTACGACGAGAACCGCATCGTGGTGGCCTATCCGGCCTGATCGGGCGGGCCCACGCCTGCCACGGGCCCGCCGGCTCACCCGAGTCGGACCTGGAGCACCCGGTCGTCGTGGGCGGCACGTGTGGTGCCCTTGCCCTCCTGGTTGGAGGTGGTGAGCCAGAGGGAGCCGTCCCGGGTCACGGTGGCGGCGCGCATGCGTCCCATCCCGGAGATGACCCGGTACGGTCCCGACAGCTCGCCGTCGGCCAGGATCAGGAACCGGGTGACCCGCTCGCCGCGGAGATTGGACACGTACAACCAGCCCTGGTGGTGGGCGATCCCGCTGGGCACGGCGTCGGCCGGTCGCATGGTGGCCACCGGTTGGACCGTGTCCGGCCTGTCGCACCGTCCCTCGCACAGCGGCCAGCCGTGGTTGCCGCCCGGGACGACCCGGTTGATCTCGTCCCAGTCGACGTCGCCGATGTCCGTGGCGTACAGGGTGCCGTCCGGTCCCCAGGCCAGCCCCTGCACGTTGCGGTGGCCGTAGGAGTACACCAGTGAGCCGGGGAACGGGTTGCCGGGAGCGGGGCGTCCGTCCCGCGTCATGCGCAGGATCTTCCCGCTGAGCGAGTCGAGGTCCTGGGCGGCGGTGCCCCGCCGTCCCGATCCCGTGCCCGCGTACAGCATCCCGTCCGGGCCGAACGCGAGTGCACCGCCGTTGATGATGTCGTCACGGGGGATGCCGGTCAGGATCGGCCGTGGTTGCTCACCCAGCCGGAACCAGCCGATCCTGTGGTCCCGCGCCGTGCTGTAGAAGACGTAGATCCGCCGGTCCCGCTCGTAGTCGGGGGAGACCGCCAGGCCCATGACCCCCGCGTCACCGCGTACCACCACGTCCTCGATGCGCCACGCCGAGGCGACCCGACCGTCGACCAGATGCAGGATGCGGCCCGTGTCCCGTTCGCTCACCACGGCCGAGCCGTCGGGGAGGAAGTCGACGTCCCACGGGATGCGCAGGTCACCGACCACCGTGCGCTCCCCCGGCACGGAATCGCGCACGGGCACCGCGGTCGCCGAACCCGCCGCGGCCGCGACGATCGCCGCGGCCAGCATCACGGACGCGGAACCACGACGCGTTCTTCGGTGACGTCTCACGTGATACCTCCTGTGGGGCACGGGGTGGGAGGAGCAGCGGACCGATCACGGAGGGCACCCGGTGCCCGTTCGGGTCCGCACCCGCGTAGTCGGAGATCGCATCCGGGGGCTGAATCCCCGTATCGAGTGAGGCGTCGCACGGCTAGGGAGTGTTTTTCACCCGGTCGGGACGGCGATTCCGCCGGATGAACCTCGTTTCGTTCCTCCCCGGGGCACTAGCTTGGGGTTCGTTCTTCGGCTGTACCCGTCGTCGGGCGATGCCGTCGGCGACCCGCCCGAGTCAGGAGCGCAACAAACGAGTCAGGAGCGCAGAAGGATGAGCCGCTCTACCACCGTCCCGGCGCCCACCACCTCGACCGCCACCGCCGGTACCCCCGCCGGAACCACCACGTCGACCGGATCCCTGCCCGCCCCGGCGCGCCGGCCGTGGACGGCGCCCCGCTGGCAGGAGTTCCGCACTCCCCTGGAGGTCACGGGCTACGCGGCAACCCGCTGAACCGGGCCCCCGACGAGGACGGTGTCACCCGTCCGCGTCGAGATCATCAGTGGGGGCTTTACCGGTGTGGGTGTCACGCCGAGGAGTCACGCATGCCAACGGCACGCGAACCGATGACCCCGGCCGAGTTCACCGCGGCACTGAGGAGCCTGTCGGACCGCTACTGGGACCGGCACCCCTTCCACGAACGGATGCACCAGGGGCTGCTCACCAGGTCCGAGCTGCAGCTCTGGGCCGCCAACCGTTGGTACTACCAGCGGTGTCTGCCGCAGAAGGACGCGGCGATCATCGCCAACTGCCCGATCCCCGAGATCCGGCGCGCCTGGTTGGAACGCATCGTCTACCACGACGGCCCGCACGCCGGCGCGGGTGGCGCGGAGAACTGGTTGCGGTTGGCCGAGGCGTTGGGGCTCGACCGCGCCGAGGTGCTGGACGAACGACACGTGCTGCCCGGTGTCCGGTTCGCCGTCGACGCCTACGTCACCTTCGCCCGGACCCGCCCCTGGACCGAGGCGGTGGCCTCGGGTCTGACCGAGATGTTCTCCCCCGACCTGATGCGACGCCGGCTGGCCGACATGCGCCGGCACTACCCCTGGATCGCGGAGGAGGGGTTCGCCTACTTCACCTCCCGGCTCCAGGTGGTCTCCGACGCCGGCCGGTCGGTCCTGGACATCGTGGTGCGGCACTGCGTCACCCGCGAACAGCAGGACGCCGCGGTGGCCGCCCTCGCGTTCAAGTGCGACGTGCTACGCGCCATGCTCGACGCCATCGACTACGCCACCCGATCCGCCGCCCCGGCATCCGCCGCGGGCGTGACCACGGCAAGTACCCAGGGAGCGGCCCTGTGACGTCCGGAACGTCGGCTCCGGTGGTTCCCCTCACCGCGGTGCCCCGGCTCAGAGCCGGGGCCCGGCTCAGCTTCGACCCGGGACGGGACCGCTACGTGGTGCTGTTCCCCGAAGGTGTCCTGCTGCTGAACGAGACCGCGGCCGCGGTGGTGGGGCGCTGTGACGGCGTCTCCAGCGTGGCCGGGATCGTCGCCGAGCTGGCCGAGCGGTACGACAGCGTGGACCCCCAGCAGGTCGCCGGGGCGGTGACCGGTCTGGCACGGTGCGGTGTGCTCGCGGTCGAGGGCGGTACCCCGACCGGGACGGCCACCGCCGACGGCCCGACCGCGGGCCCGGCTCCCGAGCCGACCGACGCCGAGGCCGGCATCCCCGCCCCGCTGGACCTGCTGGCCGAGCTCACCCACCGCTGTCCCCTGCACTGCTCCTACTGCTCCAACCCGGTGGACCTAGTGCCGCGTCGGGCGGAGCTGACCACCGAACAGTGGTTGTCGGTGCTCTCCCAGGCCCGCGAGCTCGGCGTGCTGCAGGTGCACTTCTCGGGTGGGGAACCACTGACCCGGCCCGACCTGCTCGAACTGGTCTCCCACGCCAACCGTCTCGGCTGCTACACCAACCTGGTGACCAGTGGCCTGGGCCTGACCCCCGCCCTGGCCGCGGAGCTCACCGCCCGAGGGCTGGACCACGTGCAGCTCTCCCTGCAGGACGCCGATCCGGCCCAGGCCGACATCGTGGCCGGCGCCCGGGCGCACCAGCACAAGACGGAAGCGGCCCGGCTGGTCAAGCGGCTGGGGCTGCCCCTGACGGTGAACGTCGTACTGCACCGCGGCAACCTGGACCGGGTCGCGCAGATCATCGAACTCGCCGAATCACTGGGCGCGGACCGGCTGGAGCTGGCCAACACCCAGTACTACGGCTGGGCCCTGCGCAACCGGAGGGCCCTGCTGCCCCGGCGGGCGCAGCTGGAGGCGGCCGAAGCGGCGGTGCGGCAGGCGCGGCAGCGGCTCGGGGACCGGATGCAGATCGTCTACGTGCTGGCCGACTACCACGAGCCCCACCCCAAACCGTGCCAGCACGGCTGGGGCGCTCAGCAGCTCACCGTCACCCCGGACGGACGGGTCCTGCCCTGTCCGGTGGCCGACGTGATCGACGAGCTGCGTTTCGAGAACGTCCGCTCCGTGCCGCTCGCCGAGATCTGGTACCGGTCGCCGGCCTTCAACGCCTTCCGGGGCACCGGCTGGATGCAGGAACCGTGCCGGAGCTGCCCCCGGCGCGAGGTGGACCACGGCGGCTGCCGCTGCCAGGCCTTCCTGTTCACCGGGGATCCGACCGCCACCGACCCGGTGTGTACGTTGTCTCCCCACCGTCACCTGGTGGACGCTGTGCTGGGCGAGGAGGAGAGCAGCAGGCCGGTGCCACGCACCGCGCCGAGGGAGGCCGTATGAGGGCGATCCTGCTGGGCACAGCCGCCGGTGGCGGTTTCCCGCAGTGGAACTGCGCCTGCCAGATGTGCGCGCGGGCCGGGAAGCCCGGTGTCCCGGCCCGCACCCAGGACTGCGTGGCGATCAGCGCCAACGACGTGGACTGGTACCTGCTCAACGCCTCCCCGGACATCCGGACCCAGCTGATGAGCAGCGTCCGGCTCACTCCCGGCCCGGGGGTCCGGCAGACCCCGCTGCGTGCGGTGCTGCTCACCGACGCGGAACTGGATCACGTGACCGGCCTGCTCGCGCTGCGGGAGGGCACGCTGCAGGTGTACGCGACCCGGACGGTGCTCACCGCGCTGCGGGACCACCTGCCGCTCCAGTCCGTGCTGGCCGGTTACCAGGGCTGGGAGTGGCACGAGATACGGCCCGGCCTGCCGTTCACCCTGGAGGGCCGCCCCGCCGGTGCCGAGTCGGCCATACTGCGGGTGACCGCGACGGTGGTGGGTGACAAGCGGCCGAAGTACGTCCAGACCTCCGACGAGGAGAGCAGCGCCGACGGGGAGAGCTGGGTCGTGGCCTACCGGATCGAGGACCCGGCCACCGGAGGGGTGCTGGTCTACGCACCGTGCCTGCCCCACTGGTCTCCCGCCATGGACGCACTCGTCGAGGACGCCAGCTGTGTGCTGTTGGACGGCACCTTCCACGGCCCGAGCGAGATGGCCGGGGCGACGGGGAACCGGGTGGGTGGAACCGCGCAGCGCACGATGGGTCACCTGCCGATCAGTGGGCCGAACGGCTCGCTGTCCGCGCTGCGCCGGCATCCCGGCGTCCGCCGGGTGTACACCCACCTGAACAACACCAACCCGGTGCTGGACGCCGGGTCACCCCAGCGTGCGGAGCTCGTCGCCGCCGGCGCCGAGGTGCTCGACGACGGCACCGAACTGGTGCTGTGATCCGCTGTTCCACCGGGTGGTGGTGCGGCCCGGGTGCCGTGGACGACTCTCGCCCGGAACACGTGATGTCTCCCTGGTCCCGTCTCCCTGGGACCGGTTTGCGTCCCTGCCGGACGTCAGGCGGTTCCGCCACCCTTCACCAGGATTTTCAACCGCGCGGTTGAGAAGGTGGGTGGGCGGGCGTACCGTCGTTGTCAACCAATTGGTTGTCAACGGTGGTAGGGAGCACACATGACCGACGACCGCCTCTCCCGCGTGTTCGCAGCCCTCGCCGATCCAACTCGGCGGGACATCGTGGCCCGACTCTCGGTCGGTGACGCGACGGTCGGACAGCTGGCGAAGCAGTACGACATGTCGGTCCAGGCTGTCTCCAAGCACGTCAAGGTGCTGGAGGAGGCCGGCCTCGTGAGCCGCAGCCGGAAGGCGCAGCGTCGCCCCTGCCACCTCGAGCCCGAGGTGTTCGACCTGATGACCCGGTGGATCGAGAGGTACCGCAGGCAGGCCGAGGAGCGGTTCCGCCGCCTCGACGCCGTGCTCGCGGCCATGGACGACGACCGGGACACGGTCACGTACCGGCAGGAGGAAGCATCATGACCACGACGAACGAGACCCGCATCGAAACCGATCCCGCACTGCCCACCATCCGCATCGTCCGCGACTTCGCCGCACCCGCCGAGCGGGTGTTCCGAGCATGGACCGATCCGGAACTGGTCGCCCGGTGGCTCGGCCCGAGGAGCATCACCAACCGGATGGACCACTGGGACGCCCGCACCGGCGGCAGCTACCGCTACGTGTCCCTGCGGAACGGCGAGGTGATCGCCTCCTTCTACGGCTCCTTCCACGAGGTGCGCCCCCACGAGCGGATCGTGCAGACCTTCACCTACGACGGCGCTCCCGACGGTGTCTCCCTGGACATCGTGACCTTCGAGGACCTGGGCGACGGACGCACCCGGGTCGACAGCCTGACGCTCGTCGAGTCGCTGGAGACCCGGGACGCGGTACTCGCCAGCGGGATGGAACAGGGTGTGATCGAGGGCTACGAGAAGCTGGACGCCCTCCTCGCCGAACGGTGAGCGAGGGAGGGACGTTCCGTTCCCGCTCCCGGGTTCGTGCTCCCTCGGGAACACCACCCCGGCGTGCACCGGAGACGTCCACGGTGGACACGTCGACGGGACACCGGGAGCGTGCCGGGCGTCCCACTCCATCACGGTCCGGCCGACGACCCCGCGCGACCGTGGGCGGACAACCCCCAGGACGGCGACCACCGGGCACCACGTCGACCTGCGGTTGTGTCCCACCGCGGCACCGCGCCGTGACGTGCGACGTGGACCGTGGACGTCCGGGCGAGGCGGATCCACCGGAGGGCACGGTCACCCCGGAAGACCGACCCCGGTTCGATCGCCTCGAGCCGGGGTCGGTCCACTGTGGTCGCACTCAGTGCCCCCGATCGGATTCGAACCGACACTGGAACCCTTTTAAGGGGCCTGCCTCTTCCGGTTGGGCTACGGGGGCAGGGGGAGCCTAGGACGTCCGGCACGCCGTGCGGAGGCCTGGGCGCAGAACTCGCCCGCCCGGCGCAGTGGTGCCCGTCCGGGACCGTGCGCCGGAAGGCGCAACGGTGACCACCAGCTGTCCATGGTGGCCACCGAACCGGACCGTCCACAGGCTCCGATCATCCAGCATCGATCACCCGCGCCTGACGGGGCGTCCCACCGCGGTCAGCCCCAGCACGATCTCGTGATTGGGATCACAGCCCAGCACCTGTTCCACCCGCTCGTCACGCAACGCAGCGGTGAACCCGACCGCGAGTCCCATGGCAGTGGCCACCAGGTACGCGGTCTGCGAGACGTGTCCGACATCCATCTGCACCATGCGGTAGGCGCGGGCGTTGTCGTACTTCCAGCGGGTCCGCCCGAGCACACCGGTGTAGTAGATCGCGGCCGCGGCGTCCCCCACCCAGTCCTGGTCCCCGGCGGACTCGACGATCTCCTCGGTGGTCCAGACACAGCCGAGCGGTTCCAACAGGTGCCGTGCGGCGTCGTAGTGGTACCAGCCGGCGGCCAGACCCTCGACCCGGGCGGCGTGCAGGTACAGCTCCACCGGGTGCCGCCCACCCGCCGAGGGGCTGGTCTTGAGCACGGTGCCCGACTTGGTGATCGACCCGGGCAGCGGGAGCGGGCCGCCGACCACCTGCAGGAGTTGGGCCACCTCGACGAGCTGGAGCGGCTCGGGGGAGAACTCGCGGGAGGTACGCCGTTCCAGCAGCACCTGGAGCACCGGACGGCTGGTCCAGCGCGGCACACCCTTGGGCCGGGGCAGTTCCACGGGCGTGGTGCCCAGCCGCTTGAACGGGGGCGGCGGCGGGTTCGTCCTCATCTTCTCGTCCAGCTCGGAGTCCTGCTCCTGCCAGCTGGCGTACTTGCTGTCGGCCAGGGTGCGGCTGGCGAAGTGGTAGTGCCGCGCGGAGGGACCCCAGTCGGACCAGGCGGCGAGCATCGCCTGCTCCTCGCCGTGCTCCGGGGAGCCCTCCACGATCAGCACCCTGGCCTCGATGAGCTCGTCGACGACGCTGCGCAGCGCCGCCGCCTCCTCCGCGTCGAGATCCGCGAATGCCTCGGCGGGGTCGGTGAAGGTGGCGAAGGCACGGCAGACCTGTTCCGCCACCTCGGTCAGCTCGAACTGTCGCTGGTGCAGGTAGTCGTCCCAGACCAGCCGGCCCCGGTCGAAGAACAGCGTCGCGTACTCAGCGACCTTGACGCGCATCGCGCCACTCCTCGAACCGAGCCACCTCCCATGTCCGCACCGCACAGGAGACCGCGTTGGCCCCCGCCAGATGCTCGAACCAGAGCCAGTCGCAGTTCACGATCACTCCGAGGAACACGTGCTCGCCGTCCCGCGAGCGAGCTGATGACAGCTACGGACGGCCACCGCAGCCCCTGTAGCTTTTCACCTGTCCGAGTGGACCGGGCAATGTGGGTGACCAAGTCGTCAGGATTGTGCCCCACGGTCCAGCGTTGATGCTCCGATCCGTGTAACCGTGCCGTCACCGACAGAGACAACCGCCGGAACAGCAGCACCGGGGACGACGGAGCACACGTCCCCGGATCCGAACATCCCGCAGCCCGGGCCGCGCCCAGGTCTCCCCTCCGCAAGGGGGCGGGAGCGCCCCTCGATTCGCCCCCGCCCCGCAACCACGACGATCAGTTGTCCTTCTTACGGGCGTAGATCTTGTGCACCCGGGCGTAGTCGGCCGAGCGCTCCACCAGCGCCCCGTCCTTGACCTCACCGCGGCGAACCCGTAGAGCCAGCTCCTTCAGTGACATGGGATCACCTCACTCCCCAGCAACGTGTCACCCTTTCAGGTGACACACTGGAGTAGTGTTCGTTTCACCTAACGCATTGTCAAGGGCGGCACTACGAATTCGCACCGAGTGGAGCAGTGTCATCTGCTATTGGTGAAATCCCCCCGAGCGATCACGACACAACTCACACAAGATCGCACACCGACGCGAAAGTCATGATCGGAGCGGCAGGTGACGCCGCCGTCCCTTCCGTCATCGGTGATCGGGGGGATCGACACCCGGACCCGTCAAACGCCGTCAGGATTTCGTCGCGCGGACGAACTCCGCCTTCGGGTCGTGGATCTGCCCCAGCGACACCACCTCACGGCGGAACAACAGAGCCAGCATCCAGTCCATGACGATGCGGAACTTGCGGTTGAACGTCGGCATCCGGCTCACGTGGTAGCCACGGTGCATCAGCCACGCCGGGTAGCCCTTGAGCTTGATGCCGTAGACGTCGGCCACACCCTTGTACAGACCCAGCCCGGCCACCGAACCGACGTAACGGTGGTAGTAGGTCTTGGGCTGCCGGCCACGCAGCGTGGCGATGATGTTGTCGGCGAGCCGCTTGGCCTGACGCACCGCGTGCTGGGCCGACGGGCTGCACGTGGCCTGCGGGTCCTCCTCGGTCCGCGACAGGTCCGGCACCGCGGCACAGTCACCCGCCGCCCACGCGTCCGTCAGTCCCTCCACCTGCAGCTGCGCCGTGCAGCGCACCCGACCACGCGGGTCCAGCGGCAGGTCGGTGTTCGCCAGCACCGGGTTCGCCTTCACCCCGGCGGTCCAGATGATGGTGTCTGCGTCGAACTCGGTACCGTCGCTGAGGACGACGTGCCCGCCCTCCAGGGACTTGACCAGGGTCTCCAGGTAGACCTCGATCCCCCGCTTCATCAGCTGCCGCACCGTGTAGACGCCCATCTTCGGGCTCACCTCGGGCAGCACCCGGTTCGCCGCGTCGACCAGGACCCAGCGCATGTCACCGGGCTTGATGTTCTTGTAGTAGCGGGTGGCGTAGCGAGCCATGTCCTCCAGCTCGGCCAGCGTCTCGATGCCGGCGAACCCGCCACCGATCACCACGAAGGTGAGCAGCCTGCGCCGCAGCTCGGGGTCGGTGGCGCTGGACGCGGCGTCCAGCCGGGACAGCACGTGGTTGCGGAGGTAGATCGCCTCGCCGATGGTCTTGGCCGCGATGCCGTGCTCGGCCAGGCCGGGGATCGGCAGGGTGCGGGCCACCGAGCCGAGTGCCACGACCAGCACGTCGTAGGTCAGCTTCTCGACGTGCCCGTCCCCGGACTCCACGGTGACCGTCTTGTCCTTGTGCTCGATCTGCGTCACCCGCCCGGTGACCACCGTGCACTTGTCGAGCACACGCCGCAACGGCACCACGACGTGCCGCGGCTCAATCGATCCAGCCGCCGCCTCGGGGAGGAACGGCTGGTAGGTCATGTGCGGCTGCGGGTCGACGACGGTGACCGACGCCTCGTTGCGCCGGAGTTTGGACTGCAGCCGAAGCGCGGTGTACATGCCCACGTAACCGCCGCCGACCACGAGAATTCGCGTCGGTCCGGTCGTACCTGCTGCCATGGGGCCCATGGTCCCACCAGGTCGGGTTACCCGCTTGACAAGGCCCTCATAATTGTGATTTGGGCTGTAGACGGGCGCCACACCGAGAGTAACCGCGCAGGCCTGACCAGCGGGAATGTCAATCCGCCATCCGGCCTCATTGTCGGGTGTTCGCCCTCACGTCACGGTCCCGACGGGACGCGACCACCGACCGTCCCCCCACTCCGGACGTGTTCCCGATCACTCAGGGTCGGGCGACGCCCGCCGCGCGGGCCGCACGGGCGAGCACGCTCTCCAGCATCTCCGGCGTGAGCCGACCGGTGAAGGTGTTCTGCTGGCTGGGGTGGTACGAGCCGAACAGGTGCAACGGCGCACCCCCGTCGACAGCGGGCAGCTCCACGTGGACCCCGTGGCCGAACCGGGGCCGGGGTACCGGAACCTGCCAGGCGGTGTCCCGCAGCACCGGCAGCAGCGCCTGCCAACCGAACGCCCCCAGCACCACCACCGCCCGCAGCGTCGGGCGCAGCAACCGCAGCTCACGGGCCAACCACGGGCGGCAGGTGTCCCGTTCCTCGGGAGTCGGCCTGTTCCCCGGCGGCGCGCAGTGCACCGGCGCGGTGATCCGTGTGCTCCGCAGTCGCAGCCCGTCGTCACGGTGCCGGGACACCGGCTGTGAGGCCAGACCGACCGCGTGCAGCGCCGCGTACAGCACGTCCCCGGAGCGATCCCCGGTGAACATGCGGCCGGTGCGGTTGCCCCCGTGTGCTGCCGGGGCGAGACCGACGACGGCCACCGCCGCGTCCGACGGACCGAACCCGGGCACCGGGCGTCCCCAGTAGGTCCAGTCCCGGAACGCGGCACGCCGGTTCCGAGCGACGTGCTCCCGCCACTCGACCAGACGAGGGCAGGCGCGGCACCCGGCGATCATCCCGTCCAGCTCGGACAGGTCGGTCGCCATGGCGGCTCGGTCACCGGGATGTTCGGACGTCCGTCCGCGCGGCTCACCAGGCTGGTCGACGGACACGGCCCTCCTCCCGCTCTCGCCCCCCGAACGCGGCCGCCCACCCCCGCCCAGTCTGCGCCACCGGCCCGGCACGGCGCACCCGACCCGGCACCCGACACCACCACGTACCGGAAACAACACGGGCCGGAAGTACGCCTTCACCCTTTAGGGTTCAACCATGGCTGCCAAGGATGCGAAGGAGAGAACCACTCGCCCCGGTGAGTCCGAGTCGGCCCAGACCGCCACCTCGGTCCAGGAGGCGGAGCCGGCCGACGACCTGGTCACCACCCGGCACACCCTCACCATCAAGCGGCGCAAGCTGAACTACACCGCCACCACCGGCCGGATCGTGCTGCGCAAGGAGACCCACACCGACGGCACGTTCGACGGCTTCCGGCCCAAGGCGGAGGTGTTCGTCACCGCCTACACCCTCGACGGGGCCGATCCCCGTACCCGTCCGGTCACCTTCGCGTTCAACGGCGGCCCCGGCTCCTCCAGCGTGTGGCTCCACCTGGGCCTGCTCGGTCCGCGTCGGGTGGTGATGGGCGACGCCGGACAGCTGCTCCCCCCGCCCTACGACATCACCGACAACACCGAGACCCTGCTCGCCCACTCCGACCTGGTGTTCATCGACCCGGTGTCCACCGGTTACTCCCGGGCGGTGAAGGGGGAGAAGCCCGCCGACTACCACGGCTACCGGGGCGACCTGGAGTCCGTCGCCGAGGTCATCCGGCTGTGGACCTCCCGCAACGGCCGCTGGATGTCGCCGAAGTTCCTGGCCGGCGAGTCCTACGGCACGCTCCGCGCCGCAGGCCTGGCCTCCTACCTACAGACCCGGTACGGCATGTACCTCAACGGGATCATGCTGATCTCCATGGTGCTCGACATGGGCACCATCCGGTTCACCGCCGGGAACGACCTGCCGTACGCGCTGTACCTGCCCACCTACGCCGCGATCGCCCACTACCACGGCAAGCACGGCGACCGGCCGCTGCGTGAGGTGCTCGCCGAGGCCGAGGAGTTCGCGCACGGCGACTACCTGCTGGCCCTGGCCCGCGGCTCCCGGATGTCGGAGGAGGAGCGCGCCGAGGTGGTGCGCCGTACCGCCGCGCTGACCGGGTTGACCGAGGACTACGTGGACCGGGTCAACCTGCGCCTGGAGCACGTCCGGTTCTTCACCGAACTGCTGCGGGACCGCCGCCAGGTGGTCGGCCGGCTCGACGGACGGTTCACCGGGTGGGACCCGGACGCCGGACGCGAGCACTTCGTCGAGGACCCGTCCTACCTGGCGATCCTCGGCCCGTACACCGCGGCGCTCAACCACTATGTGCGCGCCGAGCTCGGCTACGCCAACGACCTGCCCTACGAGATCCTCACCGACCGGGTGCACCCCTGGTCGTACAAGGAGTTCGAGGGTGCCCACGTGTCCGTGGCCGACGAGTTGGCCAACGCGATGCGGGCCAACCCGCACCTGCGGGTGCACGTGGCCTGCGGCTACCACGACGGCGCCACACCGTACGCCGCGGCCGAGCACACCGTGGCGCACCTGGCCATTCCGCCCGTGCTGCGGGAGAACATCGAGTTCCGGTACTACGAGGCCGGCCACATGATGTACGTGCACGAGCCCAGCCGCATCCAGCAGTCGACCGACCTCGCCGAGTTCGTCACCCGCTCCGTCGGGAACTGAACCCACCGAACCCGCACCGTGGGGGCGGTCCGGTCCACACCGGGCCGCCCTCCACCACAGGTGGGGGCGACGCAGCACCACCACGTCGGGCGCCGAACCCGGACCGGGCCGTACGCCGGGTCCCGGGTTCAGGCGATGGACAGCGCGATGCCGTCGAGGATGTCGTGCTCGCTCACCACGAGCTCGGTGATCCCGGCGCGGCGGGACAGTTCCCGGGCCAGGGCCCGCACCACCAGGGCACCGCCCCCGATGACGTCCACCCGGCCGGGGTGGATACAGCCGATCGCGGCCCGCTCGTCGTGCGTGAGGGACAACAGCCGATCGGTGGTGGTGACCACCTGGTCCAGGGACAGCCGGGACAGGTGGGTGCGCTCCGAGTCGTACTCCGGCAGGTCCTGCACCACCGCGGACAACGTGGTGATCGTGCCGGCCACCCCCACCCAGGTGCGGGCGTCGGCCACCGGCACCGCCTCGAACGCCTCGGCCAGCGCCTCGGTGATCACCTGCTCGGCCTTGGCCACCTCGTCGGCGCTCGGCGGATCGGAGTGCAGGCAGCGTTCGGTGATCCGGACACAGCCCACGTCCACCGAACGGGCCGCGGTGACGTGCGCCCGGGTGCCGTCCCAGGTGCCCAGGACGACCTCGGTGGACCCACCGCCGACGTCGGTGACCACGAACGGCCCCTCCGCCGCGTCCAGCTCGCCGACGGCACCGGTGAAGGACAGCCGGGCCTCCTCGTCCCCGGTGATGACCTCCGCCTCGGCGCCCAGCACCTCACGGACCATGCCGAAGAAGTCCTCGCGGTTGCGGGCGTCCCGGGTCGCCGAGGTGGCCACCATGCGCACCCGTTCCACGCCCTTGCGCCGCAGCACGGCCGTGTAGTCGGCCAGGGCGGCCGCGGTGCGCTGCAGCGCCTCGGGCGCGAGCATCCCGGTCGCGTCCACACCCTGACCGAGACGCACCACCCGCATCTCCCGGTGCACGTCCCGCAGCCAGTGGCTGCCGTCCTCCCGCCGGGTCACATCGGCGACCAGCAGACGGATGGAGTTCGTCCCGCAGTCGATGGCGGCGACCCGCGGCATCGATGACCTCCCAACCGGCGGGGCGCACATCCCCGCGTCAACACCCGGACGAGCTCACCGTATCGGTCGGCCACGCCGTCTGCGCGGTCACCCGGCCCGGTACACCGGCGAGCGCGACCCGCCCCGAGGGCCGCCCCACCGTGCCGTCGACATGGAGGGGCGGGATCAGCCCGCCGAGGTCGGCGTGGAGCTGTCCGTCGGGGTGACACTCGGCGTCGTCGTCCTGCAGGACCCGTCGGGTGTCTCCTCCGGCGGCTCCCCCGCCTCCTCCGGCTCCTCCGGGGCACTCGGTGCACCGGTCACGGTCGGTTCCGCACCGCCCTCCGCGGACTCCTCCGGAGCGTCCGGGTCGGTGCTCCCGGTCGGATCCACGCCACACGGCTCGGTGGGTGGTGCGGGCGGTTCCATGGTTGTGGAGGTCGGGGGAAGCACCGTCGTCCGGGACGTCGTGGTCACCGACGTGGGGTGGACGCCGGTGGTGGAGGTGGGCA
Organism: Pseudonocardiaceae bacterium; assembly: GCA_036562635.1. GTDB lineage: Bacteria > Actinomycetota > Actinomycetes > Mycobacteriales > Pseudonocardiaceae > DATCJU01. The sequence continues at coordinate 27,163 of DATCJU010000134.1, forward strand.
CCGCGGTGCTCGTCAGGCTCGGCGTGGGTACCGCACCGCCGGGGGTCGTGGTGGTCGGCTCCGCACCGGACGTGGTGGTGGGCGGCACGTCGGACGGCGAGCTGGTGGGCGGTGCGCACGGATCCGAGCTCGGCGGTGTGCTCGGCGTGGTGCTCGGTGCACTCGGGGAGGTGCTCGGTGCACTCGGCGTGGTGCTCGGCGTGCTCGGCCCGCTCGGCGACGTGGTCGGCCACGTGCTCGGCGAGGTGCTCGGCCCACTCGGCGTGGTGCTCGGCGAGGTGGTCCCGCTCGGGCACGGCGGCGTGGTGCCCGTCGGAGGCACGGACGGCGTGGGCGTCGGCTCCTGTGTGGGTGTCTCCGAGACGGGCGGCGTCCCGCCCGGGGCGCCGGGCACGGGCTGTTCGGGGTCCGGCTCACCCGGAGGCGGCGGCTGTGGCGGCGGGTTGGTGGGGCCGCCCGGCGGCACCCACGGCACCTCCCCGGGCAGCACCGGCTGACCCTCCTGCGGCGGGACGGGCAGCTCGGTCACCCCGGAGGCGTAGCGCTGTGCCCAGGACAGGACCGCCCGCACGTAGCTCTGCGAGTGGTTGTACCGGAAGATGGCCGCGGCGAGCTGTGCCGGGTCCCGTAGGTCGGCGCCGCCGGCGCACAGGTAGTGGGCCGCGGCCAGTGCCGCGTCGTAGACGTTGTGCGGGTTGGCCACTCCGTCACCGTTGCCATCCACCCCGTACCGGGCCCACGTGGACGGGATGAACTGCATCGGACCCACCGCCCGGTCCCAGGCGCTGTCGCCGTCCAGGCGTCCACCGTCGGTGTCCCGGATGGCGGCGATGCCCGGCCCACCGGAGAGCTGGGGACCCAGGATGGGGGTGACCGTGGTGCCGTTGGCGTCGACCTTGCCGCCACGCGCGTGGTTGGACTCGATCCGGCCGATACCGGCGAGGATCCACCACTTCAGGCCGCACTGGGGGTGGGTGACGGCCACGCTCCGCTCGGCACGCTGGTAGGCGTCGAGCACGATGGCCGGGATACCGAGCTGCTCACCGGTCTCGACCAGCGAGCCGCCGAGCAGGTCGTCGGGCAGGTCCAGCAGGCCGCTGCCATCCGGAAGCCGGCCGGTCACGCCGAGAGCCTCCCGCCCGCCGCGCTCCAGACGCAGCAGTCCGAGCGCGTCACCGGTACCGGGCATCCGCAGCGCGATGGAGTCCTGGGCGCCCAACGGCAGCACCGCGGGTCCGCCGGGATCGTGGAGCGCAGCGGGTACGAGCATCACGCCCAGCGCTGCGATCGTCGCCCCTGCTCGGCGGAATCGGCTGACCTGGGTGCCGTTGGAGGACCGGCGTCCGGCGAGGTCGCTTCCGCTCGGACCTGGCACGACGTAAACCTCCCCATGGTCACGCTGTGCCACCCCCCGGGCCCAGCGCAGAACCCCATCGGATGGCTGCCCTCAGGGTGCCCGAAGGGCAACCCAGTGTCACTCATCCCCGCACGAATTGGGGAAATCCGGAAGGGGAACCCTCCACAGAAGACGATCTGTCGTGACACGAGGTTGCATCACACACCACCAGGTGATCTTCAACCCACCCGATCACCTGATCAATTGGGTCTGGCCCAGGCTCCACTCAACAACTACCCTCCGGAGCATGGCAGCCACATCGGGTGATCACTTCATCACTCATGAAGTGACCAACCAGCCGCCCCCACTGGCCGGGTTCGATCCCCTCGCCTGCGATCCCGCGCTCACCGCCGCGGTGACCCGGGAGGGCGGTGATCCGGACGCACTCCGGGTACTGGCTGAACTCGCCGGCAGCGCCGAGGCCCGGGAGCACGGACGACTCGCCGACGAGAACCCGCCGCGCCTGCGCACCCACGACCGCTACGGCCACCGCATCGACGAGGTGGAGTTCCACCCCTCCTGGCACTGGCTCATGGGCCGGGCCGTGGCGCACGGGCTGCACGGCGCACCGTGGGGCGCCCCGACCGGCAGCGGGGCGCACGTCACCCGAGCAGCCGGTTTCTACCTGTGGAGCCAGGTGGAGGCAGGACACGGCTGCCCCATCTCCATGACCTACGCCGCGGTACCGGTACTGCGCCGGGAACCCGATCTCGCCGCGACGTACGAACCGGGCCTGCGCTCCCGGGACTACGACCCGGGTCTGCGGGAACCCACCGGCAAAAGCGGTCTCCTGGCCGGGATGTCGATGACCGAGAAGCAGGGCGGTTCCGACGTCCGGTCCAACACCACCACCGCCGAACCGCTCGCCGACGGCAGCTACCGGCTCGTGGGGCACAAGTGGTTCACCTCGGCCCCGATGAACGACCTGTTCCTCACCCTCGCCCAGGCACCCGGCGGGCTCACCTGCTTCCTGCTGCCCCGCGTGCTGCCCGACGGCACCCGCAACCCCATCCGCCTGCAGCGGCTGAAGGACAAGCTGGGCAACCGGTCCAACGCCTCCGCGGAGATCGAGTACCACGGCGCGATCGGCTGGCGCATCGGCGAGGAGGGGCGCGGGGTGCGCACCATCATCGAGATGGTGTCGATGACCCGGCTGGACTGCGTCATCGGCTCCGCGGCCACCGTGCGGGCCGCGCTCACCGAGGCCGCGCACCACGTCACGCACCGCACCGCGTTCGGCACCCGGCTCGTCGACGCCCCGCTGATGACCGCGGTGCTGGCCGACCTCGCCCTGGAGTCCGAGGCCGCCACCACACTGGCGCTGCGCCTGGCCGGCGCCGTGGACCGGGCCGAACGGTCGTTCCTGCGTCTGGCGCTGCCCGCGGCCAAGTTCTGGGTGTGCAAGCGCTGCCCCACCGTGGTGGCCGAGGCACTGGAGTGCCTGGGCGGCAACGGCTACGTCGAGGAGTCCGGGATGCCCCGGTTGTACCGGGAGGCGCCGCTGAACTCCATCTGGGAGGGCTCGGGCAACGTCACCGCCCTGGACGTGGTGCGCGCCGCCACCCGGGAGCCGGACAGCGTGACCGCCCTGTTGGAGGAGCTGGGCACCGCGGCCGGCGCCCACCCGGACCTGGACGCCGCGCTCGACACGCTCCGCGAGGAACTGGCCGACCCGCGGCCGGAACGCGCCCGCCGGCTCGCCGAGCTGATCACGCTGTGCCTGCAGGGAGCACTGCTCCTGGCACACGCCCCCGGTGAGGTGGGCGAGACCTTCGTGACCACCAGGCTGGGCCGCCGCTGGGGCCTCACCGCCGGGACCCTGCCACCCGGAACGCCCGCACGGGCCGTCGTGGAGCGCATCATCCCGTGACCTGCCGTGCCGGACACCCTGGCAGGGCGTCCGGCACCGGGGTCGGTCACCGCGGGCTCAGTCCTGGACGCAGCTCCCGGACTTCCACCAGTCGCCGATCAGGTCCAGCGCCTCGTCGCCGAACGGGTTCACCCCGCGACCGCAGGCCAGGGCGTGCGCCACGTGCACGTGCAGGCACTTCACCCGGCCCGGCATCCCCCCGGCACTCACGTTGGTGCCCAGCGGCTCGATCGCGTCCCGCTGCGCCAGGTACGACTCGTGGGCCTGCCGGTAGCGCTCGGCCAGCTCCGGATCCTGTCCCAGCCGCTCGGTCATCTCCTTCATCAGACCGGACGACTCCAGCGTCCCGACCTGCGAACACAACCGGGAACAGGTCAGGTAGTACAGGGTGGGGAACGGGGTGCCGTCCTCCAGCCGCGGGTTGGTCTGCACCACGGCCGGCTTGCCGCACGGACAGCGGTGGGCGACCGCGCGCAACGCCCGCGGCGGCCGCCCGAGCTGCGCCTGCACCGCCGCGCGGTCGGCGTCGCTGACCGGCTCCAGCGTCGGCTGGCCCGGCTCCTGCACGTCGGTCACGAAGCACCCCCGTCTCCTCGTGGGGCAACCGTGCCCCACCTGCCGCGGCGAGCGGACACGACCCAGGTGCCGCTCACGGCGTCCTCGCGTTGATCGAATCCCACAGCCGGGTGTACCACGGCGGTCCGTCGTCCTGTCGCCGGGCTCCCGGCGCGGTCGCCGCCTCGGTCGCCTCGGGCAGGTGGACCACGTACGGGGTCTCCCCCGGTTTGACGTACCCCAGCCGCCGCCGCGCCTCGGCCTCGATCTGCACCGGGTCCTCCAGCTCGGCCTTGCGCTGCAACAGCTGCTGTTCCTGCTCACGCAGTTCCCGCTGCCGCTCCAGCTGTTCGGCCACCGCGGCTCGCTGGGTGAGATAGGTGCGCAGCGGCACGGCCACGCTAAGCGTCAGCGCGCAGACCACGAGAGCCAGCAGCGCAGCCCGCCGTGTGGAGGACAGGCCGAACGCTCCGCCGGTACCGGGTTTGCTGCGCGCCCGGCGACCGGTGAAGGCCGGGGAAGGACCGGACCGGGGACCACTGCTGCCACGGCCCCCACGCCCGGTCCGCCGCCCGCGATCCGGACGGCGGGCCGACGAACCCTCGTTCTGCCGGCGCCGCCGCTCCCGATCCTGCTCCCGGCCGGCCACGCGATCAGCTCTCCGGGGTGAACCGCGGGAAGGCGAGGTCGCCCGCGTACCGCGCGGCGTCACCCAGCGCCTCCTCGATCCGCAGCAGCTGGTTGTACTTGGCCACCCGCTCGCTCCGGGCCGGCGCACCGGTCTTGATCTGGCCACAGCCGGTGGCCACCGCCAGGTCGGCGATCGTGGTGTCCTCGGTCTCGCCGGAGCGGTGGCTCATCATGCAGCGGTAGCCGCAGGAGTGGGCCAGGGTGACCGCGTCCAGCGTCTCGGACAGGGTGCCGATCTGGTTGACCTTGACCAGCAGGGCGTTGGCGGCCCGCCGGGCGATGCCCTCCTCCAGCCGCTCCTGGTTGGTGACGAACAGGTCGTCGCCGACCAGCTGCACGCGCTCGCCGAGCTCGGCGGTGAGCTGCACCCAGCCGTCCCAGTCGTCCTCGGCCAGCGGGTCCTCGATGGACACCAGCGGGTAGGCGTCGAGCAGCTCCCGGTAGTAGGCGATCATCTGCTCGGCGCTGCGCTTGTTGCCCTCGAAGGAGTAGGCGCCGTCGTCGAAGAACTCGGTCGCCGCGACGTCCAGGGCCAGCACGACGTCCCGGCCCAGCCGGTAGCCCGCCTTCTCCACCGCCGCCGCGATCAGGTCCAGGGCCTCCCGGTTGTTGGGCAGGTTGGGGGCGAAGCCGCCCTCGTCACCCAGACCGGTGGCCAGGCCCTTGGACTTGAGGACCGACTTCAGGGCGTGGTAGACCTCGGCGCCCCAGCGCAGCGCTTCGCGGAAGGACTCGGCGCCGATCGGCGCGATCATGAACTCCTGGATGTCGACGTCGGTGTCGGCGTGCGCCCCACCGTTGAGGATGTTCATCATCGGCACCGGGAGCACGTGCGCGTTCGGGCCGCCCACGTAACGGAACAGCTCCAGGCCGCTGGACTCGGCGGCCGCCTTGGCCACCGCGAGCGACACACCGAGGATGGCGTTGGCACCCAGCCGCGACTTGTCGGGGGTGCCGTCCAGGTCGACCAGCTTCTGGTCGACCACCCGCTGCTCGACGGCCTCGATACCGATCAGCTCCGGCCCGATCTCGTCGAGCACGGCGGAGACGGCCTTCTCCACGCCCTTGCCGTTGTAACGGGCGGGGTCGCCGTCACGCAGCTCGACCGCCTCGTGCTCACCGGTCGACGCACCGCTGGGCACCGCCGCACGGGCCAGGGTGCCGTCGTCCAGTGCCACCTCGACCTCGACGGTGGGGTTGCCCCGCGAGTCCAGGATCTCGCGGGCGCCGACCTGCTCGATGACCGCCACGTGCACTCCTTACCCACTGTGGGGACACGAACCGGTTCTGAGCCTAGTCGGGCACTCCCGGTCCCGGGTGTAGCACGCACCGTACGTTCCCACCCTCACAGCCCCGGACGGGCCATCGGGCTGGGCCATCACCCACCGAACGGCGGTCGAGGAACAGGGCCGAGCCCCGTAGCGTTGACCAGATCATGGCCACCGACAGCATGTTCGAAGCCTTCCGCCGAGCGGAGATGCTGCTCGCCGAGCGGCGTCCGCTGGACGCGCTGCGCGCCCTGCGGCCGGTGCTGGACGAGGCACCGCACGCGCGCAGCGTGCACCTGCTCGCCGGAAGGGCCTACCTGCTGTCCGCCCAGTTCCACCGTGCCGAGCAGTCGTTCCGCAGGGTGCTGGAGATCGATCCCAGCGACGACTACGCGCGGTTCGCCCTGGGGCGGACCCTGCAGCGCCAGGGCCGCCTGTCCGAGGCACACACCCAGCTGCGGCTGGCGGTCACCATGCGACCGTCGTCCCCGGAGTACCAGGAGGCGTTGGGCGAGGTCCGGGCCCGGCTGGCCGTGCAGGGCGACGACTGAGCCGGGGCCGCACGCTCAGCGGCCGATGCTGGCGCGCGCGTAGGTGTCGGCCAGGCCGAAGACCTTCTGCGCGTACTCCACGGAGTTGTTGTACGACATCACCGCGGCCCACCAGCCCTTGCCCGTGCCCAGGTCGCGGTTGCCGGCACACAGGTACCGAGCCGCAGCCAACGCCGCATCGTCCAGATCCTGCGGATCGGCCTTCCCGTCCCCATCCCCGTCCGCAGCCCACTGCGCCCACGTCGACGGAATGAACTGCATCG
>DATCJU010000046.1:0-3024 GCA_036562635.1 Pseudonocardiaceae bacterium
CTTCGGCCGAGCCGGTCGGCACCTGTGCCCGCTCCAGCAGCTTCTCCTCCTCCAGCAGGCTGAGTTTGAGGCTGCTGGAGCCGGGGTTGACCGTCAGCACCCGCATGGGCGTCTCCTTCGCATGCCGGACGGGCTCAGTGCGGCCAGACCCATTCGGTGATGTCGGCGGGGTCCTCGCCGTGCTCGCGGGTGTAGGCGCGGTGGCGGATCCGCTCGTCCGCCATGAGCTGGCGGACGTGCCCGGCCCGCACGCCCAGCCCCGGCACCCGGTCGATGACGTCCATGACCAGGTGGAAGCGGTCCAGGTCGTTCATCATGACCATGTCGAAGGGCGTGGTGGTGGTGCCTTCCTCCTTGTAGCCGCGCACATGCAGGTTGCCGTGCCCGTGCCGGCGGTAGGTGAGCCGGTGGATCAGGTACGGGTAGCCGTGGAAGGCGAAGATCACCGGTTTGTCGGTGGTGAACAGCGCGTCGAACTCCGCGTCCGGCAGCCCGTGCGGATGCTCGGTGTCGGGTTGCAGCCGCATCAGGTCCACCACGTTCACCACCCGGACCCGCACCTCGGGCAGATGGCGGCGCAGCAGGTCCACCGCGGCCATCGTCTCCAGCGTCGGGACGTCCCCCGCGCAGGCCAGCACCACGTCGGGGTCGGCGCCCGCGTCGGTGCTCGCCCACTCCCAGATGCCGATGCCGCGAGCGCAGTGGAGGGCGGCCTCCTCCATCGACAGCCAGCTCGGCGTGGGCTGCTTGGCGGCCACCACCACGTTGACGTAGTCCCGCGAGCGCAGGCAGTGGTCGACCACCGACAGCAGGGTGTTGGCGTCCGGCGGCAGATAGACCCGGATGATCTCGGGTTTCTTGTTCATCACCACGTCCAGGAAGCCGGGGTCCTGGTGGGTGAAGCCGTTGTGGTCCTGCCGCCACACGTGCGAGGACAGCAGGTAGTTCAGCGAGGCGATCGGCTGCCGCCACGGCAGGCTCCGGGCGACCTTCAGCCACTTGGCGTGCTGGTTGAACATCGCGTCCACGATGTGGACGAAGGCCTCGTAGCTGTTGAACAGCCCGTGCCGGCCGGTCAGCAGGTAGCCCTCCAGCCAGCCCTGGCACAGGTGCTCGCTGAGCACCTCCATCACCCGGCCCGACGGTCCCAGATGCTCGTCGGTGTCCCGCCGTTCGGCCCGCCACACCCGGTCGGTGACCTCGAACACCGCGTCCAGCCGGTTGGAGGCGGTCTCATCGGGGCCCATGATGCGGAAAGTCCCGGGGTTGCCGACGATCACGTCCCGCAGGAACCGGCCCAGCACCCGGGTGGGCTCGTGGGACGCGGCCCCGGGCCGGTCGACCGGCACCGCATGGTCGCGGAAGTCCGGCATGGCCAGCGGGCGCAGCAGGAGGCCTCCGTTGGCGTGCGGGTTGGCGCTCATCCGCCGGTCGCCCTCCGGCGTCTGGGCGCGGACCAGCGGCACCGGCGCGCCGCTCTCGTCGAACAGCTCCTCGGGCCGATACGAGCGCAGCCACGCCTCCAACCGGGCCAGCCGCGCGGGGTCCTCGCGCACCCCCGCCAACGGCACCTGGTGGGACCGCCAGGTGCCCTCGACCGGCAGTCCGTCGACCTCCCGGGGACCGGTCCAGCCCTTCGGGGTGCGCAGGATGATCATCGGCCAGCGGGGCCGGGACCCGTCGCCGCCCTCTCGCGCCGCCCGCTGGATCGCCGCGATCTCGTCCATCGCCCGGTCCAGCGCCCGGGCCATCTCCCGGTGCACGGTCTCCGGGTCGTCGCCGGACACCACGTAGGGGCGGTGCCCGTACCCCTCGAACAGGGCCAGCAGCCGGGCCTCGGGGATGCGGGCCAGCACCGTCGGGTTGGCGATCTTGTAGCCGTTCAGGTGCAGGATCGGCAGCACCGCCCCGTCGTGGACCGGGTCCAGGAACGCGGTGGAGTGCCAGCTCGCCGCCAGCGGCCCGGTCTCGGCCTCCCCGTCGCCCACGATGCAGGCCACCACCAGGTCGGGGTTGTCGAACGCGGCCCCGTAGGCGTGGGCGAGGGCGTATCCCAGCTCGCCGCCCTCGTGGATGGATCCGGGCGTGTGGGGGGCGACGTGGCTGGGCACCCCGCCGGGGAAGGAGAACTGCCGGAACAGCCGCCGCATCCCCGTCTCGTCCTGCGGCACCTCCGGGTAGATCTCGCTGTAGGTGCCCTCCAGCCAGGCGTTGGCGACCGCGGCCGGTCCGCCGTGCCCGGGGCCCATGACGTAGATCATGTCCTGGTCCCGGGCCTTGATGATCCGGTTCAGGTGCGTGTAGCAGAAGTTCAGGCCGGGCGTGGTGCCCCAGTGCCCCAGCAGCCTCGGCTTGATGTGCTCGGGTCTGAGCGGCTCGCGCAGCAGCGGGTTGTCCAACAGGTAGATCTGCCCCACCGACAGGTAGTTGGCGGCCCGCCAGTGCGCGTGCAGCGCCCGCAGCTCCTCGTCGGCGAGGGCGGGCGCGGTCGGTGTCATCACATCGGTCATCGGCCCGTTCCTCCCTGCCCGGACGACTTCGGACGGCCCGTCCGCCTTGCCCCTCATGGAGGGAACGCTCCGACCCTGCCCGCGAGCAGGCGGAACGAACCCGCCGGCGGACCCGAACCGGACGGGACCTTCGGCGCATGCCACCATGGCGGGCAAAACCGAAGGGGATTCCAATGCCGGACGAGACCTCGGAGGGAGCGCCGGGCGAGGCGGCGGACGTCCGCTCCGCCGTCGCCCGGCTGTTCGCCCTGCAGCCGCTGGACGGTGACGTCTTCCTGGTCGCCCCCGACGGGTACGGCCGCGAGCGGCTGTTCGGCGGGCAGGTCGCCGCGCAGAGCCTGCGCGCCGCCTGCCTGACCGTCCCGCCCGACCGCCCGCCGCACTCGCTGCACGCCTATTTCCTCCGCCCCGGAACGCCCGGCGAGCCGCTGCGGCTGGAGGTGCACCGCACCCGGGACGGGCGGGCGTTCTCCACCCGACATGTGACGGCCGCCCAGGGCGGCCGTCACATGTC
>DATCJU010000050.1:0-20758 GCA_036562635.1 Pseudonocardiaceae bacterium
CGAGACCGGTCAGCCTGCCTGGGTGACGGTGCGGACCGGTTTGTTCGGCATGAAGGAGAGCTTCGTCCCGTTGGACCGGGCCGAGCTCGACGGTGATGTGTTGCGGGTCCCGGTACCGCGGGACGCGGTCCGTGACGCACCTCAGGTGGACGCCGAGGGCGGGCACATCACGCCGGAGATCGAGGAGGAGCTGTACCGCCACTACGGCCTGAGCCGCCGGATGCCCCGGCAGGAGCGTCGGGGCGAGGCCACCGACACCGGTACCTCGGGGACGGGGGAGGCCGGGACGGCCGCCGGGACCGGAGTGGCGGCGGGGACCGGGGCGGCCGCGGGGACCGGTACCACCGATCCGCGTCGCCGTGAGCTGCGGGAGCAGCGTCAGGGTCTGGCGCCGCGGTCCGAGGAGGAGCTCGAGGAGGAAGAGGTCGCCGAGGCCGACATCCGGGAGGAGACGGACCCGCGTCGCCGTGAACTGCGGTCGGAGCGCGAGGGACTGGCCCCGCGACCCGTCTCCCCGCACGACACCGGCGAGGAGTACCGGACCCGTGGTGGGGAGGCCACGCGTGACGACGCGATGACCCGCTCCGAGGAACGGCTGCGCGCCCACACCGAGCAGGTGCAGACCGGCCGGGTCCGGCTGCGCAAGTACGTGGTCACCGAGCAGCAGCAGATGAGCGTGCCGGTGAGCCACGAGGAGGTGCGGATCGAGCACGAGCCGATCACCGAGGCCAACCGCGAGCAGGCCATGAGCGGGGAGGACATCCGCGAGGCCGACTACGAGGTCGTGCTGCACGAGGAGCGGGCGGTGGTGGAGAAGGAGACCACCCCCGTGGAGCGGGTCCGGCTGGCGAAGGAGACCGTCCAGGACGAGGACGAGGTCATCACCGGTGAGGTGCGCAAGGAGCGCATCGAGATCGAGGACGAGACCGGGAAGACCTACCGGCCCGAGGAGCACCGCGGGCGGCGGGGACGGCGTCGCGACAAGTGACCGACAGGTGATCCCGGCTGCCCCCGGGAAGGACGCCCCCGGTGACGCGTGAGGCGCGTCCCCGGGGGCGGACCGGTCGCGGGACACCGGAACGGGCCGGTGGCGGAGGGGACTCCGTCACCGGCCCGTGGTGTGCCGCACCCGCCGCCGACCCTCGAGAGGCATGCCCTAGCCTGACCTGGTGCCTCGCCGGAGCGTCGATCCGCACGAGCTGCGCGCCGCGGTGAGCGCGACCCTCTCCTGGTTGGACGGGGCGCCCGAGCCGCCGGAGCGCTCGGTGCTGGCCGCGGCGGTGCGGCTCAGCCTGCGCACCCTGGAGCAGATCGCCCCCGGCCGGGCTGTCGAGGTGCGGGTGCCGCCGTTCGCCGCCGTGCAGTGCGGTGAGGGTCCTCGACACACCCGGGGGACCCCGCCCAATGTGGTGGAGACCGACCCGCGTACCTGGCTCGAACTCGTCACCGGTCGCCTGAGCTGGGCGGACGCCCTCGGTGACGGGCGGGTCAGCGCCTCGGGCAGCCGGGCCGACCTGAGCGGGTGGTTGCCCCTGCTGCGCGTCGGCGACCCGCGCTGATCGGTGCCGGGCTACGGCCCGGAACCAGGGTGTTCCCGGCGTGGTCCAACATCCTGCGCACGTTCGGGAAACTGGGGGAAGGGAAACGGTGCGGCGTCGGGTTCTGCTGCTGATGGTGCTGGTGACCTGCCTGATCGGCGGGTGCGGCCTGCACGACGACAAGGTCTACCGGAAGGCGGCCGAGGGTCGGACCAAGATCCGTCTGCTGAGCTACACCGACGGCTACGGGGACTCCGGCGGCACCACCACCCACGTCCGGTTGCTGACCTGGCTCGACGACCCCAAGGCCCGGGAGGTGCACCAGCCGGGGGACGAGGTGCGGGTGGTCGACCCCGAGTTCTCCGAGGAGGTCAGCGCCGGTAACCCGCCGCTCGGCGCGGTGTTCGACTGCGCGACGCAGCTCAACGAGCAGGTGGTGTTCAGCTCGGGCTGGCAGGTCATGCTCGAGGACTGCCGGCCGGACACGTCGTTCCCCTCGGGGTTCCCGCTGCAGACCACCGGGGAGGTCACGATCAAGGTCACCAAGGCGGATCCGCGTGACCCGGTGGCGTTCACGGTGGAGTCCCTGCGACCGAACCTGCCGGACCTGGTCGGGACGAAGGTCCGGAAGAGCTACGGGACGGCGGCACGACGGGACATCCCCGACCTGAAGGCCGGTGACCTGGTGCGGTGTCGTGCCGAGTACCGCGAGACGCGGGGCAACGGGGTCATTCCGGGGGACCCGCTGCTGCAGGTCACGGAGTGCCGGCGGGTCGACTGAGCCCGGCGCATCGGCCGACCGGGCACGGTCCCGGAGTGCCACCGGGACCCGGGACCGTGCGGTCAGAAGAGTCGGCCGACCGTGTTGTCCCAGAGCTTCTTGCCGCCGCTGACGACGTCCTGGCCCAGTTCGCCGACCTCGCCCACGGTGCCGACCACCACGTCCAGCGCGTCGCTGCCCACCTCGCCCAGGGTTTCCAGAGCGGCCTCCCCTGCTCCGCTCCAGTTGCCCTGGCCGATGTTCTCCACCACGCGCTTGCCGCCGGTCCACACCTCGTTGCCCATGTCGACGATTTCCTTGCCGGTGTTGGCCGCCCAGTCGATGACCGGGCCGATGTAGGGCTTGTCCGAGAAGGGCAGGTCGGGGGCGTTCCCCCTGTCCACCCAGCTCGGCGGGTTCTCCATCGCGGCCTTGTAGTTGCCGGTGGCGATGTCGGCGAGGTTGTCCAGCGAGGTGGTGTCGCTCTTGTAGTAGTCGGTGTGTGCGTTGCCGATGTGCTTGCCGCTGTCGGCGTTGAACACGTTGGCCCCGAACGAGCGGTCGTACGGGCCGGTGCTGGAGCCGTCCTCGGTGAACCAGCTGCCGCTGGTGGCCATGATCGGGTCGTGCTCCGCCAGGCCGGCCCACACGTGTCCCCGACCGGAGGAGAGCTGGTCCGCGCTCGACGCACCCACGCCCGGGGAGCCGATGAACACGGTGTCGTCGGCGGCCAGGCCGTGGTGCAGGCCGGCCTTGCCCACCACCACGCTGCCGTAGCTGTGCCCGATGACCGTGATGTGCGGCTTGTTCCCGTTGGCCTCGGCGGCGGCCCGGTAGCCGGCCACGTCCTGCGCCAGCTTGGGGGCACCCTCGTCGGCAAACTTCGGGTCGGAGACCTCCGGCTTGTAGATGGCGTCCGGGGCGTCGTAGCCGAGCCACTGGATGGTGGCGTTGGGGCCGCCCTTCGTGTCCATCTCGGCCCGCAGGTTGAGGGCCTGGTTGAAGAAGTTCCCGCCTTCCTCGTTCACGCTGGCGGTGGTGCCCGGCACGGTGACCGCGATGTTCTTGGCCTCGTCGGGGTTGCCGAACGCCAGGGCCAGCTCTCCCTGGTTCCGTGACCCGGCCGGGTCGTAGTGCAGCAGGTAGACCCCGCGGTCGGTGTTCGGGTTGAGTGTGGTGGCCTGGCTCTCTGCCTCGCTGATCCGCGCGTTGATCGACTCGATGTTGGACAGTTGCTGGCTGACCGCCGAGCGCCGGTCCAGCAGCTCCTTCAACCGCTGGTCGTTGGAGTTGCGCAGCGCCTCCTCGTCCTTGGGGTCCAGTCCCAGCTCCTTCGCCCGCTGGGCGATCTGGTTCTGCAGCTGGCTGTGCTCGGCGCTGAGCCGGCGCTCGTCGTCGATCAGACGAGCACGGTTGGCCTTGTCCAGGACCTCGGCCGGCAGGCCGTGCAGCCGGCCCAGTTCCTGGTAGTGCGTGGCGAGCAGCTGGGCCTGCTCCTCCGGGGAGAGCGACTTCCACCACTTGGCGACCTCCCGGGGGTCGGTGCCGGGTGGCGGGATCTTCGCCGACTGCGCCGTGGTCACGGCGGCCCAGGACGGGCTGTCCTTGGCCGCCTCCTCGAAGCCGGGCGGGATGGCCCCCAGAGCCTGGGCCAGTTCGCGCAGCAGGCTCTCGTAGTCGTTCTGCAGCTGCCGCAGGGCGTTGCACACCTGCTCGGCCAGCTGACGTTCCTGCTCCTTGGTCTCCGGGGTTGACTCCACCGGGCGGGGGCGGGAACGCCACTCCGAGATGATCCGGTCGGCGTTCGACTTGACGGTTCCGTAGTGGCTGGCCGCACTGCGGACGATGTTCGCCCCGTCGTTGAGGCTCTTCGTGGCGCCGGTGATGCCCTGCTCCATCCGGTCCAGCCGGCCCTTGAACGCGGTGGCCGCCTGGCCCTCCCACCCGTCGAGGGCGGTCTGGCCGCTGGACCGGATCCGGCCCTTGGCGTCCTCCAGTGCGCGCACCGCACTGTCGATCGGCTCGGTTGCGGCGGTGACCCGCCCGGGGTCACCGGCGGCGATCTTGGCGTACAGCGCCTCGGGGTCCTGGTAGCTCACTGCCCGCCTCCCGATCGCAGCCCGGCAGCGGACTGCTCGTCGCTGTCGGAGTAGTTCTGCGCGTTCTCCACCAGGCCGTGGCCGGCGTCGACGATCCAGGCGCCGCCCTTGCTCAGGTCGTCGCCCTGCCGGCCGGCGAACTGGGCCAGTGCCGATGCGAACTCCGCCGCCGCGGGCACGTCGCCCAGGGCCGTCGGATCCAACGTGAGGGCGGACAGCGGCCCCGCACTGTCCCCCACCATGTCCCCGCCTTCGTAGAAGCCGGGCGCGGCTTCGTACAGCTTCTCGGGTTCGACCCGCAACCCGTCGCTCACCCCGGAACCTCCCAGATGATCGGAGTCGGAAGGTGGGACGTGCGTGTCGACGTGTCGGTTCCCGCACCGAACGGGTCCCGGAGCCGGGGGTGTCGGGCCGTGTCGGGTGGCGGTGAGCGCCGACCGGTCGGGCGGCCGAGCAGGTGCGATGATCACGGACCTCCACAGGTGGGAACCGCTCGGGGGCCGTCGGGGTCCAAGCCCGGTGGCGGCCGCCGGGCGACGAGGAGGCGATGTGGTGACCGAATGGGGCGTGCAGCAGTGGCTGCAGGTGTTCGAGGAGCAGGCCCGGATGTTCCGGGACGCGGTGGGACGGGCGGATCTGACCGCCCCCGTGCCGACCTGCCCCGGGTGGACGTTCACCGAGCTCACCGTGCACGTGGGTCGGTTCCTGCAGGTGGTGACCGGTCAGCTGCGTAGCGGGAGTGTCGAGCAGCAGGTCCGGCCCGAACCGGCCCCGGAGGCGCCGGAGCCGCTGGCCTACCTGGACGAGCAGCTCGCCGTCGCCCGTGAGGTGCTGGGGGCGACCCCGGCCAACCGGCCCGTGTGGACGTTCTCCCCGACGGCACCCCGACTGGCCTGGGTGTGGCATCGGCGGGTGGCGCACGAGCTGACCATCCGGCGCTGGGACGCCCAGGCGGCACTGGGTGATCTGGTGCCGCTGGACCGGGACCTGGCGCTGGACGGGGTGGAGGAGGTGCTCGGCACCCTGCTCGCGGCGCGCCTGCTGGGCGACATGCCGGTGGCTGTGTCCGGGAACGCCGCGGTGGTGTGTGAGGACGCGGCCCAGGGGTGGTTGGTGGAGTTCACCCCCGAGCAGGCGCCGGTGGTCCGGCTGGTGCCGCCGGGGATGCCGACCGACCCCGACCAGGGCATGGTGCAGGCGGAGGTGCGCGGTCGGGCGAGCAGCGTGTACCTCGGGCTCTGGGGGCGTATCGAGCTGCCCGGGCGGGGTGACCGGGGGGTGCTGCACGCCCTGCGCGTGCGCTGATCGCGCCCGGACCTGCTCGACGTTCCGGTCAACCCCCTTCCCCCGTCCGGGGGAAGGGGGTTGTGGACAGGTTCCCGCCCCGGATCCCGAGTTGTCCACAGGCGGGGCGAACTGGGCGAACACTGTCGGACCCCTGGTCCACAGTTCGGAGCCGTGATCGATCTTCCTGCGAGCAGGTACGGGGTGTGGTCGACCCGCGAGCTGGTGGCGCGGGTGGGGCGACGTCGGCTGCGGGCCCTGGTGCGGGCCGGGTGGCTGCGCGAACTCTGGCCGAGGGTGCACGTGCGGGCCGACCTGGTCCGTGACCCGGCCACCCGGGCGGCGGCCGCGCTGTGCTACGCCGGACCGGGCGCGGTGTTGTCCGGTCCCACCGCGGCGCTGCTGCACGGGTGCACCGCGGTGGACCGGTGGGAGGACCGACGGCTGGTGCACGTCACCGTGCCCCGGTGGCGTCGGCCGCCGGATCAGCCGGGGCTGCGGATCCACCGGGCGGTGGTGCACGAGGACGACGTGGTGGAGCTGGACGGGTTGCGGGTGTTCACCCTCGACCACGTGCTGGCGGATCTGCTGCACCGGGCGCCGGTCCCCGTGGCCCGTGCCTGCCTGGAACAGGCCCTGGCCGCCTTCGCCGAGGCCCGCCCCGAGCAGCTCCGGGAAGCCGTCCGACGTCGGCTGGCGCGGTACGGGCCGGTCGACCGCCCGGGCACGACCCGGGGGTGGACGTCCGCCATGGTGCGGCCGGGGGCCCGCTATCCGCTGACGACCGGGCGTCCCGGTGACCGTGCGCTGACAACGGTGTTATGAGGGGGTGGCCACACTCACGAACGGACGACGGCCTTGGCGTTGCACTTACACTGAGGTGTAACCGCCCGGCGCCACGAGGGAGTTTTCGGTGGCCACGGACCCGTCCACTCCGCAGTCCAGTCCCACCCCCACCGCCGAGAGCCGGATCGATCCGGTGCCCGCCGACCTGGAACGAGACATCCCACGCGAGGAGTGCGGGGTGTTCGGTGTCTGGGCTCCGGGCGAGGAGGTGGCCAAGCTCACCTTCTACGGGTTGTACGCGTTGCAGCACCGGGGTCAGGAAGCGGCCGGCATGGCCGTGGCCGACGGCTCGCAGGTCGTCGTGTTCAAGGACCTCGGGCTGGTCAGCCAGGTCTTCGACGAGCAGGTGCTCTCCGCCATGCGAGGGCACGTGGCGGTCGGCCACACCCGGTACTCCACCACCGGCTCCACCACCTGGGAGAACGCCCAGCCCACGTTCCGCACCACGCGGACCGGCAGCGGGCTGGCGCTCGGCCACAACGGCAACCTGGTGAACACCAGCGAACTGCTGGCCCGGGCCCGGGAGGTCGGTGCCCTGCAGGAGGGCGGCGACGCTCCCGCGGCGACCTCCGACTCCGACCTGGTGTGCGGGTTGCTCGCCGTGGCCGCCGCCGACACCGGCCTGGAGCAGGCGGCGATGCAGCTGCTGCCCACCCTGCGCGGAGCGTTCTCCCTGGTCTTCTGCGACGAGACCACGCTGTACGCCGCCCGTGACCCCCAGGGGGTGCGTCCGCTGGTGCTCGGCCGCCTGGAGCGGGGCTGGGTGGTGACCAGCGAGACCGCCGCCCTGGACATCGTGGGCGCCAGCTTCGTCCGCGAGGTCGAGCCGGGCGAACTGATCGCGGTGGACAACGCGGGTCTGCGCAGCGCCCGGTTCGCCAACCCCGAACCCAAGGGCTGCGTGTTCGAGTACGTCTACCTGGCCCGTCCGGACACCACCATCGCCGGGCGCAGCGTGCACGCCGCCCGGGTGGAGATCGGTCGCCGGCTGGCCGCCGAACACCCGGTGGACGCCGACCTGGTGATCCCGGTGCCCGAGTCCGGCACCCCGGCCGCCATCGGATACGCCCAGGCCTCCGGCATCCCCTACGGCCAGGGCCTGGTGAAGAACTCCTACGTGGGCCGCACCTTCATCCAGCCGAGCCAGACCATCCGGCAGCTCGGCATCCGGCTCAAGCTGAACCCGCTGCGCGACGTGATCCGCGGCAAGCGGCTGGTCGTCGTGGACGACTCGATCGTGCGCGGCAACACCCAGCGCGCCCTGGTCCGGATGCTGCGGGAAGCCGGAGCGATCGAGGTGCACGTGCGGATCGCCTCGCCCCCGGTGCGCTGGCCCTGCTTCTACGGTATCGACTTCGCCTCTCGAGCCGAACTCATCGCCAACGGGCTCGACATCGAGGGAGTACGTCGGTCCATCGGCGCGGACTCCCTGGGCTACGTCTCGCTGGAGAGCCTGATCGCCGCCAGCGAGCAGCCGCAGAGCCGGTTGTGTACGGCCTGCTTCGACGGCAACTACCCGATCCCGCTGCCGGACGAGGCCAAGATCGGGAAGTTCCTCCTGGAAGGTATCGAGAAGGGCGTCGCCGGACCGGCCGAACCCGTGCTGCCCACCGGCTACGGCGCCGAGGAGGCGGTGCGTCGACCCTGATCCCCCGGGTTCGGCGGGAGAACCACGGGCGACGCAACGTGCCACGCCGTTTCGCACGTCCTGTCGGTACCGACCTCACAGCCCTCGACGAGATGGAGCGCGAGTCGTGACTGCTCAGACCGATGAAACCCCCAAGGCGACCTACGCGGCCGCGGGAGTGGACATCGCCGCCGGTGACGCGGCCGTGGAACGGTTGCGCCCCTACGCCGAGCGGGCCACCCGGCCCGAGGTGATGGGTGGTATCGGCGGGTTCGCCGGTCTGTTCCGGATGAAGCTGGACCGCTGGCGGGAGCCGGTGCTGGCCTCCTCCACCGACGGGGTGGGCACCAAGGTCGCCGTGGCCCAGGCCCTGGACAAGCACGACACCGTGGGCATCGACCTGGTGGCCATGGTGGTGGACGACCTGGTGGTGTGCGGCGCCGAGCCGCTGTTCCTGCAGGACTACATTGCGGTGGGCAAGGTGGTCCCGGAGCGGATCGCCGAGCTGGTCAAGGGCATCGCCGAGGGCTGCCAGCAGGCCGGCTGCGCCCTGCTGGGCGGGGAGACCGCCGAGCACCCCGGTCTGATGGCCCCCGGCGCCTACGACCTGTCGGCCACCGGGGTCGGTGTGGTGGAGGCCGAGGCGCTGCTCAGCCCGGAGCGGGTGCGTCCCGGGGACGTGGTCATCGCCATGAAGTCCTCCGGCCTGCACTCCAACGGCTACTCGCTGGCCCGACACGTGCTGCTGGACATCGCGCGGATGCCGCTGTCCGGGCACGTCGAGGAGTTCGGGCGCACCCTGGGCGAGGAGCTGTTGGAGCCGACCCGGATCTACGCCAAGGACTGCCTGGCCCTGGCCGCCGAGGCCGAGGTGCGGACCTTCGCGCACATCACCGGGGGCGGGCTCGCCGGCAACCTGAGCCGGGTCGTCCCGCGTGGCCTCACCGCGGTGCTGGACCGCGGCACGTGGACCCCCGACCCGGTGTTCGCGCTGATCGGACAGCGTGGTCGGGTCGAGCGGGAGGAGATGGAGCGCACCTTCAACATGGGTGTCGGCATGGTGGCCGTGGTCGCCCCCGAGGACGTGGACCGGGCGCTGGCCGTGCTCACCGCCCGGCACGTGCCGGCCTGGGTGTTGGGTGAGGTGTGCAAGAGCAGCACCCTGGAGGGCACCGAGGTCGACCAGGGCGGTGAACTGCCCCGGGCCGTGCTCCGCGGCAACCACCCCCGCTTCTGAGACCTTCCACCCCGCCGTGCGGATGGGGTGGCACACCGACCGTCGACCGGGCCCCTCGGGTGCACACGACCCGAGGGGCCCGGTCCGTACGAGGTCCGGGTGGCGGTCAGCGGTGGGTGGGGAAGCCCAGGTCCACCCCGCGGTGGCGCGGCCACCGGGCGGTGATCGCCTTGGTCCTGGTGTAGAAGCGGACGGCGTCCGTCCCGTGCACGTGCGTGTCGCCGAACAGGGAGTCCTTCCACCCGCCGAAGGAGTAGTAGGCCATGGGCACCGGGATGGGCACGTTGATGCCGACCATCCCGACGTTCACCCGCCGCTGGTACTCCCGGGCGGCCAGGCCGTCGGAGGTGAACACCGCGGTGCCGTTGCCGTAGGCGTTGTTGTTGACCAGGCGCAGGGCCTCCTCGAAGTCGGACACCCGGACCACGGACAGCACCGGCCCGAAGATCTCGTCGCGGTAGATGGTCATCTCCGGGGTGACCCGGTCGAACAGGGTGGGGCCGAGCCAGAACCCGCCGGGGGTGGGGGCGATGCCCCGGCCGTCCACCACCAGCTCCGCGCCCTCGGCGACCCCGCGCTCGACGTACGAGGCCACCCGGTCCCGGTGGGCACCGGTGACCAGCGGGCCCATCTGGGAGGCCGGGTCGGTGCCCGGGCCGACCACCAGTGAGCCCATCCGCTCCACGATCGCCGGGACCAGCCGGTCACCGACGTCGCCCACCGCCACCACGACCGAGATCGCCATGCAGCGTTCCCCGGCCGAGCCGAAACCGGCGGACACCGCCGCGTCCGCGGCGACGTCGATGTCCGCGTCCGGCAGGACCACCATGTGGTTCTTCGCCCCGCCGAGTGCCTGGACCCGCTTGCCGTTCGCGGTGCCCCGGCTGTAGACGTGCCGGGCGATCGGCGTGGAGCCGACGAACGACACCGCCGCGACGTCCGGGTGGTCCAGCAGGCCGTTCACCGCGGTGGCGTCCCCCTGCAGCACCGTGAGGACACCCTCCGGCAGCCCGGCCTCGGCGAACAGCTCGGCCAGCCGCACCGACGCCGACGGGTCCCGCTCGGAGGGCTTGAGGACGAAGGCGTTCCCGCAGGCGATGGCCAGCGGGAACATCCACAGCGGCACCATCACGGGGAAGTTGAACGGCGTGATGCCGGCGACCACGCCCAGGGGCTGGCGGACCGAGTAGGCGTCGACGCCGCGCGAGATCTGCTCGGAGTGCTCGCCCTTGAGCAGGTGCGGGATACCGCAGGCGAACTCGACGACCTCCAGCCCGCGCTGCACCTCACCGGCCGCGTCGGAGAGCACCTTCCCGTGCTCGGCGGTGATGATCTCGGTCAGCTCGTCGCGGTGCGCGTCCAACAGGTGGCGGAAGGCGAACAGGATCTTGGTGCGCTGCGAGAGGGAGGTCTCGCCCCAGGACTCGGCTGCCTTGGCCGCGGAGGCGACGGCGGCGTCCACGTCGGCCTGGTCGGCGAGCACGACCTGGCGGGCCACCTCACCGGTGGCCGGCTGGTACACATCGCCGCGGCGGGTGCTGGCGCCGGTGGTGGGTGCGCCGTCGATCCAGTGCGGAACGGGGTTCGGCAGGGATGGCGATGTCACGTGCGTCCTCCTGGGATCGTGGACCCGGTCGCGTGGGAGGCGGGCAACCCGTTCCCGCGGACCGGCGGCGGTGCGGTGGTCGAGCGGATCACCAGTGACGGGTGCAGCAGATGCCGGACCGGTGTGGTCCGCTCACCGCGGATCCGCTCCAGCAGGGCCTCGGCGGCGAGCTGTCCCATCTCGCGTCGAGGCTGGTCGACGGTGGTGAGCCCGAAGTGCCGGAGGGCGGCCAGCGAGGTGTTGTCGTAGCCGATGACCGAGATGTCGCCCGGTACGTCCAGGCCGTGCTCCTCCAGCGCGGAGATCACGCCGACGGCGTTGTAGTCGTTCGCGGCGACCACCGCGGTGGGGCGGTCGTCGCGGTGCTCCCGGAGCATCCGGTGGGTGGATCGGGCGCCGCCCGCGTCGGTGTACTCGCTGGGCACCACCAGCGGGGGCAGGCCGTGCCGCCGCATGGCCTCCAGGTAGCCACGCCGGCGCGGTGCGGCCTGCGATCCACCACCTCCGTCCAGGTGTGCGATGCGGGTGTGGCCGAGCTGGACCAGGTGGTCCACCGCGAGGGCGGTGCCGGCCCGGCCGTCGTCGTTGACCGTGTCCACCTCGGGCAGGCGGGAGGATCTGGCCACCATCACCAGCGGCACGAGCTCGGCGGCGCTCCTGATCTCGGAGGAGGGGAGCACGGGGCCGAGCAGGACCAGTCCGGCGGGGCGGAAGTCGAGCAGGCTCCGCACCGCCCGGCTCTCCCGACTGGGGCTGCGCCCACCGGTGTTGATGATCAGGTCGAAGCCCTCGCGGAGTGCGACGTCCTCCAGGCCGTCGACGATCTCGGCGAAGTACGGGTTGTGCAGGTCGGAGACCAGGACGCCGAGCACGGTGGAGGTGCGGCTGGCCAGGGAACGGGCCATGGCGTGTGGTGAGTAGCCCAGTTCCTTGGCGGCGCGCAGCACGGCCTGGCGCCGCTGCTCGCTCACCTTCGGGGAGCCGCGCATCACCAGCGAGACGAGTGCTCGTGACACCCCTGCTCGCCGGGCCACGTCCTCCATCGTGGGCCGGCCCAACGGTTGCCTCCTTCCCGGTGTCGCGCCCGGTCGGGGCGCGTCTGGATCGGTGCTGGCTCGGGGGACTTCGGGTGTGACCCTTGACACCCGTGTGAGGCAGGCTACAGCATTGGAGCGCTCCAACCAATAGAGCGCTCTAACG
This sequence comes from Pseudonocardiaceae bacterium, assembly GCA_036562635.1. Taxonomy (GTDB): domain Bacteria; phylum Actinomycetota; class Actinomycetes; order Mycobacteriales; family Pseudonocardiaceae; genus DATCJU01. The sequence goes on from DATCJU010000050.1 coordinate 12,198, forward strand.
AAAAAGCGCCCTGAGCAGTACGGAGACCAATCGCCATGCGCATCGGAGTCGCTGGCGTGGGCCGGATCGGCACCATGCACGCCGCCAACCTCGCCTCGCTGGAACAGGTCGACGAGGTCGTCCTGTTCGACCCGCTGCCCGGGCGCGCCCCCGGTGCGGCGGCCACGCTCGGGCCCGGGGTGCGCGCCGTCGACAGCCTCGACGATCTCCTCTCCACCAGTGACGGCGTGCTCCTGGCCACGCCCACCGACACGCATCCGGCGATGCTGCGCCAGTGCCTCCTGGCGCGGGTGCCCGTGCTGTGCGAGAAGCCCATCGCGGCCGACCTGCCCACCATGACCGCCCTGGTGGAGGAGGTGGAGGCCTCCGGTGTGGAGGTGCTGGTCGGATTCCAGCGCCGGTTCGACCCCGCCGTCGTCGAACTGCACCGGCGGATCCGGTCCGGTGAGCTGGGCCGGGTGTACCTGGTCCGGGCGACCGCCAACGACGCGAACCCGCCCGACCCCGGTTACCTGCCCACCTCCGGCGGCATCTTCCGCGACCTGCTCATCCACGACCTCGACGCGGTGCCCTGGCTGGTCGGTGAGCCGGTCGTCGAGGTGTTCGCCTCCGGTTCCGTGCTCGTCGACGAGGCCTTCGCCGCCGCGGACGACGTGGACAACGCGGTCGTCGTGCTGCGCTTCGCCGGCGGCGCCCACGCCGTGCTCGTCGGCGGCCGGCACGACCCGCTCGGCTACGACCACCGCATCGAGGTGCTGGGCAGCAGGGACTCCCTGGCCGTCGGTGTCGACCCGCGCACCCCGCTGACCTCGCTCGAACCGGACGGGCCCCGTGTCGCCCCGGACGCCTACCCCGGTTTCGCCGAGCGCTTCCGCCGCGCCTACCTCAACGAGATGTCCGTCTTCGTCGACGTGATCGCCGGCCGGGCCGACAACCCCTCCCCGGCCCGGGACAGTCTGGTCAGCCTGCAGCTGGCCGAGGCGTGCGAGCGGTCCCGTCGCACCGGTGCGCCCGTCCGCGTCGAGCAGCCGGTCGAGGTGGCGTGATGACGTCGTCCGTTCCCGCACAGCTCGCCGCCGCCGGTCTCCGGGTGGCGGCCGCCCCGATCTCCTGGGGGGTGTGTGAGGTACCCGGCTGGGGACACGTGCTCGACCCGACCACCGTCCTCGGCGAGATGGCCGAGCTGGGACTGGACGCGACCGAACTGGGCCCGCCCGGTTACCTCCCCGACGACCCGGACGCCCTGCGCGAGCTGCTCGCCCGGCACGGGCTGCGGCTCGTCGGCGGTTTCCTCGCCGTGGTCCTGCACGACACGGCCCGGATGGAGGCGACTGTCGCCGAGGCCGACCGTGCCGCCGCCCTGCTCGCCGCCGCGGGAGGCGAGGTGCTGGTGCTCGCCGCGGCCACCGGCCTAGACGGCTACGACGAACGCCCCGCCCTGACGGACGACCAGTGGCGCACCCTGGTGCGCACCGCGGCGACCGTCCGGGAGACCGCCGCCCGCCACGGCATCCGCACCACGCTGCACCCGCACGTGGGCACGCACGTCGAGCGGGAACCCGAGGTCGAGCGGTTCCTCGCCGACTCCGAACTGCCCCTGTGCCTGGACACCGGTCACCTGCTGATCGGCGGCACGGACCCGGTGGCCCTGGCCAGGAACCATCCCGACCGGATCGGCCACGTCCACCTCAAGGACGTGCGCGCCGAGCTGGCCGCCGAGGTGCGCGCGGGCCGCCTCGGCTACGCGCAGGCCGTACGCGATGGGCTCTACGTACCGCTCGGTGACGGGGACGTCGATGTGGCCTCGATCGTCGATTTCCTGACCCAGGTGGACTATCCAGGCTGGTACGTACTGGAACAGGACACCGCGCTGCCCGGGCCGGAACCCGGTCCGGCCGCTCGGCCGAGCAGTGACACCGCGCGCAGTCTGCGCTATCTGCACGGGTTGCTCGGCCGTCGGCCGAGCGGGTCCGAAACCCGAGGATGAGCCCAAGCACGAGGAGGGACGATGAGGTCCACCCACCACAGGAACCGCGGCCGGTTCCGTCGTGTGTTCGCCGGTGCCGCGATCGCGGCCGGCACGCTGCTCGCCGCGTGCAGCGGCCCCGCCGGCACCGAGAGCAACGGCGGGAACCAGCAGCAGTCCAACCAGGACGGGGACCTCCGCATCGCGGTCATCACCCACGGCACCCCGGGCGACGCCTTCTGGAACGTGGTGAAGAACGGGGCGGAGGCCGCGGGCCAGGAACTGGGCGTCACCGTGGAGTACAACTCCAACGGCGACCCGGCCGCCCAGGCCCGCCTGATCGACAACGCGGTGGCCCAGCGCGTGGGCGGCATCGTGGTGTCGATGGCCAACCCGGACGCGCTGAGCGAGGCGGTGCGCAACGCGGTCGCCGCGGGCATCCCCGTCATCACCATCAACTCCGGCGAGGAGCGCAGCGCCGAGTTCGGCGCGCTGGCCCATGTCGGCCAGAACGAGTCGGTCGCCGGTGAGCAGGCCGGGCAGCGGCTGAAGGCCGCCGGTAAGACCAAGGTCCTCTGCGTCATCCACGAGGCCGGCAACATCGGCCTGAACCAGCGCTGCGACGGGGCGCGCCAGGGCTTCGGCGACGTGCAGAACCTGCAGGTCGACATCAACAACCCGACCGACGCCCAGGCCCGTATCCGTGGCGCCCTGCAGTCCGACCCCTCGATCGACGCGGTTCTGACGCTCAACCCGCAGATCGCGGGCAACGCGGTGAACGCGGTCAAGGAGAGCAACTCCAACGCCCAGGTGGCCACCTTCGACCTCAACGCGGACGTGGTGGCGGCGATCAAGGCCGGTGACCTGCTCTTCGCCGTCGACCAGCAGCAGTACCTGCAGGGTTACCTGCCCGTGGTGTTCCTCAAGCTCTACCGGGACAACGCGAACACCGTCGGCGGTGGTCGTCCGGTCCTGACCGGGCCGGGCTTCGTGGACCAGTCCAACGTCGACCGGGTCGGCCAGTACGCGGAGCGCGGGACGCGCTGACGGCAGTGCCTCGCCGGTGGGCGGCCCCCGCGGTCGCCCACCGGCCGGAGGACTAGGAGGACGACAGTGACGACGGTAGCTGTACCCAAGCCCGACGAGCGGCTGGCGCGTCCCAGGGTGCTGGACCGCATCGTCGCCCGCCCGGAGCTCGGGTCGGTGCTCGGTGCCCTGGTCGTGTTCGCGTTCTTCTCGCTGGTCACCGACCAGTTCCTCTCCCCGATGGGGGTGGCGACCTGGTTGGACGACTCGGCGACGCTGGGCATCATGGCGGTCGCGGTCGCGCTGCTGATGATCGGCGGTGAGTTCGACCTGTCCGCCGGTGTGATGACCGCGTCCACCGCGCTGGTCACGGCCATCCTCGCCACCCAGCTGGGGTGGAACACCTGGCTCGCGCTCCTGGCCTCGCTGCTGTTCGCGCTGGCCGTCGGGGCACTCAACGGATGGCTGGTGATGCGCACCGGTCTGCCGAGCTTCATCGTCACGCTCGGCACCTTCCTCGCCCTGCAGGGCCTCAACCTCGGCGTGACCCGCCTGATCACCGGCACGGTGCAGGTCTCGGGGATGCGCTCGGCGGACGGCTACGCCTCCGCCGGGTTCGTCTTCGCCTCCACCGTGAACATCGCCGGGACCTCGTTCCAGATCTCCATCCTGTGGTGGGTCCTGGTCACCGTGCTGGCCAGCTGGGTGCTCCTGCGCACCCGTTTCGGCAACTGGATCTTCGCGGTCGGCGGTGCCCCCGCGAGCGCGCGTGCCGTGGGCGTGCCGGTGGTGCGCACCAAGGTGCTGCTGTTCATGACCACCGCCGCCGCGGGCTGGCTGGTCGGCACGATCAACATCCTGCGGTTCACCACGGTGCAGGCCAACCAGGGCATCGGTCTGGAGTTCCAGTTCATCATCGCGGCCGTCATCGGGGGGTGCCTGCTCACCGGTGGGTACGGCTCCGCGATCGGCGCCGCCGTCGGTGCCCTGATCTTCGGCATGACGCGTCAGGGCATCGTCTTCGCCCGCTGGGAGAGCGACTGGTTCATGTTGTTCCTCGGGGTGATGCTGCTCGGCGCCGTGCTCATCAACAACACCTTCCGCCGGCGGGCGGAGCGGGTACGGAGGTGACGGCCATGACCACTCCGCTGCTGGAGGTCAGGGAGATCGGCAAGCGCTACGGCAGCGTCGTCGCGCTCGACGGGGTGTCCGCCGTGGTCAACGCCGGTGAGGTCACCTGCGTGCTCGGCGACAACGGCGCCGGCAAGTCCACGCTGATCAAGATCCTGGCCGGGGCGCACCAGCACGACTCCGGTGAGTACCTGGTGGAGGGGGAGCCGGTACGGTTCCACTCCCCGCGCGAGGCACTGGACCGTGGGATCGCCACCGTCTACCAGGACCTGGCGGTCGTGCCGCTGATGAGCGTCTGGCGGAACTTCTTCCTCGGCTCCGAACCCCGCATCGGCTGGGGACCGTTCTCCGCCCTGGACCGCAGGCGGGCCAAGGAGATCACCCGGTCCGCCCTGGCCGAGATGGGCATCAACCTGCGGGACGTCGAACAGCCCGTGGGCACGCTGTCCGGTGGTGAGCGGCAGTGCGTGGCCATCGCCCGGGCGGTGCACTTCGGGGCCAAGGTGCTCATCCTCGACGAACCGACCGCCGCGCTCGGCGTGAAGCAGGCGGGTGTGGTCCTCAAGTACGTCGCCCAGGCCCGGGACCGGGGGCTCGGCGTCGTGCTGATCACGCACAACCCGCACCACGCCTACCCGGTGGGGGACCGTTTCCTGCTGCTCAAGCGGGGACGCAGCCTCGGTTTCCACCGGAAGTCGGAGATCAGTCTCGCCGAACTGACCCGCCAGATGGCCGGCGGTGCCGAGCTGGAGGCCCTGGAACACGAGCTGCGTGCCGAGCACGTGGTCCCCGAGCCGGCCGAGCCCGTCGACGGGGCTCCGACGGCCGAGGGGGCGCAGCGGTGACGGCACCGGAGGTGCTGACCGTCGGCCGGGTGGGGGTGGACCTCTACCCGCAGCAGAGCGGCGTGCCGCTGGCCGAGGTGCGCAGTTTCGCCAAGTCCCTGGGCGGCACCGCGACCAACGTCGCGGTGGCCGCCGCCCGGCTGGGTCGCCGGTCGGCCGTGCTGACCAAGGTCGGCCCGGACCCGTTCGGCGACTACGTGCGTCGGGCGTTGCACGAGTTCGGGGTGGACCCCTCGTTCGTCGGCACGGCCGAGGACCTGCTCACCCCCGTGGTGTTCTGCGCCCTCGATCCGCCGACCGACCCGCCGCTGCTGTTCTACCGCCTGCCCACGGCACCGGACCTCACCCTGACCTGTGAGGACGTGCCCTTCGAGGTGGTCCGGGAGGTCCCCCTGCTGTGGGTCACCGGTACCGGGGTGAGCGCCGAACCGGCCCGCACCACCCAGCGGGAGCTGCTGCTGCGGCGCGGGCGGCGGGCCCACACCGTGCTCGACCTGGACTACCGCCCCATGTTCTGGCCGGACGTCGCCACCGCCCGGCGGGAGATCAGCTGGATGCTCGACCACGTGACGGTCGCGGTGGGCAACCGGGCCGAGGTCGAGGTCGCGGTCGGCACCGCGGACCCGGAGGAGGCGGCGAGGCGCCTGCTGGACCGCGGGGTCGAGCTGGCACTGGTGAAGAAGGGCGCCGAGGGCGTGCTGGTCGCCACCCGCGACGGCATGCACACGGTGCCGCCGGTCCCGGTGGACGTGGTGTGCGGGCTGGGCGCCGGGGACGCCTTCGGTGGTGCCCTGGCCCACGGCCTGCTGGCCGGCTGGGACCCGGTGCGCATCGCCCGGTACGCCAACGCCGCCGGTGCGCTGGTGGCCGGGCGCCTGGCCTGCGCGGACGCCATGCCCACCCCCGAGGAGATCGAGGAGTTGCTGGACCGTTGATCACCGATGCGCAGTGGGCGGAGTTGCTGCACACCCGCGCCACCGACCCCGCGGCCGTCGCCCGCGCGTACGCCGAGCGGCGCCGTCGCCCGGGTCTGCTGTCCGAGCGGGGCACGCTGTTCCTGGTGGCCGCCGACCACCCGGCTCGCGGCGCCCTGGGCGTCGCCGGTGATCCCCTGGCCATGGCAGACCGCCGCTCCCTGTTGGAGCGCCTGCTGGTCGCCCTGGACAACCCCGAGGTGGACGGGGTGCTGGCCACCCCGGACGTCGTCGAGGAACTGCTGTTGCTCGGCGCGCTCCACGACAAGGTGGTCATCGGGTCGATGAACCGCGGCGGCCTGGCCGGCGCGAGCTGGGAGATCGACGACCGGTTCACCGCCTACGACGCCCGCACCCTCGCCGAGCGCGGCCTCGACGGCGGGAAGATGCTGCTCCGCCTGGTCGACGACGACCCCGGGACCGTGCCCACGCTGCAGGCGTGCGCCCGGGCGGTGTCCGAACTGGCCGAGCGGGGGCTGATGGCGATGGTCGAGCCCCTGCCCTACCGGCGGGACGAGTCGGGCCGGCTGGTGCTGCAGAAGGGCGCCGCCGCCCTGGCCCGGGCGGTCACCGTGGCCGGTGGGCTCGGCACCACCTCCGCGTACACCTGGCTGAAGCTGCCCGCCCCCGACGAGCCCGGTCCGGTGCTCGGCGCGACCACCCTGCCCGTGGTGGTGCTCGGCGGGGTGCCCTCCGCCGACCCCGCCGCCGACCTGGCCTCCTGGGGCGCGGCCCTGCGGCACCCCACGGTTCGGGGACTGGTCGTGGGGCGCGCGCTGCTCTACCCACCGCACGGCGACGTCGCAGCCGCCGTGGCGGCCGCCGCCGATCTGCTCCGTACCGCACGTACCGCGGAGGTGACCGCGTGACACACCTGCACCGACCGCACGGCACTCTCGCCGACGGCGACGACCCCGTGCTGCTGCGCCCCGAGGACGCCGGGTGGACCTACACCGGTCTGCGTGTGCTCCGCCTCGTGCCGGGGCGGCGCCGCGCCGTGGTGACCGGGGAGTTCGAGGCGTTCGTGCTGCCGCTGTCCGGTGGCTGCACCGTCGAGGTGGACGGCGAGCGGTTCGAGCTGACCGGTCGGGACTCGGTGTTCACCCGGGTGACGGACTTCGCCTACGTGCCCCGGGACGCGGAGGTCCTGCTGTGGTCCGAGGCGGGTGCCGAGGTCGCCCTGCCCATGGCCCGCTGCGCCCGTCGACTCACCCCCCGCTACGGCCCGGCCGAGCAGGTGCCGGTGGAGGTGCGGGGAGCGGGCTCGGCGACGCGGCAGGTGACCAACTTCGGTGTGCCCGGGGTGTGGGACCACGCCGACAAGCTCATCGCCTGCGAGCTGATCACCCCGGACGGCAACTGGTCGTCCTACCCGCCGCACAAGCACGACGACACCGAGCCCTGCCCGGTGATCAACGAGGAGGTCTACTACTTCCGGATCGCCGGGCGCGACGGGACCACCCCGGACCGGGAGGGTTTCGGGTTCCACCGCACCTACACCGACGACGGGACCATCGACGAGGACGTGGTCGTCCGGGACGGCGACGTCTTCCTCATCCCCCGCGGCTACCACGGTCCGTGTGTCGCGGCCCCCGGGTATCCCATGTACTACCTGAACATCCTGGCCGGGCCGGGTCAGGAGCGCTCCATGGCCTTCTGCGACGACCCCGCCCACACGTGGGTGCGTGACACCTGGGCCACCACCCCGACCGACCCCCGATGCCCGGTCACCTCGGCGGCCGGGCGGGTGCGCTGAACACCACCACGACCCTGTGGAGGCATGCCATGAAGAGGGAGCGGCTCACCACCGCGCAGGCCCTGGTCCGGTGGTTGATCGCGCAGCGCGCCGAGTTGTTGGACGGCACCGAGGTGCCGTTGTTCCCCGGTGTGTTCGCGATCTTCGGGCACGGCAACGTCCTGGGCGTCGGCACCGCACTTGCCGAACACGCCGACCAGCTGCCCACCTGGCGCGGACAGAACGAGCAGGGCACGGCGCTGGCCGCGGTCGGCTACGCCCGCGCGACGCACCGCCGCCAGGTGGGGGTGGTGACGTCCTCGATCGGCCCGGGCGCGCTCAACATGGTCACCGCCGCCGGGGTGGCACACGCCAACCGGCTGCCGTTGCTGCTGCTGCCCGGCGACACCTTCGCCGGGCGGGCCCCGGACCCGGTGTTGCAGCAGGTGGAGCACTACGGCGACCCGACCACGACGGTCAACGACGCGTTCCGGGCGGTCAGCCGCTACTTCGACCGGATCACCCGCCCCGAGCAGCTGGTCTCCACGCTCCCGCAGGTGGCCCGGGTGCTGACCGACCCGGCCGACTGCGGGCCGGTCACCCTCGCGCTGCCGCAGGACGTCCAGGCCGAGTCGTACGACTACCCCGCCGAGCTGTTCGAGCCGGTGCTGCACCGGGTGCCGCGCCTGCGCCCGGACACCCGCGCGGTGGCGGACGCGGCCGCGGCGCTGCGGGCCGCGGAACGTCCGCTGCTCGTGCTCGGTGGTGGGGTGCGCTACTCCGGTGCCGGACAGTTGGCGTTGGCGTTCGCCGAGGCGCACGGGGTGCCGGTCACCGAGACCACGGCCGGCCGGACCCTGGTCCCGCACGACCACCCGTTGTAC
>DATCJU010000056.1:0-8353 GCA_036562635.1 Pseudonocardiaceae bacterium
GGGCTGGGACGAGTGGCTGGACCTGTGGCGTGGGTTGCGGGGTGCCTCCCGGCGGCGACTTTGGCTGGTGGCGGCCGTGTCCACGTGGTGGTGGGTCTGGCTGATCGACCAGGTCGGCCCGGGTGCCGGGCACCGCGGCCCGTTGGGGGTGCCGAGGGCGGTCCTGGTGTGGACGGGAGTCGATGCTCCCACCCCGCTGGATCCGGTGCTGGCCTGGTTGCATGATCCCGCGTACCGCCAGGTCGGCGCATGGCTGGCCTGGGGCGCCGGACTGGCGTGGGCCGCCGGAAACCGCCGCGGCCCGCTGCCCACGGTCGCCGGCTGGGCGGCGGTGCTCCTCGCCGCGGAGTCCCTGGGCTACTCCTCGGCCACCGGTCGGGCCGCAGGGTGTTTCGCCCTGGTGGTCGCGGTGCTGTTCCTCGCGTCGCTGCCCCTGCGTCGCCGCCCGGTCGACCGGCGGAAACGGTTGCTGCCCGGAGACGTGCTCCGTACGGGGACGCGTGCGGCGGCCCTGGTGGTCCTGGTGCCGCTGGCCCTGCCCATCCTGGCGGTGACCGGCGTGTGCCGGCCCTACCTCACCGTGCCGCCCCGCCCGGCCCGTGAGCAGCGGGTACCGGCTCCCCGGAGCGGAGCGGACACCCCCGAGACGGCGGTGCCCCCGGTCCGGTGACCGCACCGGGACCGAGGGCACCGTGTCGACCGGTTCAGGCCAGCACGTCCTCGACGCGGGTCAGCGGCAGACCGTGCGCCTCCGCGACACCGGCGTTGGTGACCTGACCGTCGACGGTGTTCAGGCCCAGCGCCAACGCCCGGTCGGCGCGCAGGGCCTCCTGCCAGCCCTTGTCGGCCAGGGCCACGGCGTAGGGCAGGGTGACGTTGGTCAGGGCGAACGTCGAGGTCCGCGGAACCGCACCCGGCATGTTGGCCACGCAGTAGAACACCGCGTTGTGCACCGGGAAGGTCGGCTCGGCGTGGGTGGTGGGACGGGAGTCCTCGAAGCAGCCGCCCTGGTCGATGGCGATGTCCACCAGCACACTGCCCGGCTTCATCTGCTTGACCATCGCGTTGGACACCAGCTTGGGGGCCTTGGCACCGGGCACCAGCACGGCACCGATGACCAGGTCAGCCTCGACGACCGCCCGCTCCACCTCGTAGGCGTTGGAGATCACGGTGCGCAGCCGACCGTTGTAGAGGGCGTCGGCGGCCCGCAGCTTGTCCAGCGACAGGTCCAGCACCGTGACGTCGGCGCCCATGCCCACCGCGATCTTCGCGGCGTTCATCCCGGACACACCGGCACCGAGGATGGTCACCTTGGCCGGGGGCACGCCGGGCACCCCGCCCAGCAGCACACCACGGCCACCGCGGGAGCGCATCAGCGACTCACCACCCACCTGGGTGGCCAGTCGGCCGGCGACCTCGCTCATGGGGGCCAGCAGCGGCAGGGCACCGTTGGGCAGCTGCACGGTCTCGTAGGCGATACCGGTGACCCCGCGCTCCAGCAGTGCCTCGGTGCACTCGCGGGAGGCCGCCAGGTGCAGGTAGGTGAACAGCACCTGCCCCGGGCGCATCCGGTGGTACTCCTCGGCGATCGGCTCCTTGACCTTCAGCACCATGTCGGCGGTGGCCCACACCTCGTCGGCGGTGGGCAGGATCTTCGCGCCCGCCGCGACGTACTCGGTGTCCTCGATCGCCGAGCCCAGGCCGGCGCCCTGTTCGATGTACACCTCGTGCCCCCGCCGCACGAACTCGTGCACGCCGGCCGGGGTGATGGCAACCCGGTACTCGTGGTTCTTGATCTCGCGAGGCACACCGACCTTCATGGTGCTTCCTCCTCAGGCAAGGTCTCGGAGAGGGAGTTGGTGATGATGGTCGGGCCGCGAGGTGCGGGAGTCATCGGAACGGTCGCATCAAGCCGTCCCGGGAGGTTGGTGCAGGGTGCACAAGTGACCGGTCATCGTTGCTCCCGCAGGGCGACCAACTGGAGCTGCAGCGCCAGCCGTACGTCGGGGTCGTCCAGCCGCAGCGGGATGATCTCCGTGATCCTCCGGAGTCGGTAGCGCAGCGTGTTGCGGTGCACGTGCAGCCGCCGGGCCACCTCGGTCTGGTCCCCTGCGTACGCCAGCCACGTCTCCAGGGTGCGCACGTAGTCGGTGCCGTGCGTCTCGTCGTGTTCCTGCAGCAGGCGCACCGGCCCGGTGTGCAGCAGCTCGGCCACCGCGTCCGAGGAGGCCACCCGGCGGACCACCAACCGCGCCCACACGTCCTCGAAGGAAGCCCAGCGTCCCAGCTCCGGTGAAGCGAGCAACAGGGCCAGCACCTCGTCGGCCTGGACCCGCGCCGTGGGCAGTGCCTCGATCCCGGCGGCGGGGCCGCCCACCCCGGCCACCACCTGCACGCCGGGTACCGGATCCACCAGGGCCCGGGACAACCAGCTCCAGCGGGGCACACCCTGCTCCTGGCCGGTCTCGACCAGCGCGTACACCGTGCCGCCCAGCTCGGCCAGCGGAGTGCGGGTGGGCAGGCCACAGGCCGAGCGCAGCCGGTCGAACAGGGCGAGCCGCAGGGCCTCCATCCCACCCTCGTCGGTCGAGGTGCCGCGCAGTCCGAACGCCACCACCCGGTGCGTGGTCCGACGCAGCCCCAGCCGGTCGGCTGCCGAGACCATGTCACCGGTGCCGTGCAGCAGCGTGGCCACCAGGTCCCGCATCAGCCGGCGTTCCACGTTGCTGCCGGCCCGCAGGCGCAGCAGGTGCAGGGCGACCACCGCCGCGGTGTCGGCGAACGCCGCGGCGCGTTCCGGGGACACCGGGCCGGGCACGACCGCCCAGATCGAGCCGAGCAGCTCCGACCCCACCCGCACCGGCATGATCAGCCGGGGCAGGGTGCCGTCCTCCAGACCGGGCACGAACACCGGTTCCGCTCCCTTGCCGACCTCCCGCAGCACACCGCGTCGGCGGAACTGCTGCAGCGTGGCGTCGGGCACTCGCCGCCCGATGATCGTGGCCACCCTGGCCGGGTCGGCCCGGTCCTGTCGTGACGAGTAGGCCAGTACCCGGGAGCGGGCGTCCTCGATGGTCACGGGGGCGTCCACCACCGCGGCGATCGCGTCGGCCAGCGAGAACAGGTCGGAGAACTCGCCCCGCCCGGACAGTTCCCCGCCGAAACCGGGATCGAGGTCCAGCAGCGCGCGCAGCAGCCACAGCACCTGGGTCCACGCCACCTGCCGGGACACCGCGAGCACCCCGAACCCGGCGCGCCGGGCCGTGTCCAGCACCGCGTCGCAGTGGGCGAACGGCTCCTTCAACGCCAGCGCCGCCGCGCCCCGCCCCGCGCAGTGTTCGGCCAGCCGGGCGGCAGCCTGCTCGTCGGCCACCGCGACACCCAGCACGAGATCGCCCTGGTGCACCCCGGGCAGCTCGTCCGGCTCGGTGATCACCAGGTCCCCTGCCGGTTGGTCCGGACAGGTGGGCGCGACGAGCAACGTCGCCAGGGGTGGCCCCACCGACTCCAGCATCCGTCGCACCGCGACCATCCCTCCAGTGTGCGGCACCGTTCGTGGTCGTAGGACCCCTCCGAAGGCTCGAGGCTCGTGTGGCGGGGAGGGCCGCCACCGTCGGTGCCGTGCCCGTGACCGCGGCGGTACGGGGCGGGACCCGCGGTTCCGTGTCGGGGACGGGGTGCGAGACTGCGCGCGTGACCGGTGTGCACCTCTCCTCGCCTGACACGGTGTTCGACTGGCTCGACGCCCGGGCCGAGGCCAGGGCGCGGGCCGGGCTGACCCGGAGGCTGCGTCCCCGGTGCCGAGAAGGGGGTCCGCTCGACCTGGCCAGCAACGACTACCTCGGGCTGGCCCGGCACCCGCGGGTGGTCGAGGCCGCGGCGGAGGCCGTGCGGCACTGGGGTGCGGGGGCCACCGGGTCGCGGTTGGTCACCGGCTCCACGGAGCTGCACGCGGAGCTGGAGGCGGAACTGGCCGAGTTCTGCGGCACCGAGGCCGCGCTGGTCTTCTCCTCGGGGTACGCCGCCAACCTGGGTGTGCTCACCGCGCTCACCGAGCCGGGAACGCTGGTCCTGTCCGAGGAGTACAACCACGCCTCCCTCATCGACGGATGCCGTCTGTCCCGTGCCGAGACCCGGGTGTTCCCGCACCGGGACGTGGCGGCGGCCCAGGCGGCACTGGCGGAGCACGACCGGCGGTGGGCCCTGGTGGTGACCGACGCGGTGTTCTCCGTGGACGGCGATCTGGCACCGCTGCCCGACCTGGCCCGGATCTGTCGGGACCACGGGGCGGCTCTGGTGGTCGACGACGCCCACGGCCTGGGAGTGTTGGGTGAGGGCGGCCGCGGTGCGGTGGCGGCGGCCGGTCTGGCCGGTGCGCCGGACGTCGTGGTGACGGTGACGTTGTCCAAGTCGCTGGGAGCCCAGGGTGGGGCCGTACTCGGTCCCCGCCGGGTGATCGACCACCTCGTGAGCACGGCACGCAGCTTCATCTTCGACACCGGACTGGCCCCCGCCGGTGCCGCGGCGGCTCTGGCGGCGTTGCGTCTGCTGCGGGAGGAACCGGATCGCGCCGGGCGGGCCCGGCAGGTCGCGGTGGAGCTGGCCGGTCGGCTCGGCGCCGCCGGACTGGTGGTGAGCGAGCCGGTCGCAGCGGTGGTGTCGGTGCGTGCACCCTCCCCGCACCAGGCGGTAGTCTGGGCGGAGGCCTGCCGGGCGGAGGGGGTCGCGGTCGGCTGCTTCCGTCCGCCCTCGGTGCCCGACGGGATCTCCCGGCTGCGCCTGACCGCCCGGGCCGATCTCACGGCGGCCGAGATCGACCACGCCGTCGACGTCATCGTCCGCACCGCACCCCGGTGAGCCGGTTCGAGGGTGTCGGGTTCGGCCTGCCCGGGTGGGATGCACCTGTACCGGGTACAGCAGGGACATGGCCGAGGAGCGACGGCGTGGGCCGCGCCGCGAGGACTACGAGCAGGGGCTGTACGACTATCACGACCCCACTGCGGGGATCGGGGGTGCGGCGCCCACGCGCAGCGCGTTGACGCTGCGGCTGTGGCTCGCCGGATTCGGCCTGCTGTTCTGCGGAATCGGTGCCGTGCTGGCGGGTGTGGCGGGGGTGTGGTGGGCGACCGTGGTGCTGGCGGTGCTGGCCGTGGTGGACCTGGGCTGGGTGGCGCACCGCAAGCGGCGGGGCGAACCGGGGTGAGCGCGGATGCCGGTGGCGGCCGCGCTCCCGGTCCTGGGAACCTCGGCCGAGCCGTGCGCGTCGTCTCCGTCGCCTTGCGTGGACAAGGGGCTCGTGTCGCAGGATGTGGCGCGTGCTGGACCAGATGAACAACAGGTACGCCGCGGTGCTCCGACGGCGGCCGGTGCAACGCAGGGGAGCGGCGACCGTCAACGCCCTGCTGGACGCGTGTGCGACCCTGCTCGCCGAGCACGGCTACGAACAGTTGACCACCGCCCGGATCGCCGAGGTGGCCGGGGTTCCGATCGGGTCCTTCTACCAGTACTTCCCGGACAAGCGGTCGGTGGTGCTCGCCATGGCCCTGCGCGGTCTGGACTCGTTCCTGGCCGAGGTGGACCGCTACTTCCAGCAGGAGTCGCCCGCCACCTGGCGGGAGGCCGTCGACGGGGTGCTCCGGCTGTACCGGTGCATGCTCGACTCGGTGCCGGGTTTCGGCGCGGTGCGGTTCAGCGACGTGGTCGAGGGGCAACCCCTGGATCCCGAACTGGACCACCACGCGGCCATGGCCCGTTACTTCGCCCAGCGTTTCGGCACGTACTTCGGGGTTCCGGTCGACGAGGAGCTCAACGTCACCTTCCGAGTGTGCGTCGAGGCGTTGGAGGCCGTCGTCAGGCTCGCCACCCGGGAGTCCGATCCGCAGCGTCGGGAGAGCATCCTGCGCCGGGCGCGGCAGCTCAGTATCGGGCTGCTCGCACCGTGTTTCGACGGCGAACCGGTCACGACCTGACCGGGGCCGCCTTCCACCGAGAACCCGTTCTCAGTGGGTCGTCCACCAGGACCACGAGGCCAGCAGGGTGGCCAGGACCGTCAGGACGACGACCAGCGTGGCCGTACCGGGCGGAGTCCACCGGTGGGTTCCGGTCCGTCCGGCCGGGTCGGAGGTGGTCGGCTCCGCGTCCCCGGGTGGGGAAGGGGCGGTGTGCGCACCGTTCACCTCGTCGGGGAAGCCCTCGCCGGTCAGGTCTGCGACGGTGGGCGTCACGTCCTGCCGGTCGGGTGCGGCACCGGTGAGCACGGCCAGTATCCGACGGGCCTGCTCCGCGGTGCAGCGTCGTTCCTCGCCGGTCAGCTGCCGTACCGCGGTGATCAGTGCGGCCGGCGTGGGGTGAAGTATCCGCACCCCACGGTCCAGGTCCTGTCCCGGCTGTACCACCTGCTCCGCGTACGGTCCCACGGCCACCACCGTGTACACCGGGAGCGGGGCGCAGTGTGCGGCCCGGAGCAGCTGGGAGACCGAGCTGGTGAGCTGGACGGCCTTGGTCGCCGGGTTCACCGCGCCGTCCGGGCGGACCAGTTCCCAACCGTCCACCTTCCAGTGGTCCTGCAGCGGTGCCTCCAGCCGTAGTGCCGGCTCGGGCAGGTCGACCCCGACCACCACGACGATCGCCCCGGGCAGGACGAGTACGGCGTCGAGCGGACGATCGATCCCGGGCGGGGTGCAGCCCAGCAGGGCCACACCGCCGAGCAGCCCGTCCCCGGTGCCGTACGCGGTGAGTACGGCGCGCAGGTCGGCAGCGATCGCGGAGGGCTCGGTTCCGATCCGGACCAGCCGCAAAGGCCCACCTCCCGCACCCCACGGATGCCTCGACGGAGCAGTGACCACCACCGATGCGGGTGACGAACCAGGAGTACCCGGGTCGTGGGGCGGGTGCAAGCGGAGAAAAGCGTGGTTCTTCACAAGTTCCGGGGAGTGGAGTGACCGTTCGTGCCGACCGGGTCCGACACGCCGGCGGCGACGGCAGTCGTCCGGAAGGACGAGGCGGCCTGATGCGGTCACGGGTGGGTAGCTGAATCACGGTATGTCACCGGAATGTCGGTCGATCGCGTCGTTCGTGCGATGTTCGTTCTGGTGGCGCGGGAGCAGCATGCAAGGCAGAATGACCATCCGAGTGATCGCTTTCAGCTGATCGTCCGAGGTTGGCGAGGTCGTAGGGGAAGACGTCCCTCGTCGAGCAGCGGAGGTCAGCAGTGAGCACCCGTGGCACCACCAGTGGCGTGGTCTACGTCCACTCGTCGCCGTCTGCGGTCTGTCCGCACGTCGAGTGGGCGATTTCGGGCACCCTGGGGGAGCGTGCCGAGCTGCGTTGGACAGCTCAGCCCGCAGCCCCCGGGCAGCTTCGTGCCGAATACAGCTGGACCGGTGAGCCGGGCACCGGTGGCAAGCTCGCCGCTGCCCTGCGGGCGTGGCCGATGCTGCGTTTCGAGGTCACCGAGGAACCCAGTCCCGGTGTGGACGGGGAACGGTTCTGCTACGTCCCGGGCCTCGGGCTGTGGCGGGCACGCACCAGCGCCAACGGGGACATCGTGGTGACCGAGGACCAGCTGCGGGCCGTCGCGGCCAACAGCCGGGGCCCGGAGTCGTTCATCCACCAGATCGACGAGCTGCTCGGTGCCGCCTGGGACGACGCGCTGGAGCCGTTCCGCAGGGCCGGGGACGGGGCGTCGGTGACCTGGATGCACCGGGTGGGCTGAGCGGAAAGCCCGTGTGGCAGGCTCGCGCCGTGCGAGCCAAGTCGATCAGCGGACCGGTGCTACGGCGGTGGCTGCCACTCGTGGCCAGCGTTGTGATCCTGCTGGCCGTGCTGGCGGGTCTGGGCCTACGGCAGCTCTACCAGGCCGACCGTGCCTCCGGCGATGATCGGACGACCACGCCCTCCACCACCGGTCAGCAGGCGGAACGACCCGTCGTCACCACGGTGACCTCGACCTCGGACGCGCAGGCACACCCCGACCATCCGGCGGTCAGCGAGTTGGTGCGTCGACACTTCGAGGCGATCAACAAGCATGACTACCAGCAGTGGCGCAAGACCGTGGTGGCCCAGCGCGCCCAGGCACTGTCCCAGGCGAAGTGGCAGGAGGACATGCGCAGCACGCACGACTCGGACATCGTGCTGCACCGCATCGAGGCCGGACCGGACAAGTCGCTACGGATACTGCTGACCTTCACCAGCAACCAGGACCCGGAGGACGCCCCCACGGAGGCCCCGGTCTCGTGCCTGCGGTGGCGGGTCGTCTACCTGGTCACGGTGGAGGACGGTGAACTGCGTCTGGACATCTCCCCGCGGGCGAACAGCCTCTTCGAGCCCTGCCCCTGAGCACGCCGTGTCGTGG
>DATCJU010000057.1:0-23519 GCA_036562635.1 Pseudonocardiaceae bacterium
GTTGCGATCCTCACCGGCCCCGGAGGGCCGGTGCTGCTGCTGGCCGTGGTGGCGGAGCGTTGGACGGCGCACGAGTTGCGATCCTCACCGGCCCCGAAGGGCCGGTGCTGCCTGGATGAGCAGTAACTCTACGTCCTCACCATGCCCCAGACCGGTTCCGGAAAGCCCTTCCGGGCCCGACACGCCGAGCCGATGGTTCGGAACCTCCCGGCGTGTCGCGCAGCACCACAGGTTCCGAACCCGCGTCACCACCCACACCCCGGCACGGGCACCGACTCCTGGGCCGGACACACGGTGGGTGGCGTTAGCGTCGGAGTGTGAGCGAGTACAGCGAAGTGGTGACGACCGTCGACTCCGCGGAGGCCGCCGAGGAACTGGCCCGCAGCATCGTCGAGGCACGGCTGGGTGCGTGCGTGCACATCGTGCCCATCCGGAGCGTCTACCGCTGGGAGGGCCAGGTGCAGGTCGACCAGGAGTGGCGCTGCGTGATCAAGACGGCCACCGACCGGGTCGGGGCGCTCACCGAACACATCCGGGCCCACCACTCCTACGAGGTGCCCCAGGTGACGGTGACCCCGATCGTCGACGGCAGTCCCGACTACCTGTCCTGGGTCGGCGAGGAGACCCGCCCGGCGGACTGAGCCGGCACCCCTCGTACGGGTGACAGCCCAGACCGATCTCGGTCCACCCCGTCGAAAACCCCTCCCACCTGGGACTGTCGGCAGGCGGCCCGGCCGGTTCGGCGCTCCTGCCTCCCCCCTCCGAACGGGTGAAGTTCGCGCCAGTCGTCGCACGGGTGTTGCAGGAGCGCCGGATGTGGGCACTCGGAGATCGTCGCCTTGTCGACAGAACGGAGGGCCCCGCGATGACGGTGACGGGCATCATCAGTGCTCTGGTCGTCGGTCTGATCATCGGTGTTCTGGGGCGGCTGGTCGCCCCCGGCAAACAGAACATCCCGATCTGGCTGACGATCCTGATCGGCATCATCGCCGCGTTCATCGGCACGTTCCTGGCCAATGCGATGGGCGTCGGCGACACTCGCGGCATCGACTGGATCGAGCTGATCATGCAGATCGTGCTCGCCGTGGTGGGAGTCAGTATCGCCGCCGGGATCTACGGGCGACGTGCAGTACGGTGATCCGGCCGAAGCATGGCAGTGGGGAGGACGTGACACGTCCTCCCCACGGTCGTGCAGTGCCCGCCGACGGAACGTCGACCGAGCGGGAAGCAGTCCCCGCAACCGGGGACCGGTCAGCGGCAGTACGGGATGGACTCGAACGTCCAGCCGTCCTCGCTGAGCTCGTCCAGGACCATCCGCAGAGCCTCCACCGTCTGCTCCCGGTTCCCGCCTCCGTCGTGCAGCAGCACGATCTGGCCGGGCCGGGCCTCCTCGGTGATCTTCCGGAAGATCGACCTGCTACCCGGGTAGCCCCAGTCCGTGGGGTCGATGTCCCACAGCACCACGCGGTACCCCAGCTCCCTGATCGGGGCCTCCCCGCCCGGGGGCAGGTGGCCGTAGGGCGGCCGCATGCAGCGGGTCCGCTCGCCCAGGACCCTGTCGGTGCTGCTGAGCTGCCAGGCCAGGGTGCCCCGGTCGGCGTCGGCCAGCGACGGGTGGTTCCAGGTGTGGTTGGCGATCGCGTGCCCGGCGTTCCGGACCCGCTTGACCAGGCCGGGTCGTTCCTTGGCCCGCTCGCCGAGCATGAAGAAGGTGGCCTCGGCGTCGTACTCGTCCAGTACCTCCAGCACCTTCGGGGTCCAGTCCGGGTGCGGGCCGTCGTCGAAGGTCAGGTACAGCACCTTCCGCTCCCGACTCGCCTCGCCGGCACGACCGGTGGGATCCGCGCCGGGAAGTGCCGCCAGGTCCGCGGCACCGGGTGGCGCCGCGGCGGAGGCCGACTCCGGCAGCACGGTGGGACGGTCGTGGAGCCGGTACGAGGTGCCACCAGGGTGGGTGGACACGTCGGCCGCCCGTTCCCACGCCGGCGCGGTTGTTTCCGTCGGAGCCGAGGACAGACCGACCGGGGCGACCGCACCCCCGGTGAGCACCACGGCAACAGCGGACGACAGCAGAAAGTACACCGAGCCCTCCCTTCGTCAGGGCACAGTTGGGCACAGCCCGCCGGGCGTACGTTCGGTTGCACGGCGGGCCGGGGGCCGTGTGGTCACGACCGCTGGTGATCTCCGGTCAGGGGGTCGGTGAGCCCGACAACGGTGTGGGACGGCTCCGGGGCGCCGGGACGACGCACCCGGTGTGGTGACACGGTTCGTGGTCCGCCGAGTGGTCCTTCGTCGACGGACCGCTCAACTCAGTCGGGCGGCTCGACCGGTTCCGGGGAGTCCACCGGTTCGGTGCCCTCCTCGGCGATCCGCCGCCGGTACTCCTCCACCTGTTGCGGGGTGGGGTCTGTGCCGGCGTCCTCGGCGAGCTTCTCGGCCGCGTCCGGTTCGCGTTCCTCGGTTCCCCCGGTGCCCCGGTACTCCTCGCCCGCAGGCTCGGAGCCGGGGCTCTCCCGATCACGTCCGGTCATCGCCCACCCCTCCTCCGCTTCCGCTCGCGGTCTACCCTCTCCGCGCTCCGCCATTCCCGACGGAGCACGGTTCACCAGGGGGTATGTCCACCTGGAGAGTGGTGGGGCGTCGTGGTGGTATCGCCGTTCGCAGTGATCGACACTTCTCGTGTTCGATCTGTCACCTTCTGGTCAACGACGTCGTTCGGGAGCAGTCGATGTCCCAGTCCACCTCCCCGCGGGGGCTGCCCGACCTGTCCGGGTCCGTCGTCATCGTCACCGGGGCCGCCGGTGGTGTCGGTGCCGGGGTCGCCCGTCGCTTCGCCGCGGCCGGAGCGACCGTGGTGGTGCATCACCGCACCGGTGCCGAGCGTGCCGCGCGGGTGGTCGCCGAACTCGAGGCGGCTGGGGGCCGGGCCGTCGCGCTCGCGGCGGACCTGCGCGACGCGGAGCAGGCGGACGGGCTGGTGCGCGACACGGTGGACCGGTTCGGTCGGCTCGACGTGCTGGTGAACAACGCCGGGGTGCAGCCGGTGCGACCGCTGACCGAAATCACCCCGGAGGAGTGGCGTGCCGTGGTGGCCGGCAACCTGGACACGGCGTTCCTGACCACCCGGGCCGCCGCTCGGGTCATGATCGAGCGGGGCACGGGCGGGGCGATCGTCTCGATCGCCTCGATCGAGGGCAGCCAACCGGCGTTCGGGCACGCCCACTACGCCGCGGCGAAGGCTGCTGTGCTCATGCACGTCCGTGCGGCCGCACTGGAGTACGGGCCGCACGGCATCCGGGTGAACGCGGTGTCTCCCGGCCTGATCGCCCGGGAGGGCATCGAGCGGGAGTGGCCGGAGGGGGTGGCCCGGTGGCGGAACGCGGCCCCGTTGGGCCGGCTGGGCACTCCCGAGGACGTGGGGAACGCCTGCGTCTTCCTGGCCTCACCGTTGGCCTCGTGGATCACGGGGCACAACCTGGTGGTCGACGGCGGGGTGTCGACTCACCCCACCTGGTGATCGGAGGTGGGCCGGGTGGATCCGGAGCGGATCGTGACGGAACTGGGGCTGCAGCCGCTGCCTGTGGAGGGTGGTCTGTGGGCGCAGACCTGGCGGGACACCCACGGCTCGGCCATCTACTACCTGCTGGTGGCGCCGGACTTCTCCGGGTTGCACCGGCTGGCCCACCCCGAGGTGTTCGCCTACCACGCGGGAGCGCCCGCCCGGATGCTGCTGCTGTATCCGGACGGGCGGATCGAGGAGCCGGTGCTCGGTCCCGATCTGACCGCCGGGCAGCGCCCGCAGGTGGCGGTGCCCGCCGGGGTGTGGCAGGCCACCGAGCCGCTCGGGACGTGGTCGCTGCTGGGCACCTTCATGGCCCCGCCCTACACCGACGACGTGGTGGAGTTCGCCTGTGCGGCCGACCTGGTGCCCCGGTACCCGGACCACGCCGAGCGCATCCGTCGCCTGTGTCGGCGCTGAAGCTGCGGCCGGAGGCGCCGTGCCGGTACGACCCGTGTTCCTGACATTGCGGTGAGCAATGCGGCGGGGGACCCTTTCGGGGTGACCGAGGAGCACGAGAACCGTATCGAGCTTCCACTGGACGACGCCGGTCTGGCGGTCGACCTCCCGCACCCGTCGCACGAGCAGGACCGGGTGCACGAAGTTCCCTACCGACCGGTGGAGTTCCACGACGACGACCTTCCGAGCGCCCTGGAGCGGGCCGCCGAGTGGTTGCGCCGGGTGCAGGCCTGGCTCGGGGAGCCGGTGGACGTCATCGCCATCCACCTCGACTACGACGACAGTCAGGGCGCGCCGTACTACGAGGTCAAGCTGTTGTGCAACGACGAGGACCTCGCCGGGGCCCCCATCGCCGTACGCAGGCAGCGGGAGGGTGCCACGACGCAGACGCAGTAGTCGCGGTGGGGCCGGCCTGGTCGGACGGGCAGTCCGGACGACGGGACGGCCTCGACCCCGGGACCACCGGGCCGGCCGCGCCGTGGGCCGTGGTTCGTCGGGGTCCGCCCGTCGCTTCGGCAGGGCGAACCGCCCTGTGGGGTGACGGGCGGGATCTCGAGGGGAAAATCCGGAATGATCCGGCCACGGACGTGGTTGGATGGTGTGGTCGTAGTTTCCGATCGCGTGTCACGCGTCTCGCGAAGCGTCGTTGCGGGCGTCTGCTTGTCGTCCCTCCGGGGGCCTGGAGAAGTGTCGTCTGGAACGCGACCGGGGAAGCCGCGCGGTGCGGTCTCCCCGCACAGATTCACCGATGGAGAAGACGAACATGATCCAGGGCACCGTGAAGTGGTTCAACGCCGAGAAGGGCTACGGGTTCATCACCCGGGACGACGGCCAGGCCGACGTCTTCGTGCACTACTCGGAGATCGTGGGCCGGGGCTTCCGCAGCCTGGAGGAGAACCAGCGGGTGGAGTTCGACGTCACCCAGGGCCCCAAGGGCCTGCAGGCCACCGGCGTCCGCCGTATCTGACCAGGACGGATTCGCGCCGGCGGTGACAGCACTGCCCGCGCATGACCCGAGGTCCCCCACCGTGTGATGGGGGACCTCGTCGTCTCCGGAGTCGTTCCGCCGTCGGTCCGCCCCGCCGGGTACCGTTCGGGTCCGCGGCCTCGAACCGCCCCTTCGGCACGGGACGTTTTCCGTCTCGGGAAGTGGCCTGCCGCCTTTTCGTGACCCGCCCTGTCGATGTGTCCGACCGGAACCGAATCCGGATCATTCGGGTGATCGTGATCGATTTCGCTGCACAGCGTGATATTTCGATCACCAACGGTTGATGTGATGTTTGACACTCCACCCCCCGGGTTCAAAACCTGAAACCAGTTCGTTATGGTTCGCCGCGTCCGTTGAAACGGCCAAGATCGCTGTCGCAGGCGAGAGCCCCACTCGCCTGCCGGGACCCCCGCCCGGAACGCGATCGAGGCTCCCCGAGACGGAAGGCAGGTCGTGACCCGGCATCGCACCCCCGGTGCTGCTCACCCGAACCCCGAAGTCGCCCGCGCACTGAGCAGCGCCCACCGCGCCGATCCGAAGGCACCCCGACCCAAGCAGCACCGCGCGCCCGCTCCGCCCTCCCGTCTCCGCACCGGTGTCGTGCTCGCCGCGGTGGCCACCGGTGCCGCCATCGGTGCAGCCCAGGGCCAGGACGGCAGCCCGCGCGACAGCCAGCGTTACGAGCTCGCCGCCCAGCACAGCGCCGCCACGATGGACATCAACGGCGTCGAGCTGACCGGCATGGGTGGCGACGCCCCCGCGATGGAGCTGCTGCCGACCAGCGCCAACGCCAAGCAGGCCGAGGACGAGGTCGCCAGCATCGACAAGAGCAAGCAGCTCGCCAAGGCCAAGGCCGAGGAGGAGGAGCGGAAGCGCCGCGAGGAGGAAGAAGCCAGGCGCCCGAAGTTCTTCGCTCCCACCTACGGCCGCTTCACCTCCGGTTACGGCGCCCGTTGGGGCCGCACGCACTACGGCATCGACATCGCCAACAAGATCGGCACCCCCATCTACGCCGTCACCGACGGTACGGTGATCTCCGCCGGCCCGGCGAGCGGTTTCGGCCTGTGGGTGAGAATCCTCCACGAAGACGGCACGATCAGCGTCTACGGGCACGTCGACCGGTACCTGGTCCGCGTCGGCCAGAAGGTCAAGGCCGGCCAGCAGATCGCCACGATGGGCAACCGTGGCCAGTCCACCGGCCCGCACCTGCACTTCGAGATCTGGACCTCCAGCGGTAAGAAGATCAACCCGATTCCCTGGCTCCAGGAGCGCGGCATCCGGATCTGATCCGGCACCCGTCCGGTTCCACGACACCCGTCGGCGCCCGTAGACGCCCCGGCGCTCCGGGCGGGCGGGTCCTTGCGCCGCTGCACGCCCTACGGCTCAGCGTGCCCACTCCATCGGTTCCGGCGGCACGAAGTCGGAGCAGACCTGGACCGGCTGATGGGTCAGGTAGGACTCGCGGGCGGCGCAGAGGATCTCCACGACGTGTGCGGCCTGCCGACCGTCGGCCCGGTGCGGACGTTCCTCCCGGATGGCCTCGACCAGGTCGAGTACCGCACGCCCCCGCTCCATGTTTCGGGTCGCAGCACGGGCCAGGGGAAGACTCCGGTACGGCCCGCCGAACGGGGCGGTCTCCACGGTGCCGTCGAAGTCGTGCCAGTCGGACAGGTACAGCGAGCCCTCGTCGCCGTGGAACTCCATACCGCGCTGCACCGAGTGCCGGCCGACGTAGAAGTTCGCGGTCAGCCGGACCAGGCAGCCGGAGGCGAGTTCGACGACGGCGACCACGAAGTCGGGGGTGGTGACGGTGAAGGGCGCGCCGTCGACGGTGGTGCGCCGGGGGTGGACCACGGTGCCGAACGCCGTCACCCGACGCGCCGGTCCGAGCAGGGCGGTGGCGACGGTCAGTGGGTACACCCCGACGTCGAACAGGGGTCCCACGTCGTAGAACGCGGCGGGCTCGGGGTGCCACGACTCGATGCGCCCCCAGTTGACCTCGGCGTAGACCACACGGACGCGTCCGATACCGCCCTCGCGGACGTGGCGCATGGCGGTCTGCTGTGCCTCGCCGAGGAAGGTGGCGGGGGCGCAGGCCAGGCGTAGTCCCCGGCGTTCGGCCAGCTCCACCAGTTCACGGGCCTCGGCGTACTCCAGGGACAGCGGTTTCTCGCTGTAGACGTGCCGGTCGGCCTCCAGGCAGCGGCGGACCACGGCGTGATGCGCGTGGTGGGTGGTCAGGTTCACCACGATGTCGACCGCCGGGTCGTCGAGCATGGCGTCCAGGTCGGGATAGGCCTGCACGTCGTGCGCCTGGGCCAGTGCCGCCGCCCGGGTGGGGTCCAGGTCGGTGACGCCGCGGAAGTCGACGTCGGGGTAGCCGGCGAGATCGGTGGTGTAGGCGGCGGCGATGTTGCCGCAGCCGACGACGCCCACCCCGAGTCGCTTCCGGTTCGGCATCCGACGCCCCTCTCCCGAACCACGGTGACCGGTCCGACGGCTTGCCCGTCCGGTGTTCCGGACGGGCCAGGTCATCCCTGGGTGTCACAGACCGTGGGGATTGTGGCGTCGACCGGAAGGGCGGCGCGACCACCGGATGGTGGACATCCGAGGTGTGTCATGACGGAACATGCCCGCGTCCGCAGAAGTCGGATGTCACGGACATACCACCCGGCACCGGGGTCCGTTCAGGTGATTTCAGGCCGTGGGAAGCACATTGCGATAACACCCCGATACGTGTGACGATGAACACAGTGCGAGGGTCCGGCATCAACCTTCGTGGTGACCGGGACCCTCGCCTCCCTCCGGGGTCCTGCCAGGGCCGGCCCGCGATCTGCACATCCCGTCGACCTCCGCCCGCGGTTCTCGCACACCGTTCCGCCGTGTGGGAAGGCGACGAAGGCCGCGGGCCGGCCGGCCCCCGTCGGGATCCGGGTTCCGGCCGGCCCGCGACGACACGCCCAGGCCGGGCGTCAACTCACGCCACGCGCAGCCACACGGCGGTGTCCGGCGGCAACTGCCCGTCGGTCAACGGCCCGCTGGCGAGCAGCACCTCCTCGTGCGGCGGCAGCGCCACCGGCGCGTCGGAGAGGTTGACCGCGCAGCAGAAGCCGGGCTCCCGACGCAACACCAGCACGTCCTGCGGGGAGTCCTCCCACTGGAACGTCCCGTCGCCGAGGGCGGGGTGCTCCCGCCGGATACGCAGCGCCGAGCGGTACAGCTCCAGCATCGAGTCCGGGTCGCCGTCCTGGACCTCGACGGTCAACGACTTCCACTCCACCGGCATCGGCAGCCACGGCGTGCTGCCCTCGGGGCCGAAGCCGAACGGCGAGGTGCCTCCGGACCACGGGATGGGCACCCGGCAACCGTCCCGCCCGCGGTCGGTGTGCCCGGAGCGCTCCCACTTCGGGTCCTGCAGCACCTCGTCCGGCAGGTCCTCGACCTCCCACAGGCCCAGCTCGTCGCCCTGGTAGACGTAGGCGTTGCCGGGCAGCGCGAACATCAACAGCGCGGCCGCCCGCGCCCGACGGGTGCCCAGCTCCAGGTCGAGCTCACCCTGCTTGATGAAGTCGGTCCCGTTCATGATGCCGTCGCGGTACCCGTAACGGGTGACGTGCCGGCACACGTCGTGGTTGGACAGCACCCAGGTGGACGGGGCACCGACCGCACCGAAGGTCTCCATCGTCTCGTCGATGACCTTGCGCAGCGCGTCGGCCTGCCAGGGGGCGGTCAGGTAGGGGAAGTTGAACGTGCTGTGCAGCTCGTCGGGGCGCACGTAGCGGGCGAGTCGGGACAGCGGCTCCACCCAGGCCTCGGCGACGAAGGTGCGCTCCCCCGGGTACTCGTCGGCGATCCGCCGCCAGTCGCGGTAGATCTCGTGCACCCCGTCCTGGTCGCGGAACGGGTGCGGCATGCCGTCCGCCGGGCGGAGCGTGCCGTCCTCGCCCACCACCAGGTCGGGCAGGCCGGGCTCCTTGACCATGCCGTGGGCCACGTCGATACGGAAGCCGTCGACCCCGCGGTCGAACCAGAACCGCAGGATGCGCCGGAACTCCTCGGCCACCTCGGGGTGGTTCCAGTTCAGGTCGGGCTGCTCGGGGGCGAACAGGTGCAGGTACCACTCGCCGGGAGTGCCGTCAGACTCGGTGACCCGGCTCCACGCCGGCCCCCCGAAGTAGGACTGCCAGTTGTTCGGCGGCTCCTCACCGTTCGGACCGCGCCCCGGCCGGAAGATGTAGCGCTCCCGCTCGGGGGAGCCCGGCCCGGCCGCCAACGCCGCCTGGAACCAGGGGTGCTGGTCCGAGGTGTGGTTGGGGACGAGGTCCAGGATGACCCGCAGGCCCAGCTCGTGGGCCTCGGCGATCATCGCCTCGGCCTCCTCCAGCGTGCCGAACATCGGCTCGATGTCGGTGTAGTCGGCCACGTCGTAGCCGGCATCGGCCATCGGCGACGGGTACCACGGGTTAATCCAGAGGGCGTCCACACCGAGGTCACGCAGGTACGGCAACCGCTGCCGAATACCGGCGATGTCCCCGATGCCGTCCCCGTTACCGTCGGCGAAGCTGCGGATGTAGACCTGGTAGATCACCGCGTCCCGCCACCACGGCACCTGGCTCGCCATGCACGCCCCTTTCACCTGATCGAGTAGTTCGGTGAAAACGCTACCAGTGGGGCCTGACCGGCAGAACTCATGCGTTGCCGCTGGACAAGAGGCAAAGGTCCCGATTTCCGCACTCCGAGAATGCGTTACGTATGGAAGCGCTACCAGAGGGTGAACCCCCTCCGCGGCTCCCGTGACACGCCGGGCGGCCACGCTACCCGGGGCCACCGGCCCGCCTGCCCGGCACATCCGGAACCACCGCACGACGGCAGACACGGCGCAGCCGTCGGCGCGGGCACGAACCCCGCATCGTGCCCGAGACACCGTTCCGTGGCTAGGTGGTCCGACCGACGACCAGCTCGGGTTCCAACACCACCGCGACCCGGGCCGTCCGTTCCCCGGCGAGCTGGTCCAGCAACAGTCGCACCATCTCCCGGGCCATCAGGTCCAACCGCTGGGTCACCCGGGTCAGCCCCGGCTCCAGCAGCGCCAGCATCCCGCCGTCGTCGAACGCCACCACCGCCACGTCCTGCGGCACCCGCCTCCCGGTGGCCCGCAACACGCGCATCGCCCCCACGACCAGCAGGTCGGTGGTGGTCAGCACCGCGTCGAGATCCGGGCACCGCCGGAGCAGCTCGTGCATCGCGGTCTCGCTGCTCCCGAGTTCGCCACCGGCCCGCACCACCAGCTCCTCGTCGACGCGCCCGGCGCCGGCCAGCGCCTTCCGATAGCCGGCGAGCCGGTCCACCACCGCCGGGTGGTCCTCCGGTCCGGCCAACACCCCGATCCGCCGCCGTCCGCAGGACAACAGATGCTGCACCGCAGCCATGGCGCCGTGCACGTTGTCGAAGTCCACGTAGGCCTGCACGCGGTCCGGCGCGGGCGACCGGCCGCCCAGCACGAACGGCACGTCCGCCTCGCGCAGCCGCTCCACGAGCCGGTCGTCGTGACAGGGCGGGAACACCAACGCCCCGTCGATGTACCCGGAGGCGGCGTGCCGCAGCAGACGTTCGTGGTCCTCCGGCTCCTCGACCAGGAACAGCACCAGCTGGATGTCCGCACCAGCCAGGGCCCGGTTGACGTGGTACGCCAGGTCGGTGAGCAGCGACGGGGCGGACACCGTCGACGCCGATCGGGCCAACACCAGGCCGACCGTGCCCGTCCGTCCGGTCACCAGGGAACGCGCCGCACGATTGGGCACGTAGCCGAGCTTGGCGGCGGCTCGTTCCACGGAGCGCCGGGTGTCCGGCCGGACCTGCGGGGACCCGCTCATCACCCGGGAGGCGGTGGTCCGGGACACCCCCGCCAGCGCGGCGACGTCGTCGAGGGTCACCGGTGCCCTTCTGCCCCGCGGTGGCATACGCACTCGCCTCCCCATCTGCCCCCTGCGCCCCGTCCGCTCCGCGGCCCGGCGGAGCGGTCCGTCGCGGAGCAGCAGCTCCCCCGTCGGTCGAACCGGTGGCGCCGTGCAGTGGCGCGTGAGCAGCCTCTCCCCGCAACACCGCGGGTGGATGGAAACGGTATCAGGAGCGCATCCCCCGATGGCGTCTTTGTGAACTGCGGTGACACCCGATCGGGGAAGACCTTTCTTGATCCTTTCCGAAGCACCGTGGAAGCGCTTGCATCACCGCTCGCGGTGCATCGCGTGTCCCGGAACAGACACTGCTCCGGTCAGGTGGCACGTGGATCGGCCGGCGGTCCGCGCCCCTTAGGAGTCGCCGGGCCTCGGCACACCGGGCGGCGACCGTGTTCACGTGTTCGAGGGGTGGAGGAGACCGGAACCTCCGGAAGCGCCGAACCACACCCGACACGGGGCGGGGGACAGTCGCGGCGAGACGGGCACCGAGCGGAACGGGGGCCGCACCGCGGCGCCGACGGACGGTGGCCGATGTCGGCGTCCGATGCTCCCCCAGACCATCGACACCGGCACCGGCCACCACGGCCGTAGGAGCGGAAGGTCAGTCCATCTGGTACCGGATGACCGTGATACGCCCGCCGTCACAGGCGGCACCGTACGGCCACGCGACGTCCTTGGGTTTCGCCCCGGGCTTCAGCACGACCCCGAGCGTCTCGGGAGTCGTCCCGCAGTCGCTGGAACCGTCACCCTCCATCGCGGGCCACACCAGCTGCACCTCGGCCGACCGCCCGGGAAGCAGCGGCGGGAGTGCCTCCCACTCGTCGGGGTCGGACTGGTCCCGGTACTTGGTGGGCAGGGCGGTCCCGCCCCGCTGGAACTGCAGCTTGTGGATCATGGGCACCCGGCAGGACTTCTCACCGATGTTGGTGATCCGTATCACGGTCCCGCGGCTGCCCGCCGCGCCCTCCACCGGGCCGATCATGAGTCCGACCTGCTCCGGCGGACAAACCCCTCCGGACGTGTCCGACGTGCCCGTGGACGTGTCGTCGGACCCCGTTCCTTCCTTGCCCGTGGTACCCGAGCCCTTCGTGCCCGTGTCCTCGGTTCCCTCGTCCTCGTCCGCTTCCGTCGTCTTCTCACCGGGGACGTCCTCGTCCGGTGACGTGCCCTCCACCGGCTTCTCGGTGGACACCGGGGTCGTCGTGTCACCTCCGGACGCCGTGGACCGCTCGCCCGCGCAACCGCTGAGTCCCACGCCGAGCACGGCAGCGAGCAGAACCAACGCCGGCACTGTCCGGCTCATCAGAACATTCCTCCTCCTGACACACGGTGGAGCGGCCCCGGTGCCACCGTACGGATCATCGTCCTCCCCTGACCGGCCGACCCGATCGACTCGTGACAAACCAGGCCGCGCGGTAGGAATTCGTCCGACGGCACCGGGAGCCCACATCACCTGGCCGAGTGGTCCCGCTCAGCCGTGCCGCATGATCAGCACGTCGCCGTGGCCGCCGTACCCGAGCACCGGTTCGGCGTACTGGGTCCCGTCGAAGGTGACCATCCACCACTCGGTGCCGCCCCGTGCGGGCACCGGAACGATCTGCGGATGCGGGATGTTGGTGCGGTACGGGGCGTCCAGGGTGCCCAGGAAACGCATGCCCAGGTCGTACACGCGGTACTGCCGGGCGTCCCCGTCGCTGGCCAGCAGGTACCAGTCCCGCCCGACCCGCTGCAGGATGCAGCCCTCGGTCTGGTCCACCGACAGGTCCGCCCCCACCAGCTGCAGTCCCTCGTGGTAGTCCGCGCCGCGCGGCGCCACCGCCAGTGCCGGGTGGAAGACGAACGCCGGTTCCTGCGCCGGGCTCTCCACGAAGCCCAGGTGCCACCGCCCGTCGATCAGGGTCAGCGCGGGGTCCCAGGAGTCGAGCGCGGTGGGCAGGGCGAGCCGTTCCGTGGGGATCACGTGCACCCCGGACAGCACGTCGGCCGAGGTCGTCGCGTGTCGGACGTGCACCCCGCGGAAGGCGAAGTCACCCCAGGAGCTCACCAGCACGACGAACCGCTCGTTGCGTTCGTCCACCACGATCTGCCCGGCGTGGTCGCCCAGCACCAGCCCGTCCCGGGTGAAGAAGAGCTGGGACACCTGCTCCAGCCGGGTCGGGTCGGCCAGGTCGAGGCGGAACACCCCCCAGTGCGCCTGCTGGAAGAACCCCAGGCCGGCGCAGGTGAAGGTCAGGTACAGCTTTCCGTCCCGGATGTACGGGCGCCCCTCGGCGGTCTGCACCACGTGCGGGTCGCGCAGCCCGGCCTGCCCGAAGTAGCCGGCCTGTACCCGGCCCAGCACCACCTCCCCGTCCCCGGAGGCGCCGAAGCCGTACCCGTGCCGCCCGAGCACCTGGGGATCACGTAGATCCACCAGCGCGGACACACCGGCGCGTTCCGTGACCAGCGGCGTCCAGCCGGTACCGGTGCCGGTGGGGTCGACCAGCACGGTCACCGCGTTCTCGTTGACGACGAAGGCGAAGCGGAACGGGGCGTGCAGCTGGACGGGTGCCGTGCGCACCACGGTCGTCCGCCCGTCCACCGTCACCTCGATGCTCGCCCGGCCGGCGGCGCCGTCGTAGCGGGCCAGCACCCTGCGGGCGTCGTCGGCCACCAGCCCGGCCAACACGGCACCGCCGGGATCGAGCCGCGCCACCTCCACGAGCACCGAGGCGTGGGGGGCGCGGGGGCCCACGCCGGTACGCACCAGGTGATCGGCGTGGGCGCTGCTCTCTCCCGCGGTGAACCGCAGTCCGCCGCGCTCCGGACGGAACCCGGTGCCGGACAGCGCACCGACGGCACCCGGCACCGCGGTGTCGAACTGCTCGAACCCGGGCGCGATCAGCGCGAACGGCCGGTACTGGTGGGTGAGACGGAAGTGCAGGTCGAACGGGCTGTGTGGTTCACCGGGCGCGGCGAGCGCCGGTGCAGGCAGACCGGAGGTGAGCGCTGCGGCACCGAGCAGGCCCAGACCCGCCAACAGCCGTCGCCGGTCGAACGACACCCGGTCGAGCGCATGGTCCTCGGGTACGGGCACGGACGTTCCTCCCCGTTCGCAGGTACGCGGACACCAGCCGGTGGCCGACGGCGCCTGGCACCGCGGCCCGTTCCGGTGTGCGTCCCGACGCGGACGACCACCGCGGGGAACCCGGCTCCGTCGACCGGCACGGAGCGTCGTCATGCAACCGTTCCCCACAGCGCAGCGTCAACACTTTCGATCACGCGACGTGTGTCGATCACTGGGTCGGAGTAACACTCGACAGAAGTGGGTCGACCCCACCCAGGGGGTGGACGTGCACGTGGCGTCTGCACGACCCCCGAAACGGTGCACACCAGACCGCGGAGGAGAAGCCCTGAACCGGAGAACCGCCCTGACCGCGGGTGGACTCATCGCAGCGACCCTGGGTATCGGCGGCCTGATGAGCCTCGCCCTGCCCAGCAACGTTCGGACCCCGGCGAAGCCGGCCGAGATCCGAAGTCTCACCCCCACCACGTCCCGGGACGTCGCCGCCATGGTGGAGACGGAGGCCGCCCTGCCGCCGACGTCCGTCACCACACCGGCCGTGCCGCCGACCACCACCCAGGCCCCTGCACCTCCCGCGCCTCCCGCGAAGAAAAAGAAGAACGAGCCCCCCACGAAGAAGAAGCACCGTCCGAAGGACAACGGCGACAAGCACCGGCCGGGTCCCAGGCCCCATGACCGCTGAGCCGGGCGACAGGACCGGCCGGATCACCGGGTGAGGCCGTCCCGCCCGTCCTGCTCCCGTGCCGCCGGACGAGGCCACTCACCCGTGTCGGCCGCGGTTGCCGGCCCCGACACCCCGGCGCACCCTGCTCGAGAAGAAGCGACGACGGGGTGAATCGAGGAGGGTCCGTTCCATGGCCCGGTGCGAGACCTGTGGCAACGACTACTACGGCAGCTTCGAGATCCACGCGCAGGGCGCGGTGCACACCTACGACTGTTTCGAGTGCGCCATCCAGGGCATGGCACCGATCTGCGAGCACTGCAAGGTGCGGGTGATCGGACACGGGGTGGAGGCCGACGGCAGGTTCTTCTGCTGCGCGCACTGCGCGCACCAGATGGGTGCGATGGCGCTGGTCGACCACGTCTGATCCTGTGGTGCAGGGCGCGGTGCGGGCCGGTGAACGCGCACCGCGTCCTGCACCGGACGTGATGAGGCTCAGGCCGCACCGTCGACGATCCGCCGATCCCCCAACGGGGTGGTCAGCCGCACCTCGGTGCTCCGGAACACCGCGATCTCCGGGCAGGGCCCTGCGTCGGGCACCGTGCCCACGTACAGGGTGAGCACCACCATGTCCGGGTGCTCCGCCACCTCCACCCGGTCCAGGCCGTCGCAGGCCGGCAGGCCACCCGCCCAGTGCAGGCGCACCGCCCGCCCGTCCTCGATCGGCTCGGCCCGATCCCAGGGGCGTGCCCGCACGTCCACCAGGCCGGCCACCGGCTCCTCCGGTTCACCGGTGGGTCCGAGTCCGTCGGACGGCACCGGCTGCACGGATGCCTCCGTGGGCCGGTCCGGGTCCACCGGGCCCGTCCCCGAGTCGGCCCGGCCCGCGCACCCCGTCAGGGCCAGTACCGCCACCAGCCCGGCCAGTACCCGTCGCACCACCGCCTCCTGTCGTGCCGTGATGTCGCGTTCTCCCCTGCTGGACGGAGTGAACCAGCAGGACGGTTGCGTGGTGCGGTGATCGGCGGTATGCCACACGAGCAGGAACGAGGACGGTATCGGTGGACTGGAACGCCCACGTCGACAGTTACTGCGAGCGCACCGGCCCGGAGTTCTGGTCCGAGCCGGTCAACGCCGCCACCAACCTGGCCTTCCTGCTCGCCGCGTTCCTCCTGTGGTTCCTCGCCCGCCGGAACCGCCCCGGCGGTACCCCCGTTCCGACCAGCGTCACCGCGCTGATCACGATCCTGGTGCTGATCGGGCTGGGCAGTTTCGCCTTCCATACCGTGGCCCGGGCCTGGTCGGCGCTGCTGGACGTGGTGCCGATCGCCCTGTTCACCCACTTCTACGTGGTGTGCTACCTGCACTGGTTCTGGGGTGTGCGCTGGAGCCGGGCGTGGTGGGGTTTCCCGGCGTTCCTGGTGTTCTCCCTGCTGGTGTCGACCGCCGTCGGCCCGCTGATCGGTCGGGGCTCCGGCTCCTACCTGCCGGCGCTGGTCGGGATGCTCGTCCTGGGTGGGGCGCTGGCGCTCTCCCGGGACGCCTCCCGGGCCCGGTACGGCCGGATGCTGGTGCTCGCGGGTGGGGTGTTCGCGGTGTCGCTGTTGCTGCGCGCGGTCGACGCGGCGGTGTGTTCCGGGTTCGCCACCGGCACCCACTTCCTGTGGCACGTGCTGAACGCCTGCGTGCTCTACCTCGTCACCCGGGCGGTGATCGTGCGGTGGCAGGAGTCGGTGCTCCGGGAACACCCGGGGTCGACCCCCGAGGCCGCTCCGCCTGGAGGATGACCCACGACTCAGCCGTACGGTGGATCGTCCTCACCCCGAGGTCCACCGCGGGAAGGGGGGCAGGAACAGCCCTGACGGCGATGTCCGGCGAGGTCGGTGATCGTTAGCGTTCCGACCGATTCCGCGCAATCCGACCGCGAACAGGAACACACATGCCGACATCGCCGATGACTCTGCCCGACTCCCGTCTACCGAAGGCCCGGGTCGCGGTGTCCGCCCGCAACCTGGTGAAGACCTACGGATCGAGTGAGACCGCGGTCCGGGCACTCGACGGGGTGAGCGTGGACTTCACCGCCGGTCAGTTCACCGCGATCATGGGCCCCTCCGGCTCCGGCAAGTCGACGCTGATGCACTGCCTGGCCGGTCTGGACACCCTGGACTCCGGAGAGGTCCACATCGGACAGACCCGGCTGACCGGTCTGAGCGACCGGGAACTCACCCGACTCCGGCGGGACCGCATCGGATTCATCTTCCAGTCGTTCAACCTGCTGCCCACCCTCACCGCCGAGCAGAACATCCTGCTCGGTCTCGAGCTGGCCGGCCGCAAGCCGGACCGCCGGTGGTACGACACCGTGATCAAGGTGACCGGGCTGGAGTCGCGCCTGAAGCACAAGCCCAACGAGCTCTCCGGCGGCCAGCAGCAGCGGGTGGCCTGTGCCCGCGCCCTGGTTGCCCGGCCCGACGTGGTGTTCGCCGACGAACCCACCGGCAACCTCGACTCCCGGTCCGGGGCGGAGGTGCTGCGTTTCCTGCGCACCTCGGTCCGCGAGCTCGAACAGACCGTGATCATGGTGACGCACGATCCCGTCGCCGCCTCCTACGCGGACCGGGTGGTGCTGCTGGCGGACGGCCGGCTCGCCGGTGAGATCGAACGACCGACCGCCGACTCGGTGCTGGCCGCGCTGAAGGACCTGGGGGCGTGATGCTGCGCAGCACCCTGGCCGGAGTGCGTGCCCGAGCCACCCGCCTGCTGCTGTCGTCCGCGGCGATCGTGCTCGGCGTCGCCTTCGTCACCGGCACCCTGGTGCTGGGGGACGCGATCCAGGCCGACATGGAGGACTCGTTCGCCCGGCAGGCCCGCAACGTGGACGTCCTGGTACGCCTGTCGGATGACATCCCGATACCGGACGAGGAGGAGGAACCGAACAAGGTCGTTGTCACCCAGCTGGACACGGTGCGCCGTGTCGACGGGGTGGACTCGGCGGAGGTCCGCACGTCCGCCCTCACGCACTACCTGAACCCCAAGGGGAAGGCGACCCAGGCAGCCGCCGTGGTCCTGCCCGGTGACGACCGGCTGGTCCCGATGGACACGGTGGAAGGGCGCCTGCCGCAGAGCGACACCGAGGTGGGGATCTCCCAGCGGATCGCCACGGCCCACGACCTGACGGTGGGCCGGCAGCTCGAGCTGCTCGACGGGGAAGGGAACCGACACTCCTTCACCGTGTCGGGCATCTTCCAGCAGGCCCCCCAGCGCGGGATGCTCTACCTGTCCGACCAGATCGCGCTCCGTCCCGAGGCCCTGGACTCGCTCGGTGTCGAGAACTGGTCCGTCGGTGAGATCGCCGTCATCGCCGCGAACGGGGTGGATCCGGCCGTGCTGGCCGACCGGGTGCGCGCGGCCCTGGGCAAGCCGTACCTGGAGGTGCTCACCGGCGACGAGTTCATCCGGATGCAGCTGGAGTCGCTCGCCGGGCAGGCGGCCTCGGGCTTCACCCAGGTCCTGCTGAGCTTCGCGGCCCTGGCCCTGGTGGTCGCCGCGATGGTCATCCACAACACCTTCACCATCCTGCTCACCCAGCGCACCCGGGAAC
This sequence comes from Pseudonocardiaceae bacterium, assembly GCA_036562635.1. Lineage (GTDB taxonomy): Bacteria > Actinomycetota > Actinomycetes > Mycobacteriales > Pseudonocardiaceae > DATCJU01. The sequence continues at coordinate 18,287 of DATCJU010000057.1, forward strand.
TGGCGCTGCTGCGCTGCATCGGCGCCGGACGCGGACAGGTGTTCCGCAGCGTGCTGCTCGAGGCCCTGGTCATGGGGCTGGTGGCGTCCGCGGTGGGGCTGGCCGCGGGACTGGGCCTGTCCGCCGCGCTGCAGGCGGGGCTGGCCGTGCTGGAGGGCGAGGGGATACGGGACTCGATCCGCCTGCCGTTGACCGGGCAGACCGTGCTGGTCGGGATGCTCACCGGTGTGCTGGTCACCGTCGCCTCGGCGGTGCTGCCGGCCTGGCGTGCCACCCGGGTGCCGCCGATCGCCGCGTTGCGCACCCTGCCGGACAGCGCGGAGGAGGTGGCCCGCACCGGATGGCTGCGGCGCATCACGGCCGTGGTGTTCGCTCTCGGCGGTGTCGCGCTCGCCGTGCTGGCCAACCGGGCCTCCGGCGAGGGATCCCTGCTGATCGCCGGTGTGGCCACGGCGGCGCTGCTGATCGCGGTCGTCGCGCTCGGCCCGGTCGTGGTGGGGCCGCTGAACCGGCTGCTCGGTCCGCTGCCCACCGCGCTGTTCGGGGTGCCGGCTCGGCTGGCCGCCACGAACGCCGGGCGCAACCCGCGGCGCACGGCGGCCACCACCTCGGCACTGCTGGTCGGGGTGACCATCGTGACCATGGCGACCGTGGCGGCCCATTCCGTCAAGCAGGCGGTCGCCCAGGCCCTCCGGGAGGAGTTCCCGACCGACGTGCAGGTGGTGTCCTCGGTGTGGGACGTGAACCTGCCGGACTCGCTCCCCGGCCAGCTGAGCGCCCTGCCCGAGGTGGAGCTGGCGGTCCCCATCGTCGAGGGCGCGGTCATGCTCGGGGAACACAGCGGCCTGCTGCTGGGCATCGACCCTGTCACGCCCCCCTCGATGCTCGAGATCACGATGGTCGAGGGCGAGCTGCGCCGACTGGAGCCGGGCACGGTGTCGCTCGCCAGTGAGGCGGCCGCCGAGGCCGGGATCGGTGTCGGGGACCAGGTGCGGCTCACCGCCGACGAGCAGGAGCACACACTGCGTGTGGCCGCCCTCCACTCCGACGATCAGCAGCACATGGCGATCGTCTCGTTGGACACCTTCCGCCGGATGATCCCGGGTGTCGAGGGCGTGCACAGCGTCCTGGTCGACCTGCGGGACGGTGTGGACGCAGGCGCGGGACGCGCCGCGGTGGAGCGGGTCACCGATCCGATACCGGTCGCCCAGGTGATCAGCGAGGCGGACAGCGCGCAGGAGATGAGCAAGCAGGTGGACCAGCTGCTCGCCCTGGTGTGGGCGCTGCTCGCGATGGCGGTGGTGATCGCGTTGTTCGGTATCGCGAACACGCTCACCCTCTCGGTGCTGCAACGCACCCGGGAGTCCGCCCTGTTGCGGGCGCTGGGCCTGACCCGGGGCCAGCTGCGGCTGATGCTGTTCGTCGAGGCGGTGTTGATGAGCCTGATGGGTGTCGTCCTGGGGCTCACCCTCGGTGGGATCGGCGCGTGGGTGACGACCACGGCACTGTCGAACGAGAAGATCTCGGTGCCGCTGACCGTGCCCTACACCCAGTTGGCTGTTCTGGTGCTGGTGACGCTGGTGGCCGCACTCGGTGCCGCCGTCCTGCCCGCCCGGCGCGCCGCCCGGACCTCGGTGGTGTCCGCCCTGGCGGCCGACTGACGACGGGGCGTCCGGTCCCCCGCTCGTCGTTCCCGTGGGCACACCCCAACCGGGGCGTGCCCACGGGAACGGCACGGGGAAGTCACCGACGACCGTTGTTCGAGCGACGCCAGGGCAGGGTGAACTCGGGGGCGCGGGGTCCCTCCGCCGCGGCGGAGAACTGCGGCAGCGGCACGGCCGGCGGAGGTACCGGCGTGGACGGCGCGGGCGCGGCGGCGACCGGTTCCGGTGCGGCGGGTGCCGCCGGGGCCTCCTGGGCCGGCGTGGGCTCCGGCGGGGCCGAGGCCTCCGCCTCCCGGGGAACCGACTGCCGGGAGCGCCGCGTGGCACCCGCTCCGCCGCGACCGGTGCGCTGGGACGGCACCGCGCCGTTGGTGGCTGTCACACCCCGCCTCGTGCGGGACAGTCGGCGTGCTCGCGCCACGTAGTCGGCCAGGGCCTCACGGAGCCGTGCGGCGTTGGCCGCCGACAGGTCGATCTCGTAGGCGACGCCGTCGAGCATGAACGACACCGTCTCGTCGGCCCTCGAGCCGTCGATGTCGTCGACCAGCACAACGGTGACCCTCTGCGCCAATGTGTCTCCCACTCCTCGTCGTCCGGGCACTACCCCAGATGGTGCAACGCGCCCACCGGAACCCCGGGCGGCCGTTGCCCGAAGCCCGGCGTGTGCCGTCAGGTCCCGGGGCGCGCCGACCACGTCGGGGATACCGCGCCGCGGCCGGCAGGAGCAACGCCACCCCCGGTCAGCTCGTCACACGCCGGAACATGCTGACCCACGCGCCGCACAGCAGGTTCACCGGGGCACGCCCCGGGAATCCGTCGTCCGAACATCGGAACAACCGATCGTATGAACACGCAGCGGAGCGGGGACGGGGTCGGGAAACCACTCCCCACACGTCGGCTCCTTCCGGTGTCTCCTGGCGACGCCGCAGGTCAGCACGGTCGTTCCTGGCACACGGTACTGCCGGGGCCCGCCCCGGAGCCGGTGATCCCCCCGCATTTCCGGTCACCGAACGTGACCCACCGGGTGTGGAATGTGAAACGATCTTTTCGTTAGGTTCTCCTGCCAGCGATCGTCCCCCGCAGGAGAGTCGATGTCCCCGCTGCAGACACGTGGTGGCCGCTGGCTCACCGGGTTGCTCGCCGCCGTGGCGCTCGGTGCGAGCACCCTCGCTCTCACCCCCGACCTCACCTCCGCCAGCGCATCGAACGACGTCCCACCCGCAGCATCCCAGCCGGAACTGCCCTTCCGGCTCGGCGGGCCGGGCAACGAGGCGGCACACGGCTGGCTGACCAACACCATCCAGCGGATGACGCTGGAGGAGAAGGTGGGGCAGCTGTTCGTCACCTACGTCTACGGCGCCGCCGCCGACATCACCGCCGAGACCGACCCGCAGTCGGTCGCCGCCAACCGGGCGGCGCACGGGGTGGACAACGCCGCCCAGCTGATCGAGAAGTACCACCTGGGCGGTGTCGTCTACTTCGCCTGGGCCGGTAACACCCAGAACCCGAGACAGATCGCCGAACTCTCCAACGGTCTGCAACGAGCCGCGGTCGGTCAACGCGTCCCGATCCCCGTCCTGGTCAGCATCGACCAGGAGTACGGCGTGGTGTACCGGGTGGGTCCGCCCGCCACCCAGTTCCCCGGGAACATGGCCCTGGGCGCGGCCCGCGACCGGCAGGCCGCCCAGGAGGCCGCGCGCATCGGGGGCACCGAGCTGCGCGCGATGGGCATCCACCAGAACTACGCACCGGTCGGCGACGTCAACGTCAATCCGGCCAACCCGGTGATCGGTGCCCGTTCCTACGGCGAGGACCCCGAGCTGGTCGCCGAGCTGATCGCCGCGCAGTCCATCGGCTACGAGCAGGCCAGGGTGGTCGCCACCGCCAAGCACTTCCCGGGTCACGGGGACACCACCGTGGACAGCCACACCGGCATGCCGGTGATCCAGCACAGCCGGGAGGAGTTGGAGCAGGTCGACCTGCTGCCGTTCCGGGCGGCCGTCGACAGCGGAATCGACGCGATCATGACCGGGCACCTGGTGGTCCCGGCACTGGACCCCTCCGGGACCCCGGCCACCCTGTCCTGGCCGGTCATCACCGGTCTGCTGCGCAAGGAACTCGGCTTCGACGGCGTGGTGATCACCGACTCGCTCGGCATGGCCGGGGTCCGGCAGAAGTACGGCGACGACCGGATTCCGGTGCTGGCCCTCAAGGCCGGTGCGGACCTGCTGCTCAAGCCTCCGAGCATCGAGGTGGCCTATCACGCGGTGCTCGACGCGGTACACCGCGGCGAGCTGACGGAGGAGCGCATCGACGAGTCCGTCTACCGGGTCCTGTGGCTCAAGCTCAAGCTCGGCCTGTTCGACGAGCCGTTCGTCGATCCCGAGGCCCTGCCGGATCTGGTCGGCGCACCCGAGCACCTGGCCACGGCACAGGAGATCAGCGACCGCACGGTCACCCTGGTCCGCAACGAGGGCGAGCTGCTCCCGCTCACGCGCGAGCCGCGGAACGTGCTGGTCACCGGCTGGAGCGCGCCGGAGACCCCGGCACCGCAGTACGTGGCCGAGGAGCTGGAGGCGCGTGGCGCCACGGTCACCGTCCACCCCACCGGCCTGGCCCCGAGCCAGCAGCTCATCGACGAGGCGGTGGCCCGTGCGGGTGGTGCGGACCTGGTCGTGGCGGTGACCAGCAAGGCCTGGGCCGACTCCGGTCAGCAACGGCTGGTCCGGGCACTGCAGGCGACGGGCAAGCCGGTGGTGGTGGTCGCGGTGCGCGACCCCTACGACATCGCCCACTTCCCCGACGTCCCCGTGTACCTGGCCACCTACTCGTTCCAGCGGGTGTCGCTCGACGCCGCGGTGCGCGTGCTCTTCGGTGAGGTCGCGCCCACCGGGCGACTGCCGGTCACCGTTCCGGTGGCCGGGCAGCCCGACGCCGTGCTGTATCCGTACGGCCACGGCCTGGGGTACTCGCACTGAACCCCTTCCGGTGTCCGCCGTGCCCGGTGCTCGGCGGACACCGGTCCGGGTCCACCCGTCCAGGAGGTCTGGTGCACCGTTCTCGTACGACCGTGTTCACGCTCGTGCTGGCCGGGCTGCTGACCCTGGCCGCCCCGGCCGCGGCCGAGCCTGCCGCCGACCACGGCGCCGCACCGGCGGGACGACACGTGCCGCTTCGGGTGGCCAGCTACAACATCCACACCGGTATCGGCGCGGACGGCCGGCTCGACCTGGCCCGCACCGCCAGGGCCATCGAGGCCACCGGGGCCGACGTGGTCGGGCTGCAGGAGGTCGACGTCCACTGGGGCGAACGCAGCGACTGGCAGGACCAGGCCGCCGAACTGGCCCGGATGCTGGACATGACGGTGTTCTTCGCCCCGATCTACGACCTGGACCCGCCCGCTCCGGGGCAGCCCCGCCGCCGGTACGGGCTGGCCCTCCTGTCCCGCCATCCGATCGTGCACGCGGAGAACCACGAGATCACCCGTCTGTCCACCCAGGACAGTGATCCCGTCCCGGCGCCAATGCCCGGGTTTCCCGAGGTTGTGATCAACGTGCGTGGGGCGTTGG